>CAKRWZ010000016.1 GCA_934418295.1 uncultured Mediterraneibacter sp.
CTATGATTCACTTGGAATCATCTGAAAATACTTCAACGCCTCTTCAATCGCTATTTCTTTTTCTTTTGGGCATTCCGACTGTCCGTCCTTCTCAGGTTTTGGCTTATTGTAGTTCTCTCTCTCTATAATTCCATGCTTCTGCTTTATCTGTGCAATATACAGATTAGATACCTTCATCCCATCATTATGCTTCGCTTCGTGGAGTTTGGACAATAAACATGCCGTCTCCACATGAACCGTATTGGGGAATTGATCTACCGCCCGTACTTTTTTCAGTTTGTACCCATTTTCACACAGATACTTCAAATCCCTCGCCAGTGTGGCGGAATCGCAGCTGACGTAAACCACTTTTTCCGGCGCCATTTTTACGATGGTCTCCAGCAGGGCTGCGTCGCACCCTTTTCGTGGCGGGTCTACTACGATCACATCTGCATGAGCTTGCTGCCCCGGATGTTCCCGGGCGTATTTCTGATAATAGTCCGGCAGGATTTCTTCTGCCTTTCCCACGTAAAATTCTGCATTTTCGATTCCGTTGATCTTTGCGTTATTCTTTGCGTCTTCAATGGCCTGAGGCACGATCTCTACGCCGTAGACTTGTTTTGCTTTGCGTGCCAGGAAAAGGGAAATGGTGCCGATGCCGCAGTAGAGATCCCAAACGGTCTCTGTTCCGGTCAGGTCTGCATATTCCAGTGCCAGGCCGTACAGCTTTTCTGTCTGGATCGGATTGACTTGATAAAAGGACAGGGGTGAGATCTGATAACGGGTCTCTCCGATAAAATCGGTAATGAACCCTTGCCCCCAAATCACTTCAAAGGACTCTCCCATGATCACATTGTTGCGGCTGGTATTGGGGCTTACGGTAATGCTGGTCATCCCCGGGATCTGCTGCAATGCTTCTGCCAGCTGCTCTTGTCCCGAGAACCATTGACCTTTCGCTTTTTTTCGGTTCAGCACCAGACAGACCATAAGCTCTTTGGTACGAAAGCCGTACCGGATCAATACGTGGCGCAGCAGCCCGGTTCCGGTTGTCTCGTCGTAAGGCGCCAGGTTTTGTTTTTTCATAAATGTTAAAATCATTTCCAGGATTTTCTGATTTTCCGGCACACCCAGAGCACAGTCGGTATTGGCAATGATACTGTGAGTCCGCCCTGCATAAAAGCCGGTCACGATTTCGCCGTTTCGGTCTTTCCCGAAAGGAAACTGTGCTTTATTCCGATAGTGAAAAGGCTCTTCCATTCCCACGATGGGCTGTGTTACGGCTTCCAGCTGTTCCGGCGCAAAGCCGCCGATGCGCTCCAGATTATTTTTCACTTTTTCCTGCTTAAATTGCAGCTGTCTTTCATAGGTCATTTCCTGGATCTGGCAGCCGCCGCAGCTGCGGGCAAACGGACAGACCGGTTCCCTGCGGTCCGGGGAGGGTTGAAGCACCCGCATCAAACGGGCATAACCGTAATTCTTTTTGGTCTTTATCACTTTTGCTTCCACCCGGTCTCCGATGATTCCATCCTTAATAAATAGGGTATAGCCATTTACTTTGCCTATACCCTCTCCATTTACACCGATATCTTCAATTGTTACTTCTACCAGTTCGTTTTTTTGCATATATGTGTTCTCCGTTTTTTGTAAGCCAACTTTCTGCAAGCCAGTTTTCCGCAGGTCTTCTTTTCTCAGATCATCTTTCCGCAAACCGACCTCCCACAGCTCATCAACAGGTTGTTCTTCGCAGGTTGGATTCAAACAACCGGTTGTACCCCAACCACTCGTCTGTATCTTTTCCTTTGAAGATCTCTGTCAGCGTCTGAAGCTTTGCGTCGGTATTGTCCGCCAGGTTCAGCGCAACGGCTTCTGCCAGCGCCGGCTTTTTGGGAGAACCGTATTCCAGCTCGCCGTGGTGGGCGATAATGCAGTGCTTCCATTCGTTTGCCGTCTTTACCGGAAAATCCGGGATGGAACGGATGGCATCATCCAGCATTTCCACGCCGATAACGATGTGCCCGATCAACTGCCCGTCATCTGTATAATCATTATCCGGGAAAAGGGACAATTCTTTTGTCTTGCCGATGTCATGGCAGATCGCAGATGCATAGAGCAGATCCCGGTTCAGGATCGGATAGGTATTTGCCAGGTATTCACACATTTTGACGACGCTTAAGGTATGCTCCAACAAGCCGCCTGCAAAGCCGTGATGTACGCTTTTCGCTGCGGAATGACCTTTAAAGGATGCGATAAATGCCTCGTCTTTTACGAAATAATATTCCATTCCCTGGCGGAGCCACGGATTTTTCACCTGGGCAATGTAGCTCAAAAGTGCCTCATACATGCTCTCCACACTCTTTTCTGTGGTCGGCATATAATCTGCCGGATTGTATTCTCCTTCCTGGGCTCTGTGGAGCTGCCGGATGTTCAGCTGCAAGTTTCCGTTAAATGTCACGACTTCACCGTACACTTCCACAAAATCCTTTTCAGAATAATCGGAGATGCCCTGTGAATTGGGATCCCAGACTTTTCCGTCCAGCACTCCGGTTTTATCCTGAAGCAGCAGATTATCATAAGGACGGCCGTTTCTTGTTTCTGCCGACCGTTTCATTTTGCAAAGATAAATGGTTCGAATGGTGTCTCCTTCATGTAAGTCTTTAATATACAACATACTTTCCTCTCTCCTACTCATTGCTGCCGATGGTTACATTGTATTCGATATCTACATAGCCATCGTTGCCTTTCCGGCAACCTTTGATTTTTATAGATTCTCCCGCTTCACATTCCTGCAGGAGTTTCTGATATACTTTAAATTCTGTCAGTTTGATGCCGTCAACCACTGTCAAAACGTCACCGCTTTGGATCCCGGCCATCATAGCCGGAGAATCTGCCTCCACCTTTTGCACATAAAGGCCTTTGGCGATCCCTTGCTCTTCCGCATCTTTTCCGTCTGCCATCACTCCGCGGATCCCCACATAAGGAACGCTTTCGCCGTTGGAAAGCCGTTCAATAGAAGGCTTCATGGCCGAAATGGCACAGGCGTTTACCAGATTTCCGCCGTTGTCCGGCCAGATCTCCGGTACCATCAGACCGATCACTTCTCCGTCTATATTGAACAAAATACCGGTGCCGCCTTTTTCTGCCGGGATATCCGTCGCCAAAACCTCATAGCTTCCGTCCGCCAGATACATTTCCTGTTTCACGGAACTGATCATCCCGCAGCTGACGCCGCCCGGATAACCAAACATATTTCCAAGTGCAAATACCGCACTTCCTCTTCCTTGGATATTGGAATTTCCAAGCGAAGCAATCTTCATATTTTCCCAGGTCTCGCTGTCCATCTTGCTGCGGTCTACCGCAAACACTGCCAGCCCTTTCGTTTTGTCCTGTTTTTTCAGAGACGCTTTGTAAACTTTTCCGTCAACGAACTGCACGGTCCAACTTTCCTGTCCTCTGCAAAGCCGATTGCTTCCCAGCACCAGGATCTCCCGTCCATTGTCGGCAATGATCACACCGGAAACGCTTTCCTCCTGACCGTCTTCCGTCAAAAATTCCAGATCCGTCTCTGTCTCCCGGATGGTCACAACGCTTCGTTCTGCTTCCACTGCCACCTGATACAGATTGCGCAGAGTTGTTTCATAATCAGCGGCAGACTCTGCCACATCGCCAACCGGTTCGTGGTTTTCCTGCCCGTCCTCTGTATTTTCCGCATCTTCCGGGATAGAGATCCGATGTACCCGTCCCTGAAACCAGCTCGTTGCCCAAGGTTTTAGCGCATAGAAGCCCAGGCACGCAGCTGCGCCGAACAAAATTCCGCCCAGTACGAGCAAAAGGATTTTTTTGAACAATTTCTTTTTGGACACCGGTTCTTTCTTGATGGTTTCCTGCAAAAAAGAAAATTTTTCTTCCGAAGATTCTGTTTCGATTTTGGGATCTTCTTTCACTTCCATTTGCGCTTTTCTCCCTTGTATTTCCTGGATTTTAAATACATCTGCTCCGTGTCTACAGTATAAATGATTCTTTCAGATTGTTCAATATTTATTCTTTTCTTTCCTATTAGAATAAGGTAAAATGAAACCATCTTAAATGAACCAATGGAGCGCAATATGAATCAAAAAACTTTACAGAAACTGGAATTTCATAAGATTATAGATTTGCTTACGGCCAACGCTTCTTCCGAACGCGGAAAGCTGTTATGCCGTACCTTAAAGCCCATGACAGAGCTGGGTCCCATCGAGACCGCCCAGGAGCAGACAGCAGCTGCCTTTACCCGGATTGTCCAAAACGGGCACCTGTCCTTTTCTGACGTGCTTCCCACGGAAGCTTCGTTGAAACGCCTGGAAATCGGCGCCAGTCTTTCTGCAGAAGAGCTCCTCCGCATCGCAGGGACTCTCCGCACTGCAGCCAGAGCTGTTTCTTACGGGCACCGTGATACAACGGAAGAAGAAGCCGATTGCCTGGACAGCTATTTTCAGCAGCTGGAGCCTGTTCCTGTCTTATACACGGAGATCGACCAATGCATTTTAAGTCCCGAGGAGATCAGCGATGACGCCAGTGCGGAATTGAAGCGGATCCGCCGCGCCATTGCCGCTATGAACGGCCGGATACACACCACATTGAACAGTCTTGTAAACGGATCCCTGCGCACTTATCTGCAGGATCCCATCATCACCATGCGCGGAGACCGTTATTGTCTTCCCGTCAAAGCCGAATACCGCAGTCAGGTGCAAGGAATGATCCACGATCAGTCTTCCACCGGTTCCACTTTGTTCATCGAGCCTATGGCTGTCGTGAAGCTGAATAACGACCTGAAAGAATTATTTGCCAAAGAAAAGGAAGAGATCCAGGTCATTTTGGCGGATCTGAGTGAAAAAGCCGCCGCACACGTACCGGAGATCCGCTCAGATTACCGCATTCTGACCGATCTGGATTTTATTTTTGCCCGGGGCGCTCTGGCTTTGTCCATGCGTGCCAGCAAACCCGTTTTCAATATCGAAGGCCGGATCCGGATCCGGGAGGGCCGCCATCCGCTTCTCAATCCAAAGCATGTGGTTCCCATCAGCCCGGTCCTCGGTGATACTTTCGACCTGCTGATCATTACCGGACCCAATACCGGAGGAAAAACCGTCAGCCTGAAAACCGTCGGCCTCTTCACCCTGATGGGACAGTCTGGTCTGCACATTCCTGCAGCCGACCGAAGCGAGCTGACCGTCTTCCGCAGCGTATTTGCAGATATTGGAGACGAGCAGAGTATCGAGCAAAGCCTGAGTACGTTCTCTTCCCATATGACCAATATCGTTTCTTTCCTCAACCAGGTGGATGAGCACTCTTTGGTGCTTTTCGATGAACTTGGCGCCGGAACGGATCCTACCGAAGGAGCTGCCCTGGCCATGTCCATCCTGTCCTACCTGCATGAGCGCGGGATCCGCACCATGGCCACCACCCATTACAGCGAGCTGAAGGTCTTTGCCCTTTCTACGCCCGGTGTGGAAAATGCCTGCTGCGAATTTGACACAGACAGCCTGCGGCCGACTTACCGTCTGCTGATCGGGATCCCCGGCAAGAGTAACGCCTTTGCCATTTCCGGGAAGCTTGGCCTGTCGGAGCACATCATCGAAGATGCCCGGCGCCGTCTGAGTGAACAAAATATTTCTTTCGAAGAACTTTTGAGCGATCTGGAGACCAGCAAACGCACCATGGAAAAAGAACAGGAAGAAATTTCTTCCTACAAACGAGAGATCGAGCGCCTCAAATCCCAGACCCGGCAAAAGCAGGAAAAATTGGAAGAACAAAGAGAAAAGATCCTGCAAAAAGCCCGGGAGGAAGCCAACGCAATCCTTCGGGATGCCAAAAGCGTGGCCGATGAGACAATCCGCAATTTCCGCAAATTTGGCAAAGAAAACATTTCTGCCGCAGAGATGGAAAAGGAACGGGAACGTCTGCGCAAAAAGATCGAAAAGACTTCCGCGCCTTCCGATCTGGGCGTCAAAAAGCCGAAAAAGCAGTATAAAGCCAGTGATTTCAAGGTCGGTGATTCCGTCCGTGTCCTGAGCATGAATTTAAACGGGATCCTGCATTCTCTGCCGGATTCAAAGGGCAACGTCTCCGTACAGATGGGGATCCTGCGTTCCCAGGTGCCGATCACGGATCTGGAGCTTCTGGACGAACCTGCTTCTTATTCTGCCAAAAACATGCGTCGGACTTCCAGCGGCAAGATGAAGATGAGCAAGGCCCTTTCCGTAAGTCCCGAGATCAATCTGCTTGGAAAAACGGTGGATGAGGCCGTGGCAGAGCTGGACAAATATCTGGATGACGCCTATCTTTCTCATTTAAGTTCCGTCCGGATCGTACACGGTAAAGGAACCGGTGCTCTCCGCAAGGGCATCCATCAGTATCTGCGCCGCCAAAAGCACGTAAAATCCTTCCGCCTCGGTGAATTCGGTGAAGGAGATGCCGGCGTTACCATCGTAGAATTCAAATAGCAACCGCAACTTCTGTGAACGCTCCAAGGAGGACATCGAGCATGCAAAAACAAAAAATCCTTATTGTCGATGACGATGAAAATATAGCCGAATTGATTTCCTTATATCTTCTGAAGGAATGCTACGATACGAAAATGGTTTTCAGCGGCGAAGAAGCCCTGCGCACCTTCGACACCTACCAGCCCAACCTGATCCTTTTGGACCTGATGCTCCCCGGCATCGACGGCTACCAGATCTGCCGGGAGATTCGCGCCAAATCCGACACGCCTATCATCATGCTTTCTGCAAAAGGCGAAGTGTTTGACAAGGTACTGGGCCTGGAAATGGGCGCTGATGACTATATGATCAAACCTTTCGATTCCAAAGAATTGGTAGCGCGGGTAAAAGCCGTGCTCCGCCGTTATCAGACCGGCAAGAGCGCCGAGCCGGAAGCTGAAAAGGTAAAATGCGTCGAATATGAAAATCTGTCTATCAACCTTACCAACTATTCTGTGGTATGTGACGGCGTGGTCGTGGACATGCCGCCAAAGGAATTGGAACTGCTGTATTTTCTGGCCTCTTCCCCGAATCAGGTTTTTACAAGGGAACAGCTTCTGGACCAGATCTGGGGCTATGAATATATCGGAGACACCCGCACCGTAGACGTGCATATCAAGCGCCTTCGGGAAAAGATCAAAGATCATCCGACCTGGAGCCTGGGTACCGTCTGGGGCATCGGCTACAAATTTAAGGTTGAATAACGAGGAGTCACACCATGCGAAGTACTTTGCATTTAAAATTTATTCTTCTCTATGTTGTGTTCGGCTTTCTCTGTCTGTTCACCACCAGTATCCTGACAGACCAGATGGTCATGAACCAACTGGAAAAAGAAACCTCCACAGATCTGTATCAGGAGGCCAGTCTTTTTGCCTCCAACTATCTGCCGGAATACTTTTACGGCGACACTACCCTGACGGAAGTCCGCACTCAGCTAAAAGCAATGCAGGCGTATCTGGATGCTTCCGTGTGGTTTGTCGATGAAAACGGCGATATCATCATGGCCGTTTCCTATGACAACAATGCGGCTCCTCCGGAAATACAAGATTTTGACCCGGCAGAGGTTGGAAGCCAACAATATCTTGTCGGAAACTATCATAATTACTTTTCAGAGACCGTTTTGACCGTCATCGCGCCGGTCACCCGCGGTTTTTATACAAAAGGATATTTCCTGATCCACAAACCGGTCAGAGTGCTGGAGGAGACCAAATCTGCTTTGATGGGGCCTGTTTACATTTCCTTGGCTGTGATCTATATTCTCTCCTTTTCCATTTTGATCGGCATCCATTTCCTGGTCATCCGTCCGCTGCAAAACGTGACGGCCGGAGCCACCCAATACGCTTCGGGAAATTTGGATTATGAGATTCCCGTACAGACCCAGGACGAAGTAGGTTATCTTTCCGCTTCCCTCAACTATATGGCCGCACAGCTGCGGGATATGAAGGATTATCAGAAAAATTTCATTGCCAACGTGTCCCACGATTTCCGCTCTCCACTGACTTCCATCAAAGGCTATGTGGAAGCCATCGCAGACGGCACTATTCCGCCGGAGATGCAGGACAAATATCTGGGCATCATTTCCTACGAAACAGACCGCCTGACCGAACTTACCAAAGACCTATTGCTTTTGAACGAATACGACACCAAAGACCTGCTTTTGAACCAGACCGATTTTGACATTCAGGACGTCATCAAGACCACTGCAGGTTCTTTTGAAGGTATCTGTACCAAAAACCACATTTCCATCGAGATGCTGTTCCTTCCGAAACCGGCTTTGGTACACGCAGACTCCAGCAGGATCCAGCAAGTGCTCTACAATCTTTTGGACAACGCTATCAAGTTCAGTGAACCGGAGTCTTCCGTCGTCATCGAAGTCAGTGAAAAGAACGAAAAATATTATATCTCCGTCCGGGATTCCGGCTGCGGCATTGCTAAAAAGGATCTGGGCAAAATCTGGGAACGTTTTTACAAAACGGATCTTTCCCGCGGAAAAGACAAAAAAGGCACCGGCCTTGGCCTATCCATCGTAAAAGAAGCCATCCAGGCCCACGACGAGCACATCAACGTGGTCAGTACCGAAGGCGTCGGCACCGAATTTATTTTCTCACTCAGTAAAGCATAGTATCAGCGGTAAAACACGCTTTGCGAGTTTTCCTCGTCGCCATATAACAGCGGTAAAACACGCTCTGCGAGTTTTCCTCGTCGCCATACAAAAAGTGCAAGGCAGCGATACCTCCCATAAAAGGTTTCGTTCCTTGCACTCTCTTTTTCTATGACAACAAGCCTCCTCTCCAAGCCTGCTGACTGCTTCTGTATTTTTTATTCATACAGCACTTTCTGGATCGACTCGGTATCCAGATTATCTCTGGTCACCCACACATATCCGGTATCTACTACCGCTTCGTTTCCGATCCCCAGGATCGCTCTTGCCGCTGATACTACAGCTGCGTAACCCATACCGAAGGGGTTCTGTACAACCAGACCGTCGATCTTTTCATCTTCCAGTGCTTTCAAATGCTCTTTCCCGGCATCAAAGCCCACCAGCTTCAAGTTTTCATCTGACAGCATGTTTTCCTTTGCCTGCATCGCCCAGTCTACGGAACTTTCATCCACTGCGTAGATCCCGGTGATCTCTTTATCTTTTTCCAGATAATATTCCAAAACCTCTACATCGGTGATATCCGCCGGATCGATCTGATCTTCCGTATCATCTTCCGCATTTTCTTCTTCATCAGAAGCATTGTCTGCGCTCTCCGGATCCTCTGCAGCCTTTTCTTCCGCTTTCTTTTGCTCCTGTTCCTGACAAAGTTCGTCTGCCATCGCCTTTTTCATTTCGTCAATCTGGTCATAATACAATTCCTTCGAGATCTCAACGTCCGGATGGGATTCCAGCTCCTGACGGATTCCGGCTACTCGTTCCATCACGCTGGAAGAATTGGAATTAGAAGCCAGCACTAAGATCTTTCCCTTGTTTCCCAATTCATCGCACAATTTAGACGCTCCGGTGGCTGCCGCCTCCTGATTGTTGGTCTTACTGATACACAGAATATCCTTGTAATCATTTCCGGAATCAAAGGCCACTAACGGGATACCGTTTTCCTCTGCCTGGTCGAACTGCGTAGTATATGCTGCTGCATCGATGCAGGCAATGCCCACCGCATCCGGATAGCGGTTCAACTCTTCGTCCAGAAGATTGACCTGCTGATCTATATTTTCCGTCGTGTCCGGCGCACTGTAGATCACCTTGATCTTATCATTGCCGGTATAGCCCAGCTTTTCATTCAGATCCTCGGCGGCCTGCTCCGCGCCTTTCTTAACCGTTTTCCAATAAGCCGAATCTTTTCCCTTTCCGATGATCGATATGTAAGTTCCCGGTGCCAGATTCAAATCATTTATGCTGCTGTACGCCTGGGGACTGATTATATTCAGATTACTCTGATAGTCCGGCTGCGTATTTTTTTCTCCCGTAAACTTTGAAGAATTGGACGTCTGTGCACATCCGCCAAGCAGAAGTCCCGCACAAAGCACCCCGATAACACTTTTTATTTTCATGCTTTCTTTCTCCTTACTGACCTATGACTAATGAAACCACATGATTATCTAGTATATACTATTTAAAAGAAAATGAAATAATTTTTTTCTTAATTTTTAGTGCATAAAATTTTGTACATTTTTTGTCATACTCTGCCGGTTCCGCCAAAGAGAAAGCTCTCCGGCCTTTTTTGTTGTATCCTTAACAACAGAAAAACTCTTGTAAGTTTCGACCTTTTGTATTAAAATAAGAAATACGCTTAAGGGTAATCCTTTTGCGAATTCTTTATAAGGAGGATACATATCATGGCATATGTAATTGATGATGCATGTGTAAGCTGCGGTTCTTGCGAAGGTGCCTGTCCGGTAGGTGCAATCAGCATGGGCGACGCTCATTATGAAATCGATGCTGATTCTTGTATCGATTGCGGTTCTTGTGCTGCTGCCTGTCCTACAGGAGCTATTTCAGAGGGCTAATATATATCGTATAGTGATCACAATGCAAAACGAAATAAAAAACCTTGCAGATAAATCTGCAAGGTTTTTTATTTTCTTGCTTGACTCTTGTGATACACAAAACATTAAACTGCGAGAAAGGAAACAAATGCGGAAGGGACGCCGCATCTGCATTTACTAATATATTATTATTTATATTCCGCAAAAGGTATTGGAATGCAAACAAAAACAAAACATGGAAGGAGATTTTATCATGGTTAAATACAAAGCAAAAAACTCTTTAAAATCTCCACGTTTTTCCGGTATCAAAACTTTCATGCGTATGGAAAACGTGGAAACTACAGACGATATTGATTTCGCTGTTGTCGGACTGCCGTTTGACACTTGCGCTTCTTACAGAGTCGGAACCCGCCTTGGTCCGGCTGCGATCCGGGATATTTCCTGTCTGGCTGCAAAGCCTTACAGCGCACCGCTGAACGTCGGCATCTTTGACGTATGTTCCGGTGTTGATTACGGCGATATCGGATCCGTTCCGGGATATATTGAGGAATCTTTTGATCTGATCACAGAAGGAATGCTTCCTTTCTTTGAAAAAAAGGTAGTTCCGATTGCTATGGGCGGTGATCACAGCGTAACGCTTCCGGAGCTGCGTGCCTGCGCAAAAGCTAACGGACCGGTTGCTTTGATCCACTTCGATGCACATTATGACACCATCCATGAATATTTCGGAAAGCCATACAACCACGGAACTCCGTTCTATCATGCAGCAAAGGAAGGGCTTGTAGACACCTCCAAGTCTATTCAGGTTGGTATCCGGGAAGGCCTGTACGGGCCAGAGGATCTGACAAACTCTACAGATCTTGGTTACAAAGTATTGAAAGCAGATCAGTGTCATAAAATGGGTATGGAGGCTGTCATCGCACAGATTATAGAGCGTGTAGGTGATGCAAAAGCATTCCTGACCTTTGACATCGATTTTCTGGATCCGGCATGTGCTCCCGGTACCGGCACACCTGTTCCGGGCGGATTCACAACCGCTCAGGCTCTTGAACTGATCCGCGGTTTGAAGGATCTCAACATCATCGGCTACGATGTCGTAGAGGTGTCCCCGCCGTACGATCCGACAAATATCACAGCGATCGCCGCTGCGGGATTGATGCAGGAATTTATTTCCCAGGTGGCTTATCGTAAACAGAAAAACACTGACAAATAATTCCCGATACTTATAACCTTTTACATTTCTCCATAAAAGGCGCTGCCCTCCCCGGCAGCGCTTTTCCTTTTGTTCTGTTTTTTATTGCCGATTCTCGGTTTTTCCCCTGACCGGAACCTGTATCTCCATCAGGCTCTCCTCGTCTCTTCCCGTAACTGTTACGTCAATCTTATAGATCTGGAAGATCGGTCCGTTGAGCACCAAACCGCAAGCCTGCATATAATTGCGAATCTGTATGAATGCCGGATTGTATTCCTCTAACCCGCTTCCCCGATAAAACATACAGACATATCTGCCTGCCGGAATCTCCTTTTCATGCTCTTCCGGCACCTCCCCTTTTTCCACAAAAATCATCGGAACAGAAGGAATGTAGCCTTCCGCTTCCTCCAAAATGCTTCCGTCTTCCGAATAAACTCCGATACGCTCACTTGCCAGCACGGGTGCATTCTCATCCAGACAAAGCTCCAGCTTTGTGAAAACATAAGCATGTTCTCTGGGTCCACCGGCTTTCTCCCCGTACGTAAGCATATATCGCTTTGGAAAATGCTGTTCAAAAACCGTATCGCACACTGGCGGTACAGACATTTCTCTCAAAAAGGTCAATTTTCGTCCTAATGCTTTGCTGAGAAGCATCTTTTGCCGTATTTCTTCCTGCAGTCTCTGATAATGAAAATCCAGGATCTCTGTTGATTTTTTTAAATTTCGATCATCAAAGTAATCCTGGATTTCCTTTACTGATAACCCCAACTGCCGCAGTTCACGAATCGTTCCTACTTTCTCATACTGTCGGATCGAATAATATCGGTAGTTGCTGTTAGGATCCACATAGGTCGGCTTGATCAGATCGATTCGATCGTAATACCGCAGGGTTTCTGCCGTAACTCTTCTAAGCTTTGCCAGCTCTGTAACGGAAAGCAGATCCTCTTTCATACGTTTTCCTCCTTTCCTCTTTTTCATTCTCACTCTTATTTTCTTTGGTATATTATACCATACCTTTTAAGCTTTCCACCATATCTCCGTCTATTCTGTATACATTTTTGTTTTTTTCTGCTTTTTGTTAGGACAATTTCTCCTTCAAACCTTTGTCTAAGGCAAACTCTTTTCTCTTTTTTTCTTTCGCTTTTCAGTTTATTATTTTCCTTTCAGCTTCTGTTTCTTGTCTGTTTTGTACAATTTTTCGCTTCTTAACATGTCTATTTTTGATAGAAATGCAATTTTATATTGACCTTTTTCTTATACGAATGCCTAAATTAATAAGTAACAAAACCTGTAGCGCTTTCGTCCTGTATCAGCTCTCAGGTTCCTTTTGCGGATTATATGCAACAATAAATATCACACATTTTAGGAGGAACTTTGCCATGAGTACAGACAGAATTTCTATTACAGGATGTCCGCTTCTTACAGCGGCAGACATCGAAACATTTGCAAAAAAGGTTGATTTAAATGAGACAGAGGTTGTTTCTTTAAACAAGCTTCTGAAAGAGATCGACAACCTATTCCACAAACAGCCTCAAATCCTAGAGACAATGCCGGGCGGTGTCACAAACAAAAATTTCCACGCAATTTTGGAAGATAATACACAGCTTGCTATTCGTCTTGGCGGTGCAGGAACTTCCAATTACATTGACCGTCCGGGCGAACGTCACAACGCTTCTGAAATGGCTTCCATCGGAATCGCTCCGAAAATATTCTACTCCTGCACAGAAAACGGTGCACAAATTACAGAATACATTGATGCGCCCACCATGCATCCGGCAGATTTCCAGACACGTGATGAGGTACTGATTAAGGCAGGCGAGGTGCTTTTCCGCATTCACAACAGCGGAAAGGAATTTATATCTTCTTTCGATCCGCTTGCTGCAATTGACGGATACCTTGCAATCCTGGAACAGGAAAATTATGGGAAACGATATGAAGGCTGGGAACGCATCCGGGAAAATCTTCTGAAGCTGAAAGAGATCTACAGAAAGAATCCGCCGAAACAGGTTCCTTGCCACAACGATACGCTGGCTGAGAATTTCATGCTTGAGGGCGACACAATGCGTATGATTGACTGGGAATACAGCGGAATGAACGATGGCTACTTCGATATTGCTTGTGTATGCGTAGAAAACCCGTTAGATGACAAATGCGAAGAAGTGTTCCATCGCGCATACTGCGGAGGAGAACCCAGCGAACTGCAAAAAGCCCGCCTTTTGATCAACAAGTTTCTGGTCACTTCCCACTGGTCTACTTGGTCACTGGTTCAGATTGCATATGGAAAAGATCCTGATTTCTTCTGGGAATACGGCCGTGTACGTGCTGTTCAGGCTCTTTCCTTCCTAGACAATCCGAACTTTCCACATTATCTGGATTTGATCGCCGGATAAACCATCATTATTTCTAAAGGAGTGTTATTATGGCAATAATAGGTATTATCGTTAAGTATATCCTGATGGCTTGCTGTATCATCGGCGGCCTCGCGTACATCAAAAATGACCAGTCTGATCTGGGACAGTCTTTTAATGACGGTCTTCATGCCATGGCCAATCTTTTTATCCCGATTTGCGGACTGATGGCTTCCGTTCCGTTTTTGACGATATGGATTCCGAAAATCTTCGGACCGATCTTCGGTCTTATAGGGGCAGATCCCGTTGTAGCTTCTGCATTCATCATGGCACCTGACTGCGGGTCCTTTGCGCTGGCCACCCAGATCGGTCAGACAGCGGATTTATTCCCGGTTATCATCGCAATCGGATTTATGTGTGCATCCACCATTTCTTTCAATGTCCCCATCGGTTTATCCATGTTGGACAAAGAAGATCACAAATATCTGGCTCTGGGAACCATGAGCGGCTTCTTATCCGTTCCTTTCGGTGTACTTATCACCAGTGTGATCGTTATGTTTACACATCCGGCGATCCGCACACAGTTCTCCAGCACCGGTAATCCAAATCACATTGTGCAGCTTACATTGAGCCTGATCCTTTGCAACCTGATCCCACTGATTATCATCTGCGGACTTCTTGCTCTGGGGCTGAAATTTTTCCCAAACGGAATGATCAAGGGCTTTTCTGTGTTTGGCAAAATTTGGACCGGTATCTTGACCGTGATCGTTATTGCAAACATCGTACAGTACTACACCGGATTCTTCACCGATGTCCTGCATCTGAAATGGGAATTTGCACCGCTTATGGCAGATGAGGAAGATCTCTTCCGCGCTATTGAGCTGCTCGGCTCCATCGCCATGATGCTTACAGGTGCGTTCCCGATGGTCACTCTGATCCAGAAATACCTGAGCAAACCACTGGAAAAACTCGGCCGTTTTGCAGGTCTGGAGGCAGAGGGAAGTGTCGGTCTGGTTGCCTGTCTTCCAAATGGTCTGGCACTGTTCCCATTCATCAAGAACATGCGTCCAAAGGATAAAGTAATCTGCCTTGCCTTTCTCACCTGCGGCGGCTACTGCCTGGGAGACTTTATCGCCTTCAACGTAAACTTCCAGCCAAATCTTCTGGTACCGGTATTTATCGGTCAGATCGGCGGCGGTATCATCGGTATCCTGTTTGCCAAACTATTCGGCGTAAAACAGGCTGAAAAGCTGGCTGCTCAGGACGAAGCACAGAAAGCCGCTGCATCTGAATAAGAAAGAGTGTTACAATAAAATCATTGCAAAATAGCTTTTATGAAAAATCTAAATATTTCGTAATAATTTGACGAACGAATACCCCTGCCTCCTCTGACGAAACATGTTATAATCATGCTTAGCAGAGGAGGTATTGCGTTCGTATGAGTGAACAAAAAATCATGATATCGGAAGCCGCAAAACTGGTTGATGTGGAATCCCACGTTCTCCGCTATTGGGAGGAGGAATTACATATACCGGTCAGCCGCACCGAAATGGGACATCGATACTATACCAAAGAAAATCTGCAGCTGTTCTGCTGTATCAAAAAATTAAAAGACGAGGGCGTTACCATAAAAGAACTAAAGCTTCTGGTGCCGGATCTCCTTGCCGTACAAAAAAAGAACGGACAGGCACCCATGCAAAAAAGCCACGAAGAAGAGGCAAAAATATCTTCCCTTCCGGCTTCTCCAAAAACAAAACCCTGCGAAGCACCGTCAGCCGAGGTGGTTTCTGATCTCCCCCTACAGCAAGTGCGTGAGCTGATCGGAACGGTACTGACCGATGTAGTGATTTCCAATAATGAAGTGCTGAAAAAAGAAATCTCCCGCACCGTTTCTTCGGAAGTACTGCGAGAAATGCAGGTTTTGATGCGAGAAAAGGAACGGCACGATGAAGAGCATTTCCGCAAGCTGGATCTGCTGATCCGCCAGCAGCAGGCACTTCGCAAAGAGGCTTCTGCAGCCGGCACGGCCACCGGAAAGATCCGCCGGATCTTTACCTGAAGAGATTCTTTCTCAGCCAACCCACCTACAGAACCGACCACCGGCCGCTTCCTTTGTGCGGCTGATCATCCAAAAAGCGATCAGACAGATCACCGTAGACAGCACGGAGCCGGCCGCTGTGGCCAGACCCATGGGAAGCAGTGTTTGCGGAAAATATTTTGATGCCAGATAAACGCCCGGCACACGCACCAAGGAAACAGACAAAATATTATGCAAAAAGGAGAGTCCGGATTTTCCGCAGGCGCAGAAGTATCCACTGAAACTGAAGTGGATCCCCGCAAACAGACAATCCAAAATGTAGCCTTTCAGGTACTCGCCCCCTGCCAGCGCAACGGTGGTATCCGTCGTAAAAAGCCCGACAACAGAAGCCGCTACAAACTGGACCAGGATCGTGACCACAAGGCCGAATCCGACGGCGATCCCCACTGCATAGCGCAGCGTCTGTATCGCCCGTTTCGGTTTCCCTGCCCCGATGTTTTGCGCGCCCAGAGCCGATACTGTAGAAAGCATGGAAGACGGCACCAGGAAAATAAAGCTGATGATCTTCTCCACGATCCCCACCGCTGCAGCATCCGTCAGTCCTCTCTGGTTAGCGATCACCGTGATGATGATAAACGCCACCTGGATCAACCCGTCCTGCAATGCCACCGGCACTCCGATCTTCAGGATCTCGCCCATCACTGCCCCCTGAGGTTTGAAGCTTTCCTTTTCTAAGGCGATCCCGCTTTTCTGCCGGAGCACCACCGTCAAAGAGATCACTACGCTGACCGCCTGGGACAAAGTTGTTCCCAAGGCCGCTCCCATTGGGCCCATTTTCAAGGCTCCCATGAACAGATAGTCCAGTCCGATATTTACCACACATGCCACTGCGATAAAATACATCGGGCTTTTGGAATCCCCCATACCCCGGAAGATAGAGCTGATCAGATTATAGGCCGTGATAAAAGGAATCCCCAGAAAACATACCGTCAGATAACGGACGGTTCCCTCCACCGCCTCTGCCGGCGTGGAGATCACCTGTACGATGGGATGCACCAGCACCAGAAGCAGCACCGTCAAGATTACTGACAATCCCATAAACAGGGTAACAGAATTTCCGATACAAAGCCCTGCTTTTTTTCGTTTTCCGCCGCCGACCGCCTGTCCGATGGTCACCGTCGCTCCCATGGCAAGCCCCACCAGCATGACCGTCAGCATATGCATTACCTGGCTTCCTACCGATACCGCCGTGGTGGCCGCCACTCCTTCAAACTGGCCGACGATGAACAAGTCTGCCATTCCGTATAAGGTCTGTAAAAAATAAGACAGCAAATAGGGCAGCGAAAAATATACGACATTTTTCAGCACGCTTCCCGTAGTAAGATTCTTCTCCATTTCATTTCTCATCCCTTTTCCAAATTCCTGTCTATTATAAACTCTATATCCATTGTAGAGTTTAGCGGATTTTTAGAAATTCTGCAACCCGGACCATTTTGTCATATTTTTCTTATCGTCATACATTAAGCAGGCAATCGTCAAGGTCTCTGGCAGTCTCGGACGTTGACTTGTCACCATACGACAAAACCGGCGCATTTCAAAGGAAAATGCACCGGCCTTGCTCCGTTTGTCGTTTATTCATCTTATAGAAACTGTCTGTTTCTCAGCATGTCTGCATTATTTCTTTCCGATCTCCCGGAACAGTTTCTCCAGGTTCTCTTTGTATGGCGCCCGGATGATTCCGTGCTCGGTCACGATTCCCGCGATCAGCTCATGATCCGTCACGTCAAATGCCGGATTGTAGCATTTTACTTCCGGAAGAGAGCTTGGCTCTTTAAAGAACTGGGTTTTGATCTCTTCAGAATCTCTCAGCTCGATCTTGATATCATCGCCTGTCGGGCAGTTCATATCGATGGTGGATGTCGGTCCCAAAACATAGAACGGGATTCCGTAATGTTTTGCCAGGATCGCTACTGCGCTGGTTCCGATCTTGTTTGCTGCATCTCCGTTGGCAGCCACTCTGTCGCAACCCACGAAGCACATATCTACCCAGCCGTTTTTCATGACCAGGCTGGCCATGTTGTCGCAAATCAACGTCACGTCGATGCCGCCTTTCTGCAGCTCGTATGCCGTCAGTCTTGCTCCCTGGAGCAGCGGACGTGTCTCATCTGCAAACACATGGAAATTGATTCCTTTTTCTTTTCCCAAAAACAGTGGGCCGAGAGCCGTTCCGTATCTGGAGGTTGCCAGCGGACCTGCATTGCAGTGTGTCAATACTCCGCAGCCTTCTTTCAGAAGTGTCACACCATATTCAGAGATCGCTTTGCACATTTCCATGTCTTCCTGGTGAATCGCTTTACTTTCTTTCAGAAGAAGCTTCTTGATCTCCGCTACCGGCTTATCCATATTGTCCTGAACCACTTTTTCCATCCGGTTCAGTGCCCAGCTCAGGTTTACCGCCGTCGGTCTGGAAGAGTTCAGGTATTCTTTCTGTCTGTGGAACTCTTTATAAAATGCATTCTGATCTTCTGTTTCGATCTGATTGGCCAATACATAAATGCCGTAGCCTGCACAGATTCCGATGGCCGGTGCCCCTCTTACTTTCAATTTCAGGATCGCATCATACAGATCTTCCTCATTGTCCAGAACCAGGTATTCTTCCCGGTTTGGCAGCTGTGTCTGGTCTATGATGATGACTTTTGTCTCATCCTCGTTCAAGCTTACATTCTTGACACAAGTTACCTCTTTTAATGATTCCATACTATCTTGTACCTTTCCAGTTTTTGTATTCAATATTTTGTATTTTTGATTTTATACTTCGCACCGCTCCCGGATCTTATCTGCCACTTCCGGATACTGTTTACACAACTCTTCACAATTTCCGTGCTGATATTCTTCCTGTCTGTAGGCCGGTGCCATGGTGGTTCCGACCAGGCAGTAAGTTCCGCCTTGTCTTACCCGTGATCCCTGCCATACGCCTCCAGGCACGACGATCTGCGGACGCTCCCCCGCCTCCAGGTCCGTTCCCAGGATCTGGCATTTTGCCTTCCCGTCCGGATACAGCAGAAGCAGCTCCAGGCCGTCTCCCATATAGTAGTGGTAGACCTCATCGGATTCCAGCTTATGCATATGAGAAAACATCACATCATCTAAAAGATAATAAATCGCACTGCTGATCTTCTGCCCCTGCTCATTTTCTGCGCCTTCATACACACAGCGGTACAAACCGCCCTCTCCCGGCAGCGGCTCCAGTTTCAACGCTTCTGCAATTTGATTGATTTTATCACTGCTTTTTGTCATTGTTTTCCTCTTTCCCCGTTGATCCTCTGGTCGGCTCGTCGTCTTTTACTCTATCGTTACCCACTTTTCTCCGTTATCTGCACTCTCCAGCAGGGCGTTGCAGATCTTTACGATCTCCATTCCCTCTGTAAAGGTCGGATATACCGGATTTTCTGACGGTTTTCCTGCTTTTACATCCTTGTAAAATTCATTGACCAGGCTGCGGAAGGTATCCATAAAGCCATTGCCGAATGCGAAGATCTCTGTGTTGACACCCTGATCCTTCTTTGCGGTGTGCAGCAGATTGTTGTCTTCCGAATTCCACCAGACATTTTCATAATCTCCGGTCACTTCCAGGTTGATGCGGTTAACTCTTCCCTGAGAGATCTCCGAAAGAAGCACCGTTCCGATGGCACCATTGTCAAACTTCAGGTTGATGGCTGCTGCCATCTCAGAATTTACTTTTCTCTTTTCCGTTCTTCTTCCGTTGTCGGAATCCGGATACATCACATTATTTTCCACATACCGCTCCGGATAAAAACGTCCGAAGTTTGCAGAAACAGCCGTTACTTTTCTGCCGGAAATATACTGGGCGATATCCATCCAGTGTGTTCCGATCTCCGTTACTGCATACATTTTACCGGCCAGGACTTCGTTGTATCTCCAGTCGATGGGCGCCGGAAATGCTGCAAACTGCTGTAAATAATTCCCGTGGATCAGGTTGACTCTTCCGAAGTTTTCAGAAGCGACCACCTGTCTTGCCTTCTGGCACGCCATATGGAAACGCACGTTAAAGTTGATGGCGCACACAACGCCGGATTCCCTGGCTTTCTGTGCCAAGATCTCTGCCTGCCGGTTGTCAAAGCACAACGGCTTTTCGCAAAGCACATTTTTTCCGTGCTCCAGAAGTTTAGATACCATTTCGAAATGCAGATTCGGAGGCGTACATACGTGTACAGTCGTGATCTCGTCTGCGAACAGCAGCGCTTCATCTGTACCGTACTTCTCTATGCCAAAGGTTTCTGCAAATTCTTTTGCTTTTGCTTCATCTACATCTACAACTGCCGCAATCTCCACACCGCTTGCTTTCAAAGCTTCCGCATGGGTGTGGGCGATATTGCCGGCTCCCCATATACCTGTTTTCATCTTTCTGCCTCCAGTCTCGTCAGACTTCTACTTTGATGATACTTTCCAGGGCAATGGTGATCTCATCTTCCACTGCC
Source organism: uncultured Mediterraneibacter sp. (assembly GCA_934418295.1). GTDB lineage: Bacteria > Bacillota > Clostridia > Lachnospirales > Lachnospiraceae > Mediterraneibacter_A. The sequence continues at coordinate 20,559 of CAKRWZ010000016.1, forward strand.
TGTGCCATTTTATCCGGATAGTGGTCGAACTCTTCCGAGCCTACAAACTCGAAGCACGGACCGTCGGCCGCGATGATACATCCTGCTTTGATGCCTCTTACAGATGCGATGGTAAACAGAACGGAGGCCTCATTTTCCATAGCCAGGACGCCTGCTTTTGCCAGGGTACGGTTGTTGGTCGGAAGAACTCCGGAGTAGAGAAGTCCGGATGTAGTGATGATACCGCTGTAAGTACCCGGATGGATCTCTTCTGCCGCTTTCTGCATTGCAAATACCACGTCCATGGCAGCCACTGCCGGGTAAGAAACCGGTACAAACTGCGGTGTGATACCGTCTTCACGGCAAGCTGCCGTCGCGATGATCAGGGAAGCCGCCGGCATATCTGTCTGCAATGTTCCGCAGGTTCCCACACGGATGATGACCTTTGCTCCGCCCAGGATCAGTCCTTCAAAGCTTACGGAAGCGCCGTTTCCGCCCACGCCGTGGGAAGAAACCGTTACCGGAACACCCTTATAAGTTCCGTTGTAGGTCCAATACTCTCTGCTCTTTGCAACCACCTCTACATTTTCCAGGCGGCCTGCGATCTTCTCTGCACGGTTCGGATCTCCGCACACTACGACTCTTTCTGCAATTTTATTGTAAGGAATATCTATGATCGGTACGATTTTTTCTTTCATGCTTCTGCTCCTTCTATTGATTTTGGCTATTGCTTTTTAAGCTGCTGCTACTTTCTTTCTGTCACGGATCTTCTTGCAGGAATAGATCACCAGTACAATGATCGTCACAATGTACGGGATCGTGCTGACAAGCTCTGTCGGAACACCCATGTTCTGGATCGTCGGATTGACTGCCAGGGCTTCCGCTGCTCCAAACAGCAGGCACACCAGCATGGTCGGCACCGGTCTGTTGGCACCCAGAGATGCTGCTGCAATGGCGATGAAACCACGTCCTGCAACCATATCTTTTACGAAGTAGGAAACGTATCCCATAGACATGTACGCACCGCCCATGGCTGCCAAAGCTCCGCTGAAGCCAAGCGCTGCATACTGCACTCTGGACACATGGATTCCCACAGATTCCAAAGCCTCCGGACTTTCTCCGCATCCACGGATGTGCAGTCCCAGAGGAGTCTTATACAAAAAGATGCTGATGGCGATGACCAAAAGCACTGCCACATAAGTCAAAATATTATGCCCGGAAATGATCGCTCCCAGCACCGGGATCTTGTCGATCAGCGGGATCTTAACGGACGGCAATACCCCGCTTACCAGAGAGGAAGAAATTCCTTTTTCTCCCACTGCCAGGTACAGCAGAAATACGGTCAGACCGGATGCTGTCAGATTGTATGCGATACCGGTGATGATCGCATCCGTTTTCAGCTTGGTGATCAAAAAGCACATCAAAAGCCCCAGGCCGGTTCCCACCAGCATGGCAGCCAAAAGCCCGATCCAGGCATTTCCGCCGAAAAAGGCGCTGGAAAGAACTCCTGTCAATGCACAGGTCAACATCATTCCCTCTATTCCGATATTGGACACCCCGCTCAGCTCTGACATCAGAGAAGACAGTGAACCATAAAGAAGAGGGGTCGTTACACGTATGATAGAAAACAGAAAAGCAGTTGAAGTAATTACTTTTAATACGTCCATCTCTTATCTTCACGCTCCTTTCGTTTCTTTTACGATCTTGACTGTCATTTTTTTCTTGTATTTTGCCAGGAAACCTGCTGCAGAGATCAGAATAATAATGACACCTTGTATAATGGAAACCACTTCGTTCTGTACATCGGTATTACGGCTCATGATATCGGATCCGATCCGCAGATAAGCCAGTAAGAATGCGCCCACCGGCACAAACTTCGGATTCAGTCTCGCCACGATCGCCACGACCAGTCCGTCCCAGCCATATCCGGAACGCCATTCCCAGTTCATTCTCTGGTTGGATCCCAACATGTAGGCAGCTCCGCCCAGACCTGCCAGCGCACCGCCGATGATCTGGGAAAGCAGGATCGTCGAGGTCACACCGATTCCGGAATATTTTGCAAATCGTTTGTTTTCTCCGCACATCCGGATCGCGTATCCCCATCTGGTGTGATACAAGAATATGTATGCTACGACCAGAAGTACAATGGCGATGACCAAACCAAAATGGATTCCCTTTGAAAAGCGGATCAGTTTTGCAGTTTCCTTAAACCGAAGGGAAACCACATGTGTACTTTTCGCATCTTTCATATACGTTTTCAGCAGGTAATCTCCCACGAAAAATACGATGTAATTCAGCATCAAAGAAGATACGATCTCATTCGCTTCAAATTTCAGTTTCAGTATCGCAGGGATAAACGCTACCAGAGAGCCTGCGATGGCTCCGATCAACAGAGCGGTCACTGCATGGATCCCTGCTCCCATGCTCATCAATGTAGCTACCAATGCAGAACAAAGACCTCCCGCATAGAACATTCCTTCCACCGCCAGGTTGTATACCTTGGTCTGCAAGATAAAGGTAACTGCCAGCCCGGTAAATAAAAGCGGGGTCATCAGCTCGATAATGCTTGCCAGATATCTCGTCGAAGTAAACGGTGCAACAAAAAACATATACATTGCATTCACCGGCTCTTTACTTACCAGAAAGATCACCGCAACGGCACATATAACAGCAACCAAAATCGCCAGGAGTGTTCTCAAAAGCTCTACTTTTTTCATTTCTTTTACTTTTTTACTCTTCAAAGCAAGCCCTCCTTATCTCGTCCTCTGACTGCTGTTTTACGCCCAGCATGTAGTATCCCAGTTCTTCCTCGCTCAGCTTCTTCGCCTCCGGGAAGTAACCGGCCACCTTGCCCTGATACATGACAAGAATGCTGTCCGCAAGCTCCAGGATCTCATTCAGGTCTGCAGACACCAGAAGTACCGCACATCCCTCATCCCGGATTTCTACGATTTTTTTGTGTATAAATTCAATGGCGCCTACGTCTACACCGCGGGTCGGCTGATCCGCGATCAACACAGACGGTTTTGTGGAAAATTCTCTTGCTACGACAACCTTCTGCATATTTCCGCCGGAAAGCATTCCGATCTTATCCTGCAGACTGTCACAGCGGATATCATAATCCTCCTGACATTTTTCCACCCAGCTGTTGATTTTTTTGCGGTCCATGAACGGTCCTTTATTTACCTGGGCCGTATCATAGATACTGGAGATCAGATTTTCACGAATGGTAACCTCACTGGCCGCACCGTCGGAAGTACGGTCCTCCGGTATGTAAGACACACCTTTTTTGCGGATGTTCTTTGTAGATTGTCCCAGCACAGAAACTCCGTCGATCTTGATGTCGCTGTTTCCCTTCTGAGCTGCTTTCATACCGGTAATGATCTGCACCAGCTCTTCCTGGCCGCTGCCTTCCACTCCGGCAATTCCTACGATCTCTCCGGCGCGGACTCCAAAGGAAATATCATGCAAAAGCTGTTTTCCTTTTTCATCCTTCAGGCTGATGTTGCTGACGGTAAGCTTCACGCTGCCCGGCTTTGCATCCTTTTTTTCCACATTCAGGATGATATCTCTTCCCACCATGAGACGGGAGATCTCTTCCATCGTCAACCCTTCTACCGCATAAGTTCCCACGCTTTTTCCGTGGCGCATGATCGTAATTCTCTCGCAGATTTGTTTGATCTCATTGAGCTTGTGGGAAATGAAAATGATCGTCAGACCGGATTTTTTCAGTTTCACCAGCTGCTCAAACAGTTCTTCAGTCTCCTGTGGGGTCAAAACTGCCGTAGGCTCATCCAGGATCAGAAGCTTTACGTCCCGGTACAGAGACTTCAGGATCTCTACTTTCTGTTTCTTACCTACTGACAAATCTTTTACTTTCGCTGTCGGATCTACATCAAATCCAAACTTCTCCGAAAGATCTTTTACCGTTTTTACCGCTTCTCTCTGATTCAGCATTCCGTGCTTTTTCGGCTCCTTGCCAAGCACGATATTTTCCGCAACTGTCAAAGAAGGAATCAGTTTGAAATGCTGATGCACCATTCCGATTCCTTTCCCCAGTGCGACGTCCGGAGATCCTATTTTGATCTCCGAACCGTCAAACTCTATGCTGCCTTCATCAGGCTGTTCAATGCCGAATAAAACTTTCATAAGAGTAGACTTTCCCGCACCGTTTTCACCCATAAGTGCGTGTATCTCGCCTTTTGTTACCGAAAAGTCTACATGAGAATTGGCCAAAACTCCGTTTCCGTATATTTTTGTGATATCCTTCATTCTCAGGATTTCATTGGCTTTCTCCATGTTTTTTATTCTCCTTACGGCTGTACACTCTCTTTCAACTGTGCAATCTCATCATCTGTCATATCAAATGCTGTTGCTACTACGATCTTTCCGTCGATGATGTCCTGTTTTGCCTGCTCTACGGCATCTCTTACTTCCTGAGATACGTTTGCCTGATACCAGGCGTTGTCTGTGATCTCAATACATCCCTCTGCGATACCGTAAATTTCGTTTGTACCGAATTTCAGGTCTCCGTCCAGATATTTGCCGATCGCTTTTTCCAGAGAGATATCTACACGTTTCATGATAGATGCATAAATTGCATTTGCCTTTGCCTCATCACTTGAGAACAGTTCAGACTGGTCAGAGTCTGTTCCGATGGCATGTTTTCCTGTTTCTTTTGCTGCATCCAAAACTCCGAGTCCTGCTCCGCCGGCTGCCTGAAGAACTACATCAGCACCTCCGTTGTACAGAGCCAGACCAATCTCTTTACCTTTTGCTGCATCTGTGAAGCTGCTCATGTATCCTGCACTTACTTTGATGTCCGGATTGACAGACTGTGCACCTGCAATATAACCTACCAGCCAGTCGTTGATCAACGGGATATCGAATCCACCTGCGAATCCAAGAACGCCTGTCTCTGTTGTGGAAGCTGCCAGTACACCTGCAAGGTATGCTCCCTCATAGCTCTTGTATGTAATACAGTAAATGTTAGAGTTTGCTCCGTCAGAGAAATCAACTGTCTCATCATAAAGGATGAAGTTCTGATCCGGATACTCTTCTGCTGCTTCCTGAAGCGGCTCAGCGATGTTTACTCCACCTGTGATGATGATATCCCATCCTTCGTTGCAGACATCATCCAATGTCGCGGAGAATTTTGTTGTATCTGTTCCCATCTCTACAACCTTTGTCTCTGCGCCATAGTTTTCTTTGATCATATTCATTCCTTCATTTGCGGAATCAAAGAAAGATTTGTCACCCAATGTTCCCGGAACCAGAAGCAATACTCTCAGCTTATCGCCGCTTTTGCCTTCTTCTTTGTCGTCTTTAGAGTCGCTGCCGCATCCGACCAGCAAACTCATACACATAACAAGTGCCAATACTGCTGCCAATACTGATTTTACTCTTTTCTTCATGTTTTCTCCCTTTCTGTCATACACAGTAAATTTTTCCCGTATCTCTCTTGCAGGATTCCATGTATTCTTTTATGTAGTCTTCATCCGAACGATCCACGATCAGCCTGTCGGCCTCTTTCAGGTCGCATACCTTGCAGAACGCTCTGTCAGACAGTTTATAATGGTCCATCAGAAAGAACGTTTTTTGACTTGAGCGCATCATCGCTCTTTTCACTGCTGCTTCGTCGCTGGTGGCATCAAAAATCTGATAATTGCTGTCGATCGCTTTCGACGACAGAAACGCTTTGTCTACGTAATAATTCTCAAGCATATTTACCGTTTCCATCCCCACAGCCGACAATGCACTTTTTCTCAGATGACCTCCCAGCAGGATTACGTCTGCTTTTTCATTGTCCTTCAGTTTGATACAGATATTGATATTGTTCGTCAATACGGTGACCTGCACATTCAGATAAGGAACCATTGCGTAAATGGTGCTGCTGGAATCCATCAGGATCGTGTCCCCTTCCTTGATCAGGGATGCAGCATATCTGGCAATCCGGTCTTTTTCTTCGGCGTGGAACTTCACTCTTTCCTCCACCGAATCTTCCCGCATCGTCACGGGAATGATCCTGGCACCTCCAAACACCCTGACCAGCGCATTTTCCTCTTCGAGTTTTTTCAGGTCTCTTCGTACCGTCATTTCCGATACCTGGAGATTCTCCTTTAAAACTCCGATGCTGGCAAATTTATGCTCTTGGATATACGCTGAAATATACGCTTTTCTTTCCTCAGAAGTAAACTCCTTCATATCCACCCCTCTCAGTGCCCGTTTCTGACAAACTTGTCTCTCTGTACACAACCGCTGCTTCGATCACCGCCTTCTCCTCGGTATACAGTATGTTCGTTTCAAACTTTACAATGTCAGTTTATAACATTCTGCGCCCATTGTCAAATAATATACCGCTTTTCCTTAACGTTTCACACTTTTTGTAAAATCCCGGAAAAGCGGAGATAAACAGAAAGGCTGCCTATCGTGCAGCCCTTCTGTTTTATCCCTATTCTTTTGCTTCATATTCACCGGCTGCATTTTTCTGAATCAGAGGCAGTTTTTCCAAAAATACGATATCGTCTCTGTCTGCAGCATCTCCTTCTGCCAGAAGGGCTGCCTTTACGACAACATCTGCACCTGCAGTCTTCGCCAGATCTTCCAGCGCTGCCAGGGAATGTCCTGTTGAAATAACGTCATCCAGGATGCAAACCTTTTTGCCTTTGATCTTTTCTGCGTCAATACCGTCCAGATACAGGCGCTGCTCGCCTTTTGTGGTAATAGAATTTACCGGTACAGAGACCGTATCTTTCATATATGATTTTACACTTTTTCTGACAACCACGAACTCTTTCAGCCCTAAAATCCGGCTGATCTCATAAGACAATGCGATTCCTTTTGCTTCTGCCGTCACGATCGCATCCACTTCCCCGATTTTTTCTGCAAGAACCGGCGCACACGCGCTGATCAATTCCGTATCCCCCAATACTACAAAGCTGGCAAACGCCATTTCTTCATCGATCGGAATGATCGGCAATATTCTTTCCAAACCGCATAATTTGATTTTATAGTTCTCCACCTGTAACTTCATCCTCTCCATATATAATGTCTGTATCCTGTGTCTTCTCCCGAAAGTGCCTTATTTTCCCTGACCGTAAGAATTCTTTACAAAATCCTGCATTTTCGCAATGTTTTCTTCGGAAATGCCGGTCGGTTTGTTGCCTGTGGCTTCTACCATATAACTGATCTGTGCTGTCATTTCCAACACTTTCGCCGTTTTAAAGGCTTTATCCATATCTGCGCCCACACATACCGCGCCGTGGGAATGCAGCAGACAGGAGTTTGCTTTTTCTCCCAGTGCATCTGCGCAGTTATTTGCCAGCTCCTGTGATCCCGGCAGAGCGTAAGCGCCGCATCTGCACACATCTCCCAGTGCCTGTGCCGCTTCGTCGATGATCAGGCCGATATCTTTTCCCTGAGATGCATACACCATAGAATACAGCGGATGTGTGTGAATCACCGCATTCACGTCCGGTCTTCTCCGGTAGATTTCCAGATGCATATCTTTTTCAATGGTCGGTTTGCGGGTTCCTTCTGCAATGGTTCCGTCCAGATTGCAGACTACCACGTCATCCTCTGTGATCTGATCATACAGCATTGCACTGGGTGTCATATAAACCCGACCGCTCTCCTGGTCTCTGCAGCTGATGTTGCCCCATGTTTCCACGGTAAGACCGGAATTTGCCATTCTTTTTCCTGAATCCACAATTAACTTTTTGTAGTTCATTTGTGTTCTCCCTTCTTTGTCATCCTTTATCTGTCTTGAACATTTTTCTGCTACTCATGTCTTGCTTCGTTTCCAAAACGAGTGTATTGCGGGATCCATGCCAGACGCACCGTTCCGATGGGACCGTTTCTCTGCTTTCCGATAATGATCTCCGCTATATTTTTATCCTTGGTATCCGGATTGTAATAATCATCCCTGTAAATGAACATAACCACGTCGGCGTCCTGCTCGATCGCTCCGGACTCACGCAGGTCCGAAAGCATGGGCCGCTTGTTGGGGCGCTGCTCCACCGCACGGCTCAACTGTGACAGTGCGATCACCGGCACATCCAGCTCTCTCGCGATTCCTTTCAATGCCCTTGAGATCTCCGAGATTTCCTGCTGCCGGCTTTCATTTCGTCTGACGGTGCTTCCGCTCATCAACTGCAAATAGTCGATGATGATCAGATCCAATCCCCGCTCCATCTTGTATTTTCTGCATTTGCTGCGCAGCTCCGACACCGAAATACCGGATGTATCGTCAATGATCAGATCCGATTTTCCGATGATCCCCGCGCCCTCTATCAACTTTTCCCAATCGGTATCCTTCAGGTTACCGGAACGGATCAGCTGGGCATCCACATGCGCTTCCAGGGCAAACAAACGGTTTACCAACTGTTCCTTGGACATTTCCAAACTAAAGATCGCCACGCACTTGTTCTGCCGAAAGGCCACATGCTGGGCAATGTTCAAAACGAAGGCCGTTTTTCCCATAGAAGGACGAGCCGCCACCAACACCAGATCCGAAGGCTGCAGCCCGGATAATTTATAATCCAGATCGATAAACCCTGTGGGAATACCGGTCACATTTCCTTTGGCTCTGGATGCTTTTTCAATCTTGTCCAGCGCGTTTAATAC
>CAKRWZ010000017.1 GCA_934418295.1 uncultured Mediterraneibacter sp.
GGGAAGAGTACGATGCCGTTTTGATCAACATCGGGGCAAGTACAGACAAAAAGCTGGGGATCGAAGGCGAGGATGCCGAGGGCGTGCTTTCCGCAGTACAGTTCCTGCGGGATGCAGGCTTTGAAAAATTCCCGGATTTGACGGGACAGGAGATCGTTGCCATCGGAGGCGGAAACGTTTCCATGGACGTAGTACGTACCGCCAAGAGACTGGGTGCTAAGAAGGTCAGCATCGTTTACCGCCGCCGTGTGGCAGATATGACGGCCCTTCCGTCAGAGATCGAGGGAGCCGTTGCGGAAGGCATAGAGGTGCAAACCTTGATGGCACCGTCTAAGATCGAAGTGGATGAAAACGGACGGATCAAGGGAATTTATGTGACTCCGCAGATGATCAGCAAGATACGGGACGGAAGAGCCAGCGTGCGCCCGACCGGAGAAGAGGATATCTTTATTCCGTGCCAGACGCTGATCGTGTCCATCGGACAGGATATTGAATATCAGCATTTTGAGGAAGCCGGAATTCCGGTAAAATGGGGTAAGATCCTGACAGAAAAATATGGGGGCTTTGATGATATTCCGGGCGTATTCGCCAGTGGAGACTGTGCTTCCGGACCGGCATCCGTGATCAAAGCCATTGCGGCAGCCAAGGTGGTTGCGGCAAACATTGACGAATATATGGGCTTCCATCACGAAATCAGCTGCGATGTGGAAGTGCCGGAGCCTCGCCTGGATGACCGTCCGCCTTGCGGAAGAGTCAACATGACAGAGCGGGAGGCCTGTGAACGGCTTTGCGATTTTGAGGGTGTTGAAAACTGTATGACAGAGGCGGAGGCGAAGCAGGAGGCAGAGCGCTGTCTGCGCTGTGATCATTTCGGTTATGGTATTTTCAAAGGAGGACGTGAAAAGTTATGGTAAATCTTACAATCAATCATGAAAACATTTCCGTTCCCGAAGGAACGACCATTATGGAAGCAGCAGCCGGTATCGGCATTCCGATTCCGAAGCTTTGTTATTTGAAAGGGATCAATGAAATTGCGGCCTGTCGTGCCTGTGTGGTAGAGCTGGAGGGCATGGAGCGTGTGATCACTGCCTGCAATAACGTAGTAAAGGAAGGCATGGTTATTTACACAAACAGTAAAAAAGTGCGTCAGGCAAGAAAGCGCAATATCCAGCTGATCCTGTCCCAGCATGACTGCAAATGTGCGGTCTGTGCAAGAAATGGCAATTGTACTCTTCAGAAGGTAGCCAATGATCTGGGGATCATTGATCTGCCGTTTAAAGAGAGATTTGAAGATACTCCCTGGAATAAGGAATTTCCGTTGATCCGGGATTCCCGTAAATGTATCAAATGTATGCGCTGTATCCAGGTCTGTGATAAGGTGCAGGAATTACATATCTGGGACGTGATCGGAACCGGTTCCAGAAGTACGGTGGGCGTAAAGGGAAACCGGGATATCGCCGAAACAGAGTGTTCCCTTTGCGGACAGTGTATTACCCATTGTCCGGTGGCGGCGCTTAGAGAACGGGACGACACCGAAAAGGTTTGGGAAGCTATTGAAAATCCGAAAAAGGTAGTAGTGGCCCAGGTGGCACCTGCAGTCCGCACTGCCTGGGGCGAGGCGCTTGGTCTGGCACCGGAGGAAGCAACTATCGGGAAAATCATGGATTCTCTGAAACGTCTGGGTGTGGATTATGTGTTTGATACTTCCTTTTCAGCCGATCTGACGATCATGGAAGAGGGAAATGAATTTTTGGAGCGTTTCACCAATGGGGAGCTGAAGAACCGGCCGATGTTTACATCCTGCTGTCCGGGATGGGTGCGGTTTATCAAATCCCAGTATCCGCATCTGGTGTCGCAGCTTTCGACGGCAAAGTCTCCGCAGCAGATGTTCGGAGCAGTGATGAAAACCTATTTTGCCCAGTCCATCGGTGTGACACCGGAGGATATTTACACCGTTTCCGTGATGCCGTGCGTGGCCAAAAAAGGCGAGCGGAATATGGAACTGTTCTACGGAGAATATGCGGGACATGATATCGATGCGGTACTGACCACCAGAGAATTGAGCCGAATGATCCGGTTTGCACATATTGATCCGGAGACGCTGCAGGAGCGTGAATGCGATCCGTTGATGAAAGAATATTCCGGCGCCGGCGTGATCTTTGGTGCTACAGGCGGTGTAATGGAGGCGGCACTCCGCTCTGCGTATTATCTGGTGACCGGCAGCAATCCGGCTCCGGATGCCTTTAAAGCGGTAAGAAGCCAGGCCTTTGAAAACGGTGTCAGGGAAGCAGAGGTGACCATCGGCGGTGCCGTGGTAAGGGCAGCCGTGGTAAGCGGTCTGGGAAATACCCGGAAATTGCTGGAAAAGATCGAACGAGGAGAAGTGCATTACGACTTTGTAGAAGTGATGGCATGTCCGGGCGGCTGCGTCGGCGGAGGCGGACAGCCGATTCATGACGGAGAGGAGCTGGCCTTTGAACGAGGCAAAAACCTTTATTTCCTGGATGAAAATGCTGAGCTTCGGTTTTCCCATGAAAATCCGGACGTACAGAAGCTGTACGATGATTTCCTGGAGAAACCGTTGTCCCACAAATCACATATGCTGCTGCATACCGATCATCATGCGTGGGAAATGCCTGGCAGAAAACGTCGTTAAAAAATAAATATAAAAAGTAAATATAAAAAGTAATAAAAAGCTCTTCCAAGGTTTTGCCGGTAAAGCAAGACAGGAAGAGCTTTTTGGTATGGCGACGAGGAAAATGCGCCATGCTTGCATGGCAGCATTTGACGACCGCTGTTGCCATGCATCCGGCAAAAAGGTATGGTGATCGCAGGAAAATGAGAAAAATCTTTGGACGGCCAGGATAATAGGTTTGTCAGGATCCGCTTGCACAAAAAAGGCTGTGCCGTTATAATAAAATAGAATCACTAGGCAGACAAAAAGACGGAAGCAGACGTTTATGCAGAATTTAAATGAGGATCTGAAATCCGGACAGTTTAAAAATATTTATTTACTGTACGGAGAGGAAGCATATCTGAAAAAAATGTATCGGGATCGTTTGGTGAAGGCCATTCTTCCGGAGGGTGATACCATGAACTATGCGCATTACGAGGGCAAAAACATCAATGTCAAAGAGGTCATTGATTTGGCGGAGACGATGCCCTTTTTTGCAGAGCGCAGACTGATCGTCATGGAGGATACGGGCTTTTTCAAAACGTCATCGGATGAGCTGGCAGCCTATTTGCACGAGGTGCCTGCCACTACCTTTTTCCTGTTTGTGGAAAATGAAGTGGACAAGCGGAATAAAGCCTACAAAGCGGCAGTGAAGCACGGAAGAGCAGCAGAGCTGAATTTTCAGGATGAGACCACGTTGAAAAAGTGGATTTTGGGAGCGGTCAAACGAGAAAAAAAGCAGATCACGGCACAGGCGTTGAACCATTTTTTGAATAAAGTGGGAACAGACATGGAAAATATCCAAAGAGAATCGGAGAAACTCTTCTCTTATACGCTGGAGAAAGCAGAGATCACCACAGAAGATATCGATGCGGTCTGCGTGACCCAGATTACCAACCGGATCTTTGATATGGTGCATGCGGTAACAAATCAGAAGCTTACACAGGCATTGGATCTGTATTATGATCTGCTGGCATTAAAGGAGCCGCCTATGCGGATTTTGTTTTTGATGACCCGGGAGTTTCGGCTTTTGCTTTTAGTGAAAGATTTACAGAAGCAAGGCTTTGACAAAAAGGAAATTGCTTCCAGGGCGAAGATCCATCCCTTTGCTGCCGGGAAATATATGGAGCAGAGCCGGAGGTTTGAAGCAGAGCGCCTGCAGGAGATCTGCGGGGAAAGTGCGGCGCTGGAAGAAGCAGTCAAGACAGGAAAGATCAGCGACACCCTCAGTGTGGAAATGTTTATCGTATCGGTGGGGAAACAGATCGCTTTTTCCAAGATAGAAGAATAGACAAGTCAGAAGACCATGAGAATGGGAGGAAATAAAGTGGCAGGAACAGACCAGAAACACATCAGAAATTTTTGTATCATCGCACATATCGATCATGGAAAATCCACCCTTGCGGATCGGATCATCGAGAAAACAGGCCTTTTGACCAGCAGGGAAATGCAGGCGCAGGTGTTGGATAATATGGATCTGGAAAGAGAGCGGGGCATTACGATCAAGGCTCAGGCGGTTCGGACGGTTTACAAGGCTTCAGACGGAGAAGAATATATTTTTAATCTGATCGACACGCCGGGACACGTAGATTTTAATTATGAGGTTTCCCGAAGCCTTGCGGCCTGTGACGGAGCCGTGCTGGTGGTGGATGCAGCCCAGGGAGTGGAAGCGCAGACTTTAGCCAATGTGTATTTGGCATTGGATCATGATCTGGACATTCTGCCGGTGATCAACAAAGTGGATCTGCCAAGCGCAGAGCCGGACCGGGTGGCAGAGGAGATCGAGGACGTCATCGGGATCGAAGCCCAGGATGCACCGCGGATCTCGGCAAAAACCGGATTGAACGTGGATCAGGTCCTGGAACAGATCGTGCAGAAGATTCCGGCACCAAAAGGGGATGCGGAAGCGCCGTTACAGGCTTTGATCTTCGATTCCTTGTATGATTCCTATAAAGGAGTCATCGTGTTCTGCCGTGTCATGAACGGAAAAGTCAGAAAAGGAACGCCTATCCGCATGATGGCGACGGGCGCAGTGGCAGACGTGGTGGAAGTAGGTTATTTCGGTGCAGGGCAGTTTATCCCCTGTGAGGAGTTGGATGCCGGAATGGTCGGCTATATCACGGCCAGTCTGAAAAATGTGAAAGATACCCGGGTGGGCGATACGGTAACGGATGCTTCCAGACCGTGCAAAGAGCCGCTTCCCGGTTACAAAAAAGTCAATCCGATGGTGTTCTGCGGCTTGTATCCGGCAGACGGAGCAAAGTATCCGGATCTGCGGGATGCCTTGGAAAAAATGCAGCTCAATGATGCAGCGCTGCAATTTGAGCCGGAAACTTCCATCGCATTGGGATTCGGTTTCCGCTGCGGCTTCCTGGGACTTCTCCATCTGGAGATCATCCAGGAACGTCTGGAAAGAGAATACGGGCTGGATCTGGTTACGACAGCCCCCAGTGTTGTATACAAAGTCCACAAGACAGACGGTACGGTGATGGATCTGACCAACCCCACCAATCTGCCGGATCCTTCAGAGATCGAATATATGGAGGAACCTATTGTAAAGGCAGAGATCATGGTGACCAGCGAATACATCGGAGCCATCATGGAGCTGTGCCAGGAGCGGCGGGGCGAGTATCTGGGCATGGAATATATCGAAGAGACCAGGGCAGTTCTCAGCTACTATCTGCCGCTGAACGAGATCATCTATGATTTCTTTGATGCGCTGAAATCCCGTTCCAGAGGCTATGCTTCCTTTGATTACGAACTGCACGGCTATAAGCAGTCCGATCTGGTGAAACTGGATATCCTGATCAACAAAGAAGCAGTGGATGCGTTGTCCTTCATTGTCTTCAGCGGAACAGCTTATGAGCGTGGCCGTAAAATGTGTGAAAAGCTGAAAGAAGAGATCCCGAGACAGCTTTTCGAGATCCCGATCCAGGCGGCGGTCGGCAGTAAGATCATTGCCCGTGAAACCGTAAAAGCCATGCGAAAAGACGTCCTTGCCAAATGCTACGGCGGCGATATTTCCCGAAAGAAAAAGCTGCTGGAGAAACAGAAAGAAGGAAAGAAACGTATGCGCCAGGTCGGAAACATAGAAATCCCGCAGCAGGCGTTTATGAGTGTGCTGAAGCTGGATGATAAATAGTTTGGGAATTTGAGATAAATGAAAGGGGATGTCTGGTATGAAAGAATTAGAACTGTATCTGCACATCCCTTTTTGTGTGCAGAAATGCAGGTATTGTGATTTTTTGTCAGCGCCTTGCAGCGAGCAGGGTCTGGCGGCATATGTGGAAGCGCTCGTTCAAGAGATCCGGGCATATGAGGGGCGGTTTGCGGAATATAAAGTAACGTCCATCTTTTTCGGGGGCGGGACACCGTCTCTTTTGAGCGGAGAGCAGGTGCAGGAGTTGATGTATCAGATACGGGAAATCTTTTTAGTCGCCGAGCATACGACAAAAAGATCCAGTGGATCTTTTTTAGTGGAGGCTGATGCGGAGATCACCATGGAGATGAATCCGGGAACGGTGACAGCGGAGAAGCTGACGGGTTATCGCAAGGCAGGAGTCAACCGGCTCAGCATCGGGCTGCAGTCGGCAGACGACCGGGAATTGAAATTGCTGGGGAGAATTCACGATTACCAGACTTTTCTGGAGACCTTTCGGATAGCGAGGGAATGCGGCTTTGAAAATATCAATGTGGATCTGATTTCTTCTGTTCCGGGACAGACGCGGAAAAGCTGGGAGCAGACCCTTCGCAAGACGGCAGAATTGCGGCCGGAGCACCTTTCGGCCTACAGCCTTATAATAGAAGAAAATACCCCGTTTTATACACTTTACGGAGAAGGGGCGGCAGCGGGAGAACGAAAGCGTAAGGGTTTTCCGGAGCTTCCGGGGGAAGACGAGGAGAGAGATATGTATCGGGACACCGCACGCATTCTGGCAGAATACGGCTATCATCGATACGAAATTTCCAATTATGCCCTGCCCGGGCGGGAGTGCAGGCACAATCTGGGGTATTGGGAACGAAAAGAGTATCTGGGGTTGGGTACCGGATCGGCATCCTTGATCGGAAACCGGCGCTGGAATCATATTCGGGATACTCAAAGTTATCTGGAGCATGCAGCGGATCCGAATCAGCTGAAGACGGATGAGGAACAGCTGTCCAGAGTAGATGAGATGGAAGAATTTATGTTCCTGGGTCTGCGGAAAATCGATGGGATCTCCGAAGCAAAATTTTTGGAAAGCTTCGGACAAAGCATAGAAGAAATTTATGGATCCGTGCTGAAAAAACTGGAAGCAGAAAGCTTGCTTTTAAGGAAAGGTGGCAGGATCCGGCTGACAGAGCGGGGGATCGATATCAGTAATTATGTGTTGGCGGATTTTCTGCTGGATGATTCGGTGGTTTTAAACGAAGATATAAATGAAGATATAGTGTAAAGATGTAAAATAGAAGACGACCACACAGGAGCTTGGCAGACTCTTGTATGGTCGTTTTTAAGTCACCTTTTATTCCACAGAAAGTTCACAAATAAAATGAAAAAAATAAGGAAAGAATGTTGACAAAAAGAAAGTACAGTGCTATCTTAATAACTGTAGATGTTAGCACTCATACAAAAGGAGTGCTAATAAGATGCAAAGAATACTCAGGAGGCGGCTGATGAAACGGGAAGAAAACATGACAGAACGTAAGTTGGTCATTCTGAAAGCAATTATACAGACTTATCTGGAGACCGGAGAACCGGTAGGCTCCAGGACGCTTTCCAAAGACACAGAGCTGAATGTCAGTGCGGCAACGATCCGTAACGAGATGTCAGATCTGGAAGAGATGGGCTATATCATACAGCCCCATACATCTGCAGGGCGGATTCCTTCGGATAAAGGATATCGGCTCTACGTTGACATGTTGATGGAAGAAAAAGAGCAGGAGCTCTCCGAGGTAAGAGAAAATCTTCTGGAAAAGACAGAGAAGACGGATCAGATTTTGAAGCAGGCAGCAAAGGTGCTGGCAAACAGTACCAATTACGCCACCATCGTTTCCGCTCCTGTCAACAACCGTAATACCCTGAAGTTTATACAGCTCTCCCAGGTAGACGAGACACAGCTTCTGGCGGTGATCGTTATGGGAGGCAACATGATCAAGAACCGGATCATTGAGGTGAAGGAAGAACTCAGCAATGAAACCCTTCTGAAGCTGAACATGATGCTGAACACCAGCCTGATCGGCGTACCCATCGGTCAGATCACTCTGTCGATGATCGCGGCGCTGAAAGAGCAGGCGGGGATCCACAGCCAGGTGATCAGCGATGTGCTGGATGCGGTTGCCGGGATCATACAGCTGGATGAGGATATGAAGATCTACACCAGCGGTGCCACCAATATTTTCAAGTACCCGGAGCTCAGCGATGCGCAGAGTGCGCAGGAGATCCTGGGAGCTTTTGAAGAAAAGCAGCAGCTGACCGAGCTGGTGACACAGACATTGGCCAGCGAAGAAAATACAGGAATCCAGGTTTATATCGGTGACGAAGCGCCGGTGAAGACCATGAAAGACTGCAGCGTCGTGACTGCCACCTATGAATTGGGAGCAGGCATGAAAGGAACCATCGGGATCATCGGTCCGAAGCGTATGGATTATGAGCACGTTATGAAGGTGCTGAAGAAGCTGCGGTCCGAGCTGGACACCTTATATGATGACGGTGGCGGCGGTGAGAACAAAAGTCCTAAAAGAGAAAAATCCTTGTTGGAGGTGAAGATAAATGAGCAGCAATGAAGAAATAGTAAAGGAAGCTGTGGAAGAGGCAAAGGCGAAAGCAGCAGAGGCTTCGGCACAGCAGGAAGAGGCTGAGACAGCAGAGGAGGAAGCGAAAGGAGCAGATCCGGAAGCGGATGCCAAGGCAGAAGAGGAGCAGCCTGCGGAAGAAAAAACTTCCGGGAAAAAGGATAAGAAGGAGAAAAAAGAAAAGAAATCGAAAAAAGATCCGAGAGATCAGCAGATAGAAGAATTAAAAGACCGATTGATGCGTCAGATGGCAGAGTTTGACAACTACCGAAAGCGGACAGAAAAGGAAAAGAGCCAGCGATATGAGGTGGGAGCCAAAGATGTCGTGGAGAAGATTCTTCCGGTGGTAGACAATTTTGAAAGAGGTCTGGCAGCCGTGCCGGAAGATGAAAAGGAAAATCCTTTTATCGACGGCATGGAAAAAATCTACAAGCAGCTGATGACGACGCTGGAAGGCATCGGAGTCAAACCGATCGAAGCGGTAGGTCAGGAGTTCAACCCGGATTTCCACAATGCGGTCATGCATGTGGAGGACGAAGAGGTTGGCGAGAATATCGTAGTAGAGGAGCTGCAGAAGGGGTATCTTTACAGAGACGGTGTTGTGAGACACAGTATGGTAAAGGTAGCAAATTAAAAAGAAAATTCGTTTTTATCAGAAACAGAAAATAAAGGAGGATTTTATCATGAGTAAGATTATTGGTATTGATTTGGGTACAACAAACAGCTGCGTAGCAGTAATGGAAGGCGGACAGCCGACAGTCATCGCAAATACAGAAGGAGCAAGAACAACACCGTCCGTAGTCGCATTTACAAAGAGCGGTGAGCGTCTGGTAGGAGAGCCTGCAAAACGTCAGGCAGTCACCAACGCAGATAAAACCATTTCCTCTATCAAACGAGAGATGGGTACAGATTATAAGGTAGATATTGACGGGAAGAAATATTCTCCGCAGGAGATTTCCGCAATGATCCTGCAGAAACTGAAAGCGGATGCAGAGAACTACCTGGGTGAGAAAGTAACAGAGGCAGTTATCACGGTTCCGGCATACTTCAACGACGCACAGCGTCAGGCTACAAAGGATGCTGGTAAGATTGCAGGACTGGATGTAAAGCGTATCATCAACGAGCCTACGGCAGCAGCACTTGCTTACGGACTTGACAATGAAAAAGAACAGAAGATCATGGTTTATGACCTCGGCGGCGGTACATTTGATGTATCTGTTATTGAGATCGGAGACGGTGTCATCGAAGTACTTTCCACAGCCGGAAACAACAGACTGGGCGGAGATGACTTTGACCACAAGATCGCAGAATATATGCTGGCAGATTTCAAAGCAAAAGAAGGCATTGATCTTTCCGCAGACAAGATGGCGATGCAGAGACTGACAGAGGCGGCCGAGAAAGCAAAGAAAGAGCTTTCTTCTACGACCACAACAAATATCAACCTTCCGTTTATTACCGCATCCAAAGACGGCACACCGAAGCATTTTGATATGACGCTCACAAGAGCAAAATTTGATGAATTGACCAGAGATCTGGTAGAGAAAACTTCCGAACCGGTAAAACGTGCGCTTGCCGATGCGGGCATCAGCGCATCTGAGCTTGGTCAGGTATTGCTGGTAGGTGGTTCTACACGTATCCCGGCAGTACAGGAAGAAGTAAAACGTCTGACAGGTAAAGAGCCAAGTAAATCTCTGAACCCGGATGAGTGCGTAGCACTGGGAGCTTCTGTACAGGGAGGTAAGCTTTCCGGTGAAGAGGGCGCAGGCGACATCCTTCTTCTGGATGTTACTCCGCTGTCACTTTCCATCGAGACCATGGGAGGCGTTGCAACCAGATTGATCGAGAGAAATACGACAATTCCGACAAAGAAGAGTCAGATCTTCTCTACCGCAGCAGATAACCAGACTGCTGTAGACATTAATGTAGTACAGGGCGAGAGACAGTTCGCACGTGACAATAAGTCACTGGGACAGTTCAGACTGGACGGAATCGCACCGGCTCCGCGTGGAGTTCCGCAGATTGAGGTTACGTTCGATATCGATGCAAACGGTATCGTAAATGTATCTGCAAAAGACCTGGGAACAGGAAAAGAGCAGCATATTACGATCACTGCAGGTTCCAATATGTCCGAGGATGATATCAACAAAGCTGTAAAAGAAGCGGCAGAGTTTGAAGCACAGGATAAGAAACGGAAAGAGGCTGTAGATACCAGAAACGATGCAGAAGCCATTGTATTCCAGACAGAGAAAGCAATGAAAGATGCCGGCGATAAGCTGGAGGCAGCAGATAAAGCAGCAGTAGAGGCAGATTGTCAGGCACTGAAGGATCTTCTTGCCAATACACCGGCAGAGGGTATGACAGACAGCCAGACAGCTGAGATCAAAGCCGCAAAAGAGAAGCTGATGGAAAGCGCATCCAAACTGTTCACAAAGATGTATGAGCAGGCAGGAGCTGCCGCAGGTGCAGCAGGCGCAGGTCCGAATCCGACACAGGATGCAGGCCCGGCACCGGACGGTTTCCAGGGCGATGATGTAGTAGACGGAGATTACAAAGAAGTCTAATAAAAAGAAAAGACAGCGTTTGTTAAGAAATTAAGAAACGGATCAGAGAATTCTACGGAGCCTTTCGGGTTCCGTAGAATATCTTTACGTTGCCAAATATAGGACAAAAAGATCCAGCGGGAAAGGTATTATAGATTATGGCAGAGTCAAAAAGAGATTATTATGAGGTACTGGGCGTAAGCAAAGATGCCGACGAAGCAGAGTTAAAAAAAGCGTACCGGAAACTGGCAAAAAAATATCATCCGGATGTAAACCCGGGGGACAAGGAAGCAGAGAAAAAGTTTAAGGAAGCTTCAGAGGCTTATGCGGTTTTGAGTGATGCGGAAAAGCGGCGTCAGTATGATCAGTTTGGTCATGCTGCTTTTGAAAACGGAGCAGGCGGAGCAGGAGGCTTCGGGGGCTTTGATTTCAACGGTGCTGATTTTGGAGACATTTTCGGAGATATCTTCGGAGATTTGTTTGGAGGCGGAGGACGCCGCGGAGGACGCGGCGGCAGCGGCCCTGCACGAGGCGCTAATGTCCGCAAAAGCGTACAGATCACCTTTGAGGAGGCTGTTTTTGGCTGCGAAAAGGAGCTGGATGTTGTTTTAGATGATCCGTGTCCGGAGTGTAACGGCACCGGAGCAGAACCGGGTACGACACCAGAAACTTGTACCAAATGCGGGGGGAAAGGGCAAGTGGTCTATACCAGTCAGTCTTTCTTCGGTATGGTGCAAAATGTGCAGACTTGTCCGGAATGCGGAGGTTCCGGTAAGATCATCAAACATAAATGCAAGAAATGCAGCGGCAGCGGTTTTGTATCTAACCGGAAGAAGATACAGGTTTCCATCCCTGCAGGAATTGACAACGGTCAGAGTGTGAGACTGCGCGGAAAAGGCGAGCCGGGCGTCAACGGAGGACCGAGAGGCGATATGCTGGTGGAGGTTCGTGTAGCCAGACATCCGATCTTTCAGCGACAGGATATGCATATTTTCTCCACAGTGCCGATTTCTTTTGCGCAGGCGGCACTGGGTGCAGAGATCCGTATCAAGACGGTAGACGGAGATGTTTTATATAAAGTGAAACCGGGAACCAAGACAGATACTAAGGTGCGGCTGAAAGGAAAAGGAGTACCTTCCGTTCACAACAAATCTGTCCGTGGGGATCATTATGTAACACTCGTGATACAGACACCGGACAAATTGAGCCCGGAGGCGAAAGAAGCCTTGAAACGGTTTGACGAGTTGACCGGAAATACCTTGAATCAGGATCCGGAGGACAAAACACCCACCGGAGGCAAAAAGAAAAAAGGATTTATGGAAAAAATGAAAGAAGCGTTCGACGAGTAAGCGTCGGGCGTTTCTTTGTCTGGCGACGAGTCAAAGTCCGAGCTTGCTCGAGACCTTGACGACCGCCTACAATCCCGGAATGTGCCTTTCGGCACTTCCGGCGATTTGCTGTAATAAATTGGATATTTCATAAAAATGATGGTATAATCTGGATGATTGACTGTTTGTGAAAGTATAGAGGAGGATCCTGAAATGAAAAACTTTATACAATACACTCCTACGGAAATTGTATTCGGTAAGGATACGGAGAGCTTGACCGGGGAAGAGGTGCACAAGTGGGGCGGTTCTCGTGTGCTGATTGTATATGGCGGAGGCTCGGTTGTGAAAAGCGGGCTTTTGAAGCGGGTGGAAGATACACTGGTAGAAGAAGGCATTGTCTATATGGAGTTTGGAGGAGCAAGACCGAATCCGTTGATGGGACATGCAGTGAAGGGTGTTTCGGAAGCCATAGAGTTTGAAGCAGATTTTATATTGGCAGTGGGAGGCGGCAGTGCGATTGATACGGCAAAAGCCATTGCGCACGGTGCGGCAAATCCGGAAGCTTCTCTGGAAGATATCTGGTCCGGAGCTTTTCCGTTGAAGAAAAGTCTTCCCATTGGTGTTGTGCTGACGATTGCGGCAGCAGGAAGTGAGACCAGTGATTCCGCGGTACTGACCAATGAACATACAGGAAGAAAAAAGGGAATTAGTACAGATTTGAACCGGCCGCAGTTTGCGATCATGAATCCGGAATTGACGTATACGCTTCCCAAATATCAGTTGGCCTGCGGTATCGTAGACATCATGATGCATACGCTGGAGCGTTATTTTACACCGGTGGAAGGAAATCAGCTGACAGACCGGATCGCTGAAGCATTGCTGAAAACGGTGATCGAAAACGGTACAAAGGCGATGGAAGATCCTTCTGATTATGACAGCATGAGCGAGCTGATGTGGAGTGGAAGCCTGTCTCACAATGGGCTGACAGGCCTTGGAAGCAAGCGCATGTTTGTGGTACATAAATTTGGACATGAGCTCAGCGCAGAATACGATGTGGCGCACGGTGCGTCTCTTTCTGCGGTCTGGGAAGCGTGGGCCAGATACGTGATGCTGGCAAAGCCGGAGCGTTTTGCACAGTACGCCAGAAATGTATGGGATATCAAAGAAGAGGATGATGTAGATGCAGCGATCGAAGGAATCGAGAGAACTTCTGCATATTTTAAATATCTGGGTATGCCGACAAGACTGTATGAGCTGGTGCCGCCGAACACAGACGAAGCGTTGGGGATATTGCCGGATGAGACGTTGAAGCTTCTGGCAGATCGCACGACGGCAGGCGGAACCATCCAGATTCCGGGACTTCAGACCTTGGAAGAGAACGACGTTTATGAAATTTTCAGACTGGCAAATAAAGAGAGGGAAAGCGAGGAAGAATGAAGATGAAGATCATTTCGACAGAAAAAGCACCAAAAGCACTGGGACCTTATTCTCAGGGGTATGTACATGCAGGCGTTTTGTACACAGCAGGACAGATCGCCATCAATCCGGAAACGGATGCTATAGAGGCGGAGACCGTCGAAGAGCAGACCCATCAGGTGTGCAAAAATCTGGGAGAGATCTTAAAGGCAGCCGGAACTTCTTTTGACAAAGTCCTGAAAACCACTTGCTTTTTGAGCGATATGGACGATTTCGGCGCTTTTAATCAGGTATATGCAGAGTACTTTATTTCCCGTCCGGCAAGAAGCTGCGTGGCAGTGAAGACCCTTCCGAAGAATGTGCTGTGCGAGGTAGAAGTGATCGCAGCCGCAGAGGAATAGAACCGCAGGCACATAAAGCTACAGAAGAATAAAATCGCAGGAACATAAAGTTACAGAAGAGTAGAACTACAGGAGAATAAAACGAGGAGGAATACCATCATGGAAGAACAGTATCAGACAGAAGAGCAGCCGGAAGGAGGATGCGCTCCGGAAGCCTGTGCAGAGTGTGCACAGGCAGGAAACTGCAGCAGCCAGAAGAAAATGACAAAGGAAGATTTCAGAGAACCGGCAAACCCATATTCTCACATTAAAAAAGTAATCGGAGTTGTCAGCGGAAAAGGTGGTGTCGGGAAATCCATCGTGACGGCGTCACTGGCGCGGCAGCTGCGGAAAAACGGATGCTCTGTGGGAATTTTGGATGCAGATATCACGGGACCGTCCATTCCGAAAATGTATGGGCTGCATGAGCTGGCAAGAGGTGCAGAAGAGGGAATCTTCCCGGCTTCCGCAAAAGACGATACCAAGATCATGTCGGTAAATCTGCTTCTGGAAGATGAAGAAGCCCCTGTGATCTGGCGGGGCCCGGTGATCGCCGGTGTGGTAAAGCAGTTTTGGACAGACGTTATGTGGGGAGAACTGGATGTATTGCTGGTAGATATGCCTCCGGGAACAGGAGATGTTCCGCTGACGGTATTTCAGTCGATGCCGGTGGATGGGATCGTGATCGTGACTTCTCCGCAGGATTTGGTGCGCATGATCGTAAAAAAAGCTTACAGCATGGCAAAACAGATGGATATCCCGGTTTTAGGTATCGTGGAAAATTACAGCTATATGGTCTGTCCGGATTGCGGAAAGAAGATTCAGGTCTTTGGAGAAAGCCATATCGAAGAGATCGCAAAAGAACTGGGGACGGAAGTATTAGGGAAAATGCCCATCGATCCGGTGCTGGCAGAAGCCGTTGAATCAGAAAAATTTTACGAAGCAGAGAATCCTTATTTGGAAGAAGCTGTCAAGAAATTGCTCCCGCAGGAGTAAAACTTTTATTGCGGGCGGGACATTGGAAAAGATAGATTCAGGATTATAGAAAAAAGCGGAGCTTTTGTATCAAACAAAGGCTCCGCTTTTTGCGATTCCAAGCATATGACAGAGATCTTAACGTTCTTCCCGGAAATAATTGGTGCCGCAGCTTTTTGGCTGTGCGTGCTCTTTGCTTTCCCGCATACTGGTGATGATCAGGACAAGAAGGGTTGCGATGTAAGGAAGCATATCGTAGATCTGTGTAGGAAGTCCGGGGATATTGACGTACATACGCATGATCGTAAGACCGCCGAATACCAGAGACACCAGCATGCCGCGGGCAGGATCCCAGGTGGCAAAGATTACCAGGGCAACGGCAAGCCATCCGTAGCCGCTGACACAACCGTGTACCCAGACGCCGGAAGTGGTCACCATGCTCATATACATTCCGCCGATGCCGCAGATACCGCCGCCGATGATGGTAGCTGCATATTTGTATTTTGTGATGTCAATGCCGGCTGCATCTGCCGTGGCCGGGCTTTCCCCCACTGCCCGGAGATTCAGTCCCACGCGGGATTTACGGAAAAACCAGGTCATGAACAAAGCCAGGATGATAGTAAAATAAACCAGCCAGTTGTACTGGAAAAGAAGCTTTCCGAGAACCGGGATATCTGAAAGTCCCGGAATGTGCAGACGGGAAAATGCTTTTTTGGTCACGTCTGTAACTGCGATATAGCCGCCGGCTTTCTGTCCGAAAAATTCTCCGAAAAAGTTACCGAAGCCGGTACCGAAGATCGTCAAGGTCAGACCGGTCACATTCTGGTTGGCACGGAGCGTAATGGTCAGGAAGCTGTAGATCAAAGCACCGAATGCCCCGGCGATAAAGGAAACGATAAGAGCAATCAAAGAAGAAACAAAACCGTTTGGTGTGCCGCCGGAACGGAGAACGGCCTGCTCATAATAGTAAGAACCGATCAGACCGGTGATGGCGCCCATAAACATCATTCCTTCTACGCCCAGGTTGATGTTTCCGGCTCTTTCGGTCAGGATCTCACCCAACGCACCTAAAAGAAGCGGGGTGCCGGCCAGCATAGCGGCGATAAATAAGCTGTTCAGTGTACTAAGCATGGTTCTCCTCCTTTCCTCTTGCGATCAGACGGTAATTGATAAAGAATTCGCATCCCAGCATGAAAAACAGGATGATACCGATCAGAAGGTCGGCAGCAGACGCCGGGATCTTAAACTGGGTTTGGATGGTGTTTGCACCTCGTTCCAGCATGGCGATGAAAACGGCCACGACCATCATGCCGTAAGGATTCATTTTTGCCAGCCATGCAACGGTGATGGCAGTAAAGCCAACGCCGCCGGCAGTACCTTCTGTGATGGTGAAATCGGCACCTGCAAACTGGAGCATACCGACCAGACCGCACAGGGCACCGGAGATAAACATGGTACGGATATAAACTTTTCCGACATTGATACCGGCATATTTGGCGGTATTTGTGCTTTCCCCTACGACAGAAACCTCATACCCCTGTTTGGTCTTTGTAAAATAAATATATGAAACCACTACCAGGATCAAAGCGACGATCCAGCCCCAGTGTACGCCAAAGATCTTGGTGAGACGGGCGCCCGGAACCAGCATGTCCATCTTTGGGAAGCTGCTTCCTTTGGATTTCCAGGGACCGTTCATCAGGTATTTGACAAAAGCCAGGGCGATGTAGTTCAGCATCAACGTGAAAAGGGTTTCATTGGTATTCCATTTGGCTTTGCAGATAGCAGGAAGCAACCCGTAAAGACCGCCTGCGGTGATGCCGGCAATAAGCATCAAAAGCACCAGCGGCAGCTTCGGGAAAATGTGGGCGGTAAACAGCCCGAATCCTGCTGCGGCGACGGCACCGATCAAAATCTGTCCCTCTGCACCGATATTCCAGAACTTCATGCGGAAAGCAAAGGAGATACCGATGGCCGTGATCAACAGCGGAACGGAAAGCTTGATGGTTTCATAGATGACCGTTTTGGATCCCCAGGCTCCGATGACCATGGATTTGTATACGGACAACGGATTATGACCGAGGGCCAGGATCAGAAGTCCGCCGGTGATCAGCGAAAGGAGAAAGGCGATCCCACGGATCCGCCAGGCAGCGCTGACGGAGATGGAAGGGCGCTTTGTCATACGAAACAAAGGCTCCTTTACTTTTGTGGTCTGTCCGTTCATGCTGACACCTCCTCATCATTTTCTTCTTGTGTTTTCTTTTTATCTACATGGATCATCATCAGACCGACATCCTCTTTGGTGACGGTCTTCGGATCCACGATACCGCTGACTTCGCCGCCGCAAAGAACCATGAGGCGGTCGGAGATGCCCAGCAGGACATCCAGATCTTCTCCGATGAAAATAACGGCCACACCTTTTTTCTTCTGTTCGTTCAAAAGATCATAAATGCGGAAAGAGGAGTTGATATCCAGACCTCTCACCGGATAAGCGACGATCAGAACCGTAGGGCTGATGGCAATCTCGCGGCCGATGAGGACCTTTTGTACGTTTCCTCCGGAAAGTCTGCCCACCGGGGTGTCCACACCCGGTGTTACGATCTCCAGATCCCGGATCAGCTGCTCTGCAAGTTCTTTCGGCTTTTTACGATCTACAAAAGGGCCTTTGTTGTCGCGGAAGCTTCGGAGCATAACGTTATCGGTCATGTCCATGGCGGAAACCAGTCCCATTCCCAGACGGTCCTCCGGGACAAAAGCCATAGAAACGCCTTTTTTGGAGATTTCATCCGGATGGAGTCCGATGAGATTTTGTTTGACCGGTTCGCCCTGATATTCTGTGCTGTAGAGGATGCTGCCGCCGATGGCTTCGTGAAGCCCGGCGATGGTTTCACAGAGCTCTTTTTGACCGCTGCCTGCGATACCGGCAACACCGAGGATCTCACCGCCGTAGGCTTTAAAGGAGACATCGTTTAAAACTTTGCGTCCGTCTTCGTTGAGACAGGTCAGGTTGCTGACATGGAGCAATTCCTTTCTGCCTTTGACCGGCGGCCTCTGGATCTCCAGACTGATGGGACGGCCCACCATTTTTTCAGTCAGCTCGGACTGGTTGGTCTCGGCTGTGTTGACTGCGCCGATGTATTCGCCCTTTCGAAGGATCGCTACCCGGTCAGAAATAGCCATGACTTCGTTCAGCTTGTGAGTGATGATGATGATGGATTTGCCGTCCTGCTTCATGTTGCGGAGAACGGTAAACAGCTTTTCTGTCTCCTGCGGGGTCAGTACGGCGGTAGGCTCATCCAAGATCAGGATGTCAGCTCCGCGATAAAGCACCTTTATGATTTCTACCGTTTGTTTCTCAGAGACAGACATATTGTAGATCTTTTTGTTTGGATCCAGTTCAAATCCGTATTTGTCGGCAAGGGCAGAAACTTCCTGTGCCACCTTTTTACGATTGACAGTCACCTTTCCGTCTAAGCCCAGCACGATATTTTCGGCTGCGGTCAAAACGTCTACCAGTTTGAAATGCTGGTGGATCATACCGATTCCCAAAGAAAAAGAATCTTTCGGGGAACGGATTGTCACGGGCTTTCCGTGTACCTCGATCTCACCGTGATCCGGGAAATAGATACCGGACAACATGTTCATAAGCGTCGTCTTTCCGCATCCGTTTTCACCCAGAAGCGCCAGGATTTCTCCTTCCCGGAGCTCAAGGTCAATGTCCTTGTTGGCTACGATTTTTCCGAATGTCTTGGTGATTTTATGCATCCGGATTGCCGGAGTTGCTGTTTTTTCCAAGTTTTCACCCTCCTTCATAAGTACATTCCTTTGATAACTCTTTCCAATCATTATTGTAAAAATATCTGACACCGGACTTTTCGGAAGCAGATATTTTTACAATAAAATGGAGTAAAGACAGAACTGCACCGGGCAGCCCTGCCTTTATCTATTCTTTTACTTTCAGAACCGTTTTATTATTCGACTACATTGCAGCCTTCGATGATGTAGCACCAGGACGGAGCAGAAGCCTCTTCCTGCTCGTGATAGTACTCACCCTCTTTGATTTCGATGGTCTCACCGTCAGGGCTTGTTCCCTTCAGCGGTCCTGCGAAAACGTGAAGCTCGCCGGATTTCAGCTTTTCAGCTGCAGCGTCGATGGCTTCCTGTGTGCCTTCAGCAGCGATAGCTGTGTTCAAAGGAGAAAGATAAACGGCACCGTCAGCCAGACCCTTGCACCAGTCTGTCGGGATGGCTTTGCCGTCGATGACAGCCTGAACAGCTTCTGTTACATAGATGCCCCAGTCGATACGGGCGGAGATCAGGGAAGCGTTCGGAGCAGCCTTGATCATGTCGTTGTTGTAACCTACCTGCCATGCGCCGTATTCTTCAGCAGTCGTTGCAGGAGCTGTAGAGTCGGAGTGCTGGGAGATCACATCGCATCCGCGCTCGATCAGAGCCTTTGCAACCTGAGATTCTACAGTCGGGTCGTTCCAGGAGTTGGTGTACATGATATCCATTGTCACATCCGGATTTACACTTTTTGCTCCCAGGTAGAATGCAGTGTATCCGCTGATAACCTCTGCAAACGGGAAAGCGGCAACATAACCGAGCTTGTTGCTCTGTGTTTTCAATCCTGCTGCGATACCTGCAAGGTAACGTGCTTCATAAACGGATGCGAAATAGTTGTGCATATTGTCAAGACCGGAATTTGCTGCCTGATAGCCTGTTGCGTGGCAGAACTGTACGTCCGGATATTCAGCAGCAACTTCTTTTACATAATCTTCAAAACCAAAGCTTGTTGCAAAAATGATATTGCAGCCTGCGTCTACAAGCTCTCTCAGGGCAGTTTCACACTCAGCTCCCTCAGGAACGTTGAACTTGTTGATGATCTGGTCATCTTTCAGCCCGAGTTTTTCCTGCATTTCTTTTGTACCCAGGTCGTGGTTGTAGGTATAGCCCATATCACTGGCATCAGAGATGTGTACAAAACCGACTTTGATCGTGTCGGCGGAAACAGCCTCTGTCTTGGAAGAGCCGGAATCCTTTTTGTCCTTGGTGTCAGCCGCTGCAGGAGTGCCGCATCCTGCAAGAATACCTGCTACCATTGCTGCGCAGAGCAATACGCTTAAAATTTTCTTTTTCACAATTCATCCTCCTTTTTGAAAAAAAGTTGTCTTGACTGCAGAAAGAATCTTACGTTTCTTGTCGCTTGGGACAACTGTATCAACAACGATATTTTATCGTTTCACAGCATATAAGTCAACAATCGGAAACAGGTTTGGCCGGAACAGAAAAAGAGAAAAAAAGAGAAAGAAACAGGAGCGGAGATTGCCGAAAAATGGCGTATTTTAGGGAAAGTTTCAATGGTTGACAAAGTGGGAGAATGCTGTCATAATCAATGGCGATAAGAATAAATAATAAATGGATCACAGGGAAAAGCCTGTGAAGATCAAAGAGGTGTAAAATACATGTGGAATCGGATTGATTTGAAAATGCGGGCGAAAGCGGCGCTGGGCAGAAACTACTGGGTCTGTGTGGGAACGGCATTTGTCTTGCTTTTACTCACCGGAGGAATTACTGCCAGTGTGGGTGCCAGAGGCAGTGCGCAGTACGCAGATAGTTTTGACAGCTTACAATTAGAGGGGATCAACAGTCTTGCAGATCTGTGGGTCCGTTCCAGGATTTTTCGGATCCTGGTACTGGTGATATCCATAGTGGCGGTGTTCACCATTGTTTATTCGATCTTTGTGGGAAATGTGGTCCAAGTGGGAGGCTGTCGTTTCTTCACCTTGAATCAGACAGAGCAGGTCAATACAAAAACACTCTTTTCCATGTTCCGTTCCGGCGGATATTCCAATATCGTTGTGACGATGTTTTTGATGAATCTGTATATCACGCTGTGGTCGCTTTTGTTCTTTTTCCCGGGGATCATAAAAAGCTATGAATATCGGATGGTGCCCTATATCCTGGCGGAGAATCCCTCCATGGACAGGAGAGAAGCCTTTGCCATCAGCAAACGGATGATGCGGGGAAAGAAATGGGATACCTTTGTGTTTGATCTTTCTTTTTTGGGGTGGGATATTTTGTCGTCCTTTACCTTTGGCCTGTTGGCGTTCTTTTTTGTGATACCTTACAAATATGCGGCAGATGCAGAGGTTTATACGGCAAACAGAGCGATTGCGTTCGAGGAAGGGTACATTCACTAATGGAGAATTCACATCGTTTTTTTGCCAATACAGCATGTAAATACTATCCTTGTCACAAAGGCATTGAAGAGATGAATTGCCTGTTCTGTTATTGCCCGCTTTATCGGCTGGAGCGTTGCCCGGGGAATCCACGTTACAAAGAAGGAAAAAACGGGAAACGGATCAAGATCTGTACGGACTGCACTTTTCCGCACAGGCCGGAAAACTATGATACTGTGATCCGGTTGTTGAAAGAGATATAATACGATTTATGTCAGAAATGTAAAGAAAATCAAAGGGACTTTCCGGCGATCAA
Organism: uncultured Mediterraneibacter sp.; assembly: GCA_934418295.1. Lineage (GTDB taxonomy): Bacteria > Bacillota > Clostridia > Lachnospirales > Lachnospiraceae > Mediterraneibacter_A. The sequence goes on from CAKRWZ010000017.1 coordinate 21,581, forward strand.
TGGTATCGCAGGGAGTCCCTTTTGGCTGCCAAAAATATGACAAAAAATTTATAAAGTTTTTCCGGTGAGCAGGGTATAGGCCTGTAAATATTTCTCGATCGTTTTTTCCACGATCTCTTCAGGAAGGGTCCAGTCATTGTCCGGATTGGCTTTCAGCCAGTCACGGGCAAACTGCTTGTCAAAGGATGGCTGGGAATGTCCCGGCTCATAGCCTTCTGCAGGCCAGAAACGGGAACTGTCCGGTGTCAGCATTTCATCGCCGATGACCAGTTCGCCGTTTTCATCCAGACCAAATTCAAACTTGGTATCTGCAATGATGATCCCGCGTTCCAATGCGTAATCGGCGCATTTTTTGTAAAGAGCGATGGTGCAGTCGCGGAGCTTGGAAGCATATGCTTCACCTTTTCCGGGGAAACGCTCTTCCAGATAGGCTACGCTCTGTTCGTAAGAAATGTTTTCGTCGTGATCACCCAATTCGGCTTTTGTGGAAGGGGTGTAGATCGGTTCCGGCAGCTTGTCGGATTCCTGAAGACCTTCCGGCAGTCGGATGCCGCAGACAGTGCCGTCCTTTTGGTAGCTGGCCCAGCCGCTTCCGGTGATATAGCCGCGGACGATGCATTCGATGGGCAGCATCTGCAGTTTTTTACACATCATACTGTTTCCGTCAAACTCCGGTTTGCGGAAAAATTCCGGCATATCGTTTACATCTACGGAAATCATGTGATTGGGGAGAATATCCTGCGTCATGTCAAACCAGAATTTGGACATTTGTGTCAGGACCGTTCCTTTTTTCGTCACCTGGTTTTTCAGGATCACATCGAAACAGCTGATGCGGTCGGTTGCGACCATGATCAGATTTTCGCCGTTGTCATAAATTTCCCGTACTTTCCCTTCTTTGATTGGCTTCATTTCTTTTCCCTCGCTTTGAAAAATGCGGACCGACAGATAACTGCCGTCCGCGGATTTTTTAGGTTGCCAAGCATACGACAAAAAGGTCCAGTGAACCTTTTTTAGTTGCCATGTATATAAATAAACAGTTCTTTTTAAAATGTCAAGAGAAATTTTGGAATCTTGTTAAGATTCCTGAGTAAAACGAGACAAAAACTGGCGGGTCCGCTCTTCCTTCGGATGCTCAAAAACGTCCAGCGGTGCGCCCTGTTCCAGGATGGTGCCGCTGTCCATAAAGATCACGTGATCGGCCACGTCTCTTGCAAAAGCCATTTCATGGGTAACGATCACCATGGTCGTGTTCTGGTCAGCCAGTTCTTTGATGACTTTCAGCACTTCTCCGGTCAGCTCCGGATCCAAGGCGGAAGTCGGTTCGTCAAAGCAGAGAATATCCGGCTGCAGGGCCAGTGCTCTGGCGATGGCGACACGTTGGCACTGGCCGCCGGAAAGCTGGTGAGGGTAGTTGTTCATGCGGTCGGACAAGCCCATCTGTCCCAGTAAGGTTTCTGCCTGTGCCTTGATTTCTGCGAGAATCTCTTTTTTGCGGGTCTTATAATCCGGCAGCTCCTTTGCCAGGAGCTCTTTTGCCAGCATAACATTTCCGAGAGCCGTGTACTGCGGAAACAGGTGGAAAGATTGAAATACCAGACCGAAATGCAGCCTTTTTTTGCGGATCTGGGCATCGCTCATAGTGGATGGATCTGCAGAGTCAAACAAGACTTCCTGATTGACCCGGATGATGCCGGAATCCGGTCGTTCCAAGAAATTCAGGCACCGCAGAAGCGTGGTTTTTCCGCTTCCGGAAGAACCGATGATGGAGACCACCTGTCCCTTTTCCAGAGAAAAGCTGATGTCTTTTAAAACCTCTGTATTTCCGAATGATTTTTGTATGTGTTCTACTTCTAAGATGGACATCTTTGCTCCTCCTTTATCTAAAATAATTCAGCTTGCGTTCCAGCCGTCCCAAAAGGACTGTCATGATACCGTTCCAGATCAGATAATAGAAAGCGGTGAAGAACAGCGGCCAGATCGCGCCGGAGATCCCCTGTGAACCTTTCATGAAGGCCTGTCCGGCCCAGATGATTTCCTGCAGCGCGATGATACGTGCCAGGGAAGTGTCTTTGACCAGAGTGATGATCTCATTGGACATCGGAGGTACGATATGTTTGATCATCTGCAAAAGCTTTACTTTAAAGAAAATCTGGCTCTTGGTCATGCCGAGGACGAGACCGGCTTCCTCCTGACCGGCAGGGACGCTCTGGATCCCTCCGCGGTAGATTTCAGCGAAATAGCAGGAGTAGTTAAAGATAAACGCTGCGGATGCTGCGAGAAAACGTCCGGCTTCTCCGCCGCCCCAGATCGGATTGTTTAAAACAAGACCCGGAAAATAGTAAAAAATCAGAAGCTGGATCATCAAAGGCGTTCCACGGATGATCCATACAATGATTTTCGTAAAATAGCGAAGGGGAGCAAAGCGGGACATTGTTCCGAAAGAAATAATGAGTCCCAGAGGCAGTGCCCCGATCAATGTGACAAAGAATAGTTTTAAAGTCTGGATGAAACCAACGTTCAGCGCATGGAGAACGATGGGCATCTGTTCGGTAATCAGATCCATAAAAATTTCCTGCTTTCTGTGATGTTTTTTGAATGGTTTCCGGTTTCGGTTATACTTTCCTTAAATCGCGAAAAATAGAGGGCGGAAAAATCCGCTCTCTATTTACTGCTTGGAAAATATCGGAATCCGTAATTACTGCTCGATGATTGCAGCCTGGATACCATAAGTCTCTGCAAGTTCCATCAGAGTGCCGTTTTTGGAGCATTCAGCCAGATAATCGTTCAGAGCTGCTGCCAGGTTGGAACCTTTGCGGAAACCTACACCGTACTGTTCACCTTCGTCTTCATTCAGAACAACGGTGTAAACAAGGTCTGCGTAGTTTGTGCCTTCACCGACCATGGCACCTGCCATCAGGGAATCGATGACTGCAGCATCGGAAGTTCCGGCAGCAACTTCCATCAGAGCATCTGCCTGGGAAGTAACTTCTGTATAATTATATCCGAGATCCTGCAGGGCTTTCATACCGGCAGAACCGGATTCTACTGCAAACTGCAGATCCTTCAGGCTTTCAACATCCGGGTATTTGTCAGCGACATTTTTCGGAAGGATCACAACCTGTGTGTTATTTGCATAAGCATTGGAGCACTCCATAGAACTCAGGACTTCATCGGTAAGGGTCATGCCGTTCCATACACAATCAATGGTTTTTCCGTCCAGCTCCATGATTTTATTGTCCCAGTTGATCTCAACGAACTCAGCATCTACACCGAGAGATTCTGCAAAGCCCTTTGCAAGGTCTGCATCAAAACCGATCCAATCACCGTTTTCATCCTTGTAATCCATCGGCTCAAAATCGGTAATACCAATCACAAGAGTACCTTTGTCTTCTACGTATTTCTGGTCATCGGTTGTTTCAGCTTTTTTGTCATCACTGCCTTTTTTATCAGAAGTATCGTCTTTACTTCCACAGGCAGCCATAGATACAACCATCATTGCGGCTGTAAGTACTGCGATCCACTTTTTCATCATTTAAAATTTCCTCCTGACGTTTTGTTTGCTTTACGCTACTATAGTAGCAATCTACCACACTAAAGTCAAGAGAAAAACAGAAAAATTTTTAAGACCTATTTTTTGGCGGATTTTTCGGCAAATTTAGTGGTTACGAGTTTGTCATAAGGCGCGCGTTTTGTCAGTTCGCCCGCAGATTCCAGAATATCCTGGAGAAGATCGAAGCTTTCTTCTTCAAAAATCAGGTTTTCTTTCCAGGTGTCCTGCTCGGAGTAGCGCTGCAGGATCTTGCAGATGGTTTCTTTATCATTTTCCGGGAACTGAGGTGCGATGATATCAGCGATCTCTTCCGGTGTATGACTTCCGACGTAATCCATCCCGCGCTGCAAAGCGTTGGTAAAGCCCTGGATCACATCAGGATGATCTTCAATATAGCTTTGTTTTGCGCTGAATGCCGTGTAAGGCACATAGCCGCTGTCTGTGCCCAGTGAGGCAACGACAGCTCCCTTTCCCTCGGTCTCCAAAGCAGTTGCGGATGGCTCAAATTCGATGGTATAGTCGCCCTGTCCCTCAGAGAAAGCGGCGGCAGTAGAACCGAAATCGATTCCCTGGTTGATGGTGAGATCTTTGGCCGGATCGATGCCGTTTTGCTTCAGAATATACTCAAACACCATTTCCGGCATGCCGCCCTTTCGTCCGCCAAGAACGGTCTTACCTTTCAGGTCACTCCACTGAAAATCGGACGTTTCTTCCCGTGCCACCAGAAAATTTCCAGCCCGCTGAGTGAGCTGGGCAAAATTCACCACATAATTGTTGGCTCCCTCATTGTAAGTGTAAATAGAGGCCTCAGATCCCATAAAACCGATGTCTGCATCGCCGGACAGGACAGCCGTCATGGTTTTATCGGCGCCAAAACCGGTCTGCAAAGTGAGATCAATTCCCTCGTCTTTGAAATAGCCCTCTTCAATGGCAACATACATGGGCGCATAGAAGATCGAGTGGGCAACCTCGTTTAAAACAACAGAGACTGTTTCTTTGGAAGTATTCTCTTCTTTTGTCGGTTCAGAAGTTGTTTCTTTCGAAGAGGAACATCCGAAAAGTGAGATTACAGAAAATGAAAGAAGCAGAAGAAATGCGGAAATGCGATTTCTCATAAAATCCTCCCAGGAAATAAGTTCTATGGTGTATAATATATTCAGAAGGACGGAAAGTGTGAAAACAGATGCTTTTGTATAAATAGGAAAAAGTTTTTGCGAGCCTGCAGATCCGGCATCTGATTTTGAAGGAAGGGAGCGGAAAAAGAAAGATGGAAAAAAGATTAAAGCAGCAGCTTGACTTTGTGCTGGAAATTGACAAAGAGAAAAATATTTTCCGGCAGACACATCTCTCCGGACACGGAAGAAATGAAAATGACGCAGAACATGCATGGCATATGGCAATTATGGCATATTTACTGCAGGAATATTCCAACGAGCCGATAGAGATCGCCAAGGTGATGCTGATGTGTTTGATACATGATATTGTAGAGATCGATGCAGGGGATACCTATGCTTATGATGCAGAAGGTCTGAAGACACAGAAAGCCCGGGAAAATGCGGCAAAGGAGCGGATTTTTTCGCTTCTTCCGGAAGAGCAAAAGACAGAGCTGATGGCATTGTTTGATGAATTTGAGGATGGAGAGACGCCGGAGTCAAAGTTTGCCCATGCCATGGATAATCTCCAGCCTCTGATCCTGAACAACAGCAACGGCGGAGGAGATTGGAGAGAGCATCAGGTGACGGCAGAACAGGTTTATAAGCGGCAGAGGAGAACCCGCCAAGGCTCGGAAAAATTGTATGAGATAACGGATCAGATCTTACAGGAAAATATCAAAAAAGGAAATTTAAAGAAATGAATATTACGGTATATTTAGGTGCAAATGCCGGAAATGAAGAAATCTTTTCCGAAGCAGTCTGCGAATTGGGCAGCTGGATCGGAAGAAGCAAAAACCGGCTGGTCTACGGAGGCTCCAAAACGGGGCTGATGGGCAGACTGGCAGAGAGCGTACTGCGTTCCCAGGGAGAAGTGATCGGAGTAGAAGCACAGTTTTTTATGGAACAGAATGTGCAGATGGAAGATCTGACTCAGTTGATCGTGACCAAGGATATCACAGAGCGGAAGACGAAAATGATCGAGCTGGGTGATGCCTTCATCGCCTTTCCCGGAGGCACGGGTACTTTGGAAGAAATTGCGGAGATTATGTCAAAGGTATCCCTGCAGCAGTTGGAAGCACCTTGCATTTTTTATAATTTGGGTGGATACTATGACAGTATCAGAGAATTTTTGAGGCATATGAAAGCAAAAGGGTTTTCTACAGATGAACGGCAGAAATATATTTATTTCGCCCAGAGCCTTGGAGAAATCCGGGAAATTTTAGAGGAATGGGAGCAAGGACGGCTTTCATAACATAAAGGGAAGGAAACAGAAATGGATGAATTATACAAAGCGATTGAGGCAAAGATAAAGGCGTCAGGTTATCCAAGGCCGATTTCCGGGGAAGATGTATACAATGACATCTGCGACCAGATTGAAGAGAAAGAAAACGGGACGTATTTGTTGTTGTCAAAATTTGAAGAAGATGTGGTGTTTGAGTATCACATTACCATTCGGGACGAAGAATTTAATCTGGGTATTCTGACCATGCGGACGCCGGAAGGTGTGTTTGAAGCAGACTTTGATGCCTGAGGTGCTAAATGGATGATAAAAGATCTGGCGGAGCGTTCTTGTCAAACATATGACAAAATGTATTCATACAAAGCGGGATCAATACCTTTGGGGAAAATGCGATCGCTGGTTCCTCCCTGGCACTGAATTTTGAATATTTTACTTATGATATCGCCGCAGCGTTTGCACAGGCAGCAGTGACCTTTACCAGCCAGAACTTTGGCGCCGGAAATCTGAAACGGTGTAAGAAAATTTTCTGGGAATGTATGGCTTTCGGGATCGGCTTTACAGAGATCTTGTGTGTTGTGTTTATGATATGGGATGACTTTTTCGTAAGCATTTATACGACCAGCGGTGCGGTGGCTGTTTACGGGCTGATCCGAATGCATCGGGTGTGCTCCCTGGAGGGGCTGACGGCTACTTATGAAGTGGAAAGCGCAGCGCTAAGGGGAATGGGAAAATCAGTGGAGCCCTCCGTGGTCACGGTGTTGGGAACGGTAGTATTCCGTCTGATCTGGCTGGTGACGATCTTTAAAATGGTTCCGACCTACGAAATGTTGATGAACGTATATGTGGCATCCTGGATCTTTACCGGAGGAGTATTGTTTGCCGTCTATTTTCTGCA
>CAKRWZ010000018.1 GCA_934418295.1 uncultured Mediterraneibacter sp.
AGAGAAAGATTGAACGCCGGATCTTTTGCGATCAACTCTAACAGATTGTTTTCAAGTCCCTTTTCTTTCACATTGCTCCCTGCCTCCATAGAAAGCTCGCGGATCCGCTCATGCAGTTCCTGTCTGTCTCCGCCTGCTTTTACCGCATCCATCATAATATTTTCTGTTGCCATAAACGGCAGCTCACTCATCAGATGTTTCTCGATCACTTTCGGATAAACAACCAATCCGTCTACCACGTTCAGGCAAAGATCCAGGATACCGTCAATCGCCAAAAATCCTTCCGGTATACTCAGACGTTTGTTCGCAGAATCATCCAGAGTTCTCTCAAACCACTGAACGGCGGAAGTGATCGCCGGATTCAGTGCATCGATCATCACATATCTGGACAAGGAAGCGATCCTCTCGCTCCGCATCGGATTTCTCTTATACGCCATGGCAGAAGAACCGATCTGAGATTTTTCAAAAGGCTCCTCTACTTCCTTCAAATGTTGAAGCAGTCGAATATCATTGGACATTTTATGGGCACTGGCTGCGATCCCTGCCAGGATGTTGGCCACTCTTGTATCTACTTTTCGGGAATAGGTCTGTCCGGAAACCGGATAGCATGCTTTAAATCCCATTTTTTCTGCGATCATCGGATCGATCTGATCGATTTTCTCCTGATCTCCGTCAAACAGCTCCAAAAAACTTGCCTGGGTTCCTGTGGTTCCCTTCGATCCCAGCAGTTTCAGACTTCCGAGAACATAATTTAAATCCTCCAGATCCATGAGGAACTCCTGCATCCAAAGTGTCGCTCTTTTTCCTACCGTTGTCGGCTGCGCCGGCTGGAAATGGGTGAACGCCAGTGTCGGCTGCGCTTTGTAGCTCTCTGCAAATTTCGCCAGCTCTGCGATCACATTGACCAACTTCTTACGAACCAGTTTCAAAGCTTCCGACATGATGATCATGTCTGTGTTGTCCCCTACATAACAGGAAGTTGCTCCCAGATGGATGATTCCTTTTGCCTTCGGGCACTGTACCCCATAGGCATACACGTGGGACATTACGTCATGGCGCACCTCTTTTTCTCTGGCCTTCGCCACATCATAATTGATATTCTCCGCATGTTCTTTCAGCTCTGCGATCTGCTCATCCGTAATAGAAAGACCCAATTCTTTCTCTGTTTCGGCCAAAGCGATCCAAAGCTTTCTCCACGTCTTAAATTTCATGTCCGGAGAAAAAAGATACTGCATTTCTTTGCTGGCGTATCTCTCCGACAACGGACTTACATATCTGTCATTCTTCATCTTCTTCATCCTGTCCTTCCTGTATCTCCCCAAGTGCCATGCTCACATCGCCTTTCGGCACCTCCATGGGATATTTCCCGGTGAAACATGCTGTACAGCAGGAAAGTTCTTCTACCGTGTCTTTTAACAATTCCACCTTCATATACCCAAGGGAATCTGCGCCGATCTTCTCGCGGATTTCTTCCGTCGTAAGAGAATGGGCGATCAGCTGCTCATTGGAGGGTACATCTGTCCCAAAATAGCAAGGGTATAAAAACGGCGGCGAACTGATCCTTACATGAACTTCCGTTGCCCCTGCCTTTTTTAACATTTTAATGATATTTGCAGAAGTCGTTCCGCGCACGATGGAGTCGTCTACCATAACGATCCGTTTCCCGCGTACCACTTCTTCGATCACATTCAATTTGATCTTTACACTGGACTCCCGGTCTTCTTGTTTGGGCTTGATAAAAGTACGTCCCACATAGCTGTTCTTGTGGAATGCCATTCCGTAAGGGATCCCGGATTCTTCGGAGTATCCTTTGGCGGCGACCAGACCGGACTCCGGCACGCCCACCACCAGATCTGCCTCTACCGGATAGGATTTCGCCAATGCTTTTCCGGCAAGGATCCTGGATCTGTAAACGTTTACCCCGTCCAGGACACTGTCCATCCGTGCGAAATAAATATACTCAAAAATACAGCGTGCCTGCTTTTCCGTCGAGATCGCCATACTTTCATCCGACTTTATACCGTTTTTCGTAATACTTACGATCTCCCCGGGCTTTACATCCCGGATAAACTCTGCACCTACCGCTGAAATCGCACAGCTTTCAGATGCGAGAAAATACGTGTTGTCCCGTTTTCCGATACAAAGCGGCTTCAAGCCCCACGGATCACGGGCTCCGATCAGCTTCCTCGGACTGTTGATGACCAGGGCGTAAGCTCCCTTCATCTGTTTCATCGCATTTTTAACGGCTTCCTCCACCGTTTTCGTGGTCAGACGTTCCCGCGCAATATAATAAGCGATCACCTCCGAATCACCGGTGGTCTGAAAAATAGAACCGCTGTATTCCAGATTTCTTCGCATCTCAACAGCGTTTACCAGGTTTCCGTTATGGGCAATCGACAAGATCCCTTTTACATAATTGATCACCAGCGGCTGTGCGTTTTGCACGGTGGATCCGCCTGCCGTCGAATACCGCACATGACCAACCCCCAGATTGCCTTGCAGGCGCTCCAGATCTTCCTCTTCAAAAAGATCTTTTACATAGCCCAACCCTTTTTTCTGTAAAACTTTTCTTTTGCCGTAAGTATCTGTCACCGCGATCCCGCAGCTTTCCTGCCCGCGGTGCTGCAGTGCAAAAAGTCCGTAATAAATGGATGACGCAACATTTCTCCCATCCATATCGTAAGCGCCGAACACACCGCACTCTTCTCCCATACCGGTTTCTACTCTTTCAAATTCACTCATATTCTGCATCCTTTACCAAACCTCAAGTGTCCTTGATCTCTACCGTTTTCAGTATAATACAGGGAATTTTAAAAATCAATATTCCGCGGAAAACCGCGCTGTGTACGTTTATTATTTATTTTTCGGTCCATTTATTAGGATATCTAATACCCTTAGATATGGCTTCTTCTGTACTGGTATTTCCAGTCTTCCAGATCCTTTACCGTAAAATCCCGTTCGGTCTCCCGGGTAATATCAAAGCATTTTTGCCGCATGGCAGAATTGATCTCCACAAACGCTTCATTTTTGGTCAGCAAAATGTGGTATTCTTCCATCGACATATACTTATAGGAAGCATAGAGATAAGACTCCAGCATGGACATATCTCCGCAGATGATAAAAGCCTTGTTATACATTTTCGCCGATTCCTGATACAAAAACAACTTTCCGTAGGCAGCCCCCATGTTGGCATAAATATGACCATAGAACTTTTCATCTACGCTCTCGTCTTTGTCCTGATTTAAAATCGCCTGATAGACCAGGATCGCTTCCTCCCACTCACCGCTTTCCAGAAGGTTGTCCCCCTTGTATTTCTGACGCTCGATATCTTTTTGATTCTTCAGCCGCTCCAGCACATTCTGGATCCGAATCATCTCCGACTCGTTGTAAATATGGGAATCTGCCAGGATCATCAGGACAAATTTTTCGATGGAACCGCGAAGCCGCAGAAGATCCCGTAGCCGTTCCGCCAGATCTTTCAGCTCCAGCTCGTCCTCCAGCCATCTGCACAGCTGCTCGTTCATGATGGTGTAATCTACCAGATACAGATTGTTGCATAGATAGTAACACAATTCTTCAATGGTATAGATTTTTCGATGTATCCTCGTAATGTCATAAGGATGCTGTGCATGCTTATAATGACATAGAATTAAACTTCCCATCATTGCCTCCTAAATGTATCGTCTTTTCCGCCTGGAAATCCGTCATCGGGAAAAATTCTCCAAAACCGACATCTTTCACCGTGATCTTGCAATTTTTTTCGTCTAAAAACAAAGTTTCGATCTGTAATCTGGTGGAGTATTCCGTCCGTTTTGGCAGTCCCGCCAGCGAAATTTTTTCCGTTTTCAGTGAACCCTGCACCAGAGATTCCACATGGAATTCCAATTCGTCCACATCGTTGACCAGGATTTCCCACTGATTATCGGATTCATACCATTGATTTCCCCAAGAAACAATAGGATACCATTCCTCCTGGCCGTCTACCCGCATATTTAAAGTCACCCGATCCGTCAGCTTGCTGTCATCCAAATAGACCGGATTTTCGATATGGTTGTGCTTTTTCCGGTAAGCCGTGTAGCAGGCGCCCTTACTGTAAAGATTGTTTCCGATAAATGCCCGGCGCCCGTTGCAGAGCACCCGAAGAGACCTTGGATACCAGTTATTCTCAAACCCTTCGCCGGTCAAAAAGACCGAAGAGACTTTACGCTTGTCAAACACACTCTGTACAAACTTGCAAAAACGTTCATCTGCTTCTTTGGCTTTGTCTTCGTTCAAAACCGGATAAACTGCCGCCAACTCTTTCATGTGGGCATTTGCCACCTCATCCACCGTCACAAAGGTTGCCTTGCTCATGGGGAGCTCCGGACGCAGTTTCCGCAGCATGAAAGCGCTGATCTCATTTCGGTTGCAGTGGAATAAGGCCGCGTCATACTGCCACAGTTCTTTCGGCTGATAAAACAAGTAATTGCAAAAGCTTTCTTTATAATCCTGCACAAACACATCTTTTTTCCCGATGTTCATCCGCGCTGCGATCCCCCGGAGCATCTGTGCGATATCCTCCGTCAGTTTCGGGACGCTGAACACGAGCTTGTCGATCCCCGAAAGACTCTGCAAAGACAGATCGATAAATTTTGCCAGAAGCCAGACCGCATCGTAAATTTCCTCTCCCAGCTGGATCTTCTCTCCGTTCAGGCTCCGGGACATCAATCTGCCCGCCGTATATCCTTCTTTGAGAGACATCACACGCTTCGCTTCTTTTCCGTAAACCCAAGTATCGCGGAATCTTCCGATGATCAATGGAATCTGATAATTTTCTGAATCTGTCTCCAACGTCTCCGGCTCGATCTGCTGCTCATTATAATAACTGATCTGACAGCTTTTTTCATTGATATCATATCCTATGATACTGCCGTGTGCCATAAAAAAGGCCTCCTAACTAATATTGTCTGAAAAACTCGTTTGCCATCTTATCTTCTGCCGCATAATCTGCCATGCGTTCTTTCCGCTCTTCTCCGGAAGCCTCCATGATCTGGTTCAGACGTCCGTATCTTCCTGCCGTGCCGGCATCGTGCTTCATGATGAACATTTCCTTTTCACTGCGGTATGTGTTGCCGTCGATGGTTTCTTTAAAATAATATTTCAACTTTTCGTTTGTATACAGCACGAATTTTTTCACATAAATATTTTCATACATCGGGATCAGCATTTCCGAGGAATAATCCACCACTTCCGCCTCATCCGACTGGATCTGATAATAAAGGATCACACAGCTGTCCGGCTGTCCGTGATACTCGATCATCGTTTTGTCCCAAAGTTGAAGCTCCATCAGCCATTCTTCTTCATATTTCAGGAAGAACGGGAAATAGATCTGCCGTCCGCAAAGCTCCTGCAGGAATTTCTTCAAGGTTTTCCGGATCAGCTCGTTGTATTCTCTGGAAGAATAGTATTTCAAAACCGCGATCTTGCAAATATCCTCTGTATCCTCGCCCTTTTCGTATTCTTTGCATATGATATCGATCACACTTCTCTGGATCTTACGCTCTTCCACCACATAGGCCCTGGACACATAGACCAGATACGCCTGCTGCAGACGGAAGTAAGCACCGGAAGCATAATAATCTTCAAAAATATCCACTTCACCGAACATCTGCTCTGAAAACAACATCTGGGTCAGGATTCGCTCTGACAGCTCATGTGTGTGCACTTCATACTCTTTGGCTTCCTGCCAAAGCTCTTTCATATCCCGGGTGGAACCGCAGAAATATTTGGCCAAATACGTCAGCAGTACTTTGTCGTACTGACCTTTCTGGAATAATGCGAAACAAAGATAGGTCAAAAAATCATCGTTGACATAATTGGTCTCCCGGATGGTCTTGCTGCACAGGGCAAACAGATCTTCCTCCCGGAAATTCTCAACACCTCTCTCCTGCACGTATTCCAGCGTCATTTCCTGTTCTTCCGTCACTACCCTGGGAGCAAACAGGTCTGTCAGGTATTTTCTGCACAGATCCATATAACGCAGCTCATAAAACAGTCGTTTGCTGTCATAAGGAATGGAATCCGCATAGTGCCGTCCGTCTTTGCCTTCCCATATGATCCGGTCTGTTTTCGCATACAGAAAGACCTGAGCCCCGTACTGAGTATAAGGCACCCGCTGGGTAACCGTTCCCTCCTGGCCGATCACCAGTACAAACTTCATGTTAGAAAGCTTTGTCGTGATCAGATACGCATGACAAACATCGTATAATGCACGGACGCGTTCCCTGTCCAATGCATCCTCTACGACAAACCGCTTATAAATGATCCGCAGTCTGTCGTCGATCCTTCTTTGAACCAGCTGATTCCATGCAAAAATCTCCATCTCATCCCGGTAGTGGGCATAAATTTCAGAGGACTCATCTTCGTAAGTGATCAAATTAGAATAAAGCAGCGCTTTCTTCTGCACATCCAACGTATTTCCATGCATGAAATAAAGATAAACGGATCTCGGAAGTGCTTTCCGGAAATGATCCGGCTGCAAAGATTCCATATAATATTCGTAAAGCTGTGCGATCTTCAGCTCCGCATCCACCGCTTTTTCATACCAGAAAAAGCAGGAAGAATCCACACGATTTCCTTTGATCAACAGCGTACAGATCGCCGTCAGGATCATCGGTTCCTCATACATTTTATATGCATATACCAGCGTCTGGTACAAATGCCGGTCAAACTGCTTCATCTGGCTGGCCAGATTGGCTGTGTAAAGTGCCAGTTCTTTCGTCATCAGCTTATATTTTGCCGAAAACAGCAAGACCTGGATCTCGAACTCTCCCAGCCGTTTCAGGGAAGAACTTTTATCCCGGTAGCATTTAAATGCCTCCATATAAAACAGCACGCTGTGGGCTCCCTGGTAAAATTGGTTTTCCAGGGCGCGGAGCCGCTCGCTGTAGATCCGGTACTCCTGATCCACATTGATCAGCATACACAGGATCTGCCAGCTCTCAGGGTGCTTCATATAGGTTCTGGACAACTCTTCCGCCACTTTTTTCTGTCCTACGCTGTCGTTAGAGATCTGCGTCGTCAGGAACAGATAATATGAACTCAATTCTACATTTTTTCCGATAGCAAACCGATTATAGTTGTAAGATTCCAGAATTCCTCTGGCTTCTTCCTTGCGGTCTCCCAATATATAAATGTGCGCCTGCACCAGTCGATAATATTCATTGTCTTCGTCCAGCTGGCGGATATGCTCGATCTGTCGGAGTGCATCTTCCACCCAGGCACTCTTCTCTTTCTTTCCGCCTTCGCAGGCCATATAATCCTTTAACAGAGCTGCAAACTCCATGTCTGCCATACGATAGTCTTCGTTCCGCTCCACATTCTTTTCCACGACCACTTCATAGACCAGCGTCTCATAAGGACTTTCCATTATGATCTGGCCAAAGTTGCTGCCATCGTGGAGTTTTTCTGCTTTGATCAGATATTCCAGACGATAGGAATTGCCGATAAACTCATCGGTCGTCACCTTGGTGTGCTCTACCTCCAGGAAATCCCCCTTGGTCGTAACGTCAAAGGACTGATAACCCCAAGTATTTTTCGTGATGGTAAGTGTTTCCTTGCGAGTCTCCGGAACGGACAAAAAGGCACGGCTTTCTTCTTCCAGCAAAAGGAATAATTTTTCCTTCTGTTTGCAGCCCACCAAAAATTCTTCCAGTGCCTGGGAATCCAGTTCCCATTTCCGCATATTGTCATAAAGCGCCTGCACCCGCTTGTCTTCGTATTTCAGGATCTCATAAAAATCTCTGGAACGAAACAGCTTTTCTGCTTCCGCAAAATCCTTGAACGCCAGCTTTTTAAAATCCTCAAGGCTCTGCACCTTTCCGTAGGCAGTCATCACAAAAGGCTTTTCTATGATTGCTGTAAATGTAATGTCATATTCGCCCCCGCTGCAGACAATCGTAAATTTTCCGTGCTCTACATGCCCCGGTACAAGGCCGGTGCCGTCATATGTATAATAAATATTGACCGGATTTCCTTCAAAGCCCTGCTCCATGCATTTGATCCGGTAAGAAGACGGGTAAACCAGCCCCCTGATATTCCCCTCATTCTGATTTTGCAGCGAAAAACTGCCCTGGTAGATCTCGCCCTCTCCGACCCGCATCACGATCCGGGTTTCCGGAAATACGATTTCCGGCTGCGGAGTTGTAAAGTCTCCTTTTGCAAAACGTTTGATCTTGTTTTTCACCTTTGTTCACCTGCTCATCTTTTTTATCCACTCGGAATTTTCCAAAACTCTGGTATTTCACTGTATTTCCGGGACTTTTCAGACTTGCCCCTTTCCCCAATACTAGAATTATACATGATTGCCAGATATCTTGCAATGCCGTTACAGAAAGTTTTGGTGGCTTTTATCCGCGCATTGTATACAAGCATACAACATGTTTTTCTGGATTACTGCCGGAAATATCAGGTTATCCGACACCCCCTCGGGCGATCACAAAAAATTTTTAACCACCGAAAGAGCCCTGCAAGCGTCAGAAGAGCAGGAAGCCCTGCTCCCTGCTCTTCTATATTTTCTGCAAACTCTTATTTCTAATAATGATTTAAATTACACAATCTGCTTACCCATCAGATCTGTGCGATATCGATCAGCGTCAGTTTCCGGATATCCGTATTTTCCAGACTGGTTACTAAGGCTTTCGCCGTATCGATGGCCGTCAATACATTGACACCTGTTTCGATGGCATTTCTGCGGATGACAAAACCATCTTTGGAGTGCTCTGCTCCCTGACGCGGAGTATCAATGACCAGATCGATCCGGTGTCCCAGGATCAAATCCAAGATATTCGGTGACTCCTGTTCCACCTTTTTCACCATATTCGCTTTGACACCGCCGGCTTTCAACGCCTCTGCCGTTCCCTTTGTCGCAAAGATACGATATCCCAAAGCTTCAAATCTCTTGGCGATTCCTACGATTTCTTCTTTATCCTCATCCCTTGCGGAAATGATCATATTTTTGTATTTCGGAAGATTGATGCCCGCACCCAGGAAGGCTTTATACAACGCTTCGTTAAACGTCTTTGCGATACCCAGGCACTCTCCGGTGGATTTCATCTCCGGTCCCAATCCGATATCTGCGCCGCGGATCTTTTCAAAGGAGAATACCGGCATCTTTACAGCCACATAATCTGCTTCCTTCTGAAGCCCCGGTTCATAGCCCAGCTCTCGGATCTTTTTACCCATGATCACCTGGGCAGCCAGCGGAACAATCGGAATACCCGTTACTTTACTGATATACGGAACGGTACGACTGGATCTCGGGTTTACTTCGATGACATATACATCTTCGCCGCACACGATAAACTGAATGTTGATCAAGCCAATAACATGCAGCGATTTTGCCAGGCGTCTTGTATATTCCCCAATGGTCTCTTTCGTTTTTTCGGAAAGACTCTGCGCCGGGTATACTGAAATACTGTCTCCGGAATGGATACCGGCACGCTCGATATGTTCCATGATTCCCGGAATTAATATGTCTTCTCCGTCACAGACCGCATCAACTTCAATTTCTTTTCCCTGCAGATATTTATCTACCAGAATCGGATGGTCCTGTGCGATCCGGTTAATGATTCCGATAAACTCATCAATATCATGATCGTTGATGGCGATCTGCATGCCCTGTCCGCCCAACACATAAGACGGTCTTACCAGCACCGGATAACCCAGGCGATTGGCCACTTCTTTGGCCTCCTCTGCCGTAAAGACAGTGCCACCGGTCGGACGCGGGATCTGACACTGTTCCAGGATCTCATCAAAGAGCTCTCTGTCTTCTGCCGCATCTACATTTTCTGCAGAAGTCCCAAGGATCGGAACCCCCATCTTCATCAGGCTTTCTGTCAGCTTAATGGCAGTCTGTCCACCAAACTGTACAACAGCTCCGTCCGGTTTTTCCAGATCTACGATGCCCTTGACATCCTCCGGCGTCAACGGTTCAAAATACAGCTTGTCTGCAATATCAAAATCCGTACTTACCGTTTCCGGATTGTTGTTAACGATGATGGTCTCATACCCTGCTTTTTCGAAAGCCCAGGTACAGTGTACGGAACAAAAGTCGAACTCGATTCCCTGTCCGATACGGATCGGACCGGAGCCCAAAACAAGCACTTTTTTCCGGTCATGGTTTTCTTCTGCTTCGTTGAAGCTTCCGTAAACTGAGTAGTAATAGGGTGTCTCTGCCGCAAACTCCGCCGCACAGGTATCTACCATTTTATAAGCAGCCACGATTCCGTTTTCATGGCGCATCTTCAAAATCTCTTCTTCGTCTTTTCCGGTCAGCTCTGCGATCACATTGTCCGGGAGCTCGATCCGTTTGGCTTCTTTTAAAAGCTCCGGTGTCAGCGTGTGCTCTTTCAGTCGCTGTTCCATCTCTACCAGGATCGCGATCTTGTCGATGAACCATACGTCGATCATGGTGATGTCGTGGATCTCTTCGTATGTGATTCCCTTTCGGATCGCTTCCGCGATCTTCCAGATCCGGCGGTCATCCACTACTTCCAGCTCTTCCAGCAGCTCTTCTCTCGACAATGCAGAGAAATCATAGGACATCAGACTGTCCACATGCTGCTCCAGAGAACGGATCGCTTTCATCAAAGCACCTTCAAAATTGTCACAGATACTCATGACCTCTCCGGTCGCTTTCATCTGTGTCGTCAAGGTTCTCTTGGCACTGATAAATTTATCAAAAGGAAGTCTCGGCAATTTTACGACACAATAGTCCAGCATCGGCTCGAAACTTGCATACGTCTTTTTTGTTACCGCATTTTTGATCTCATCCAGCGTATAACCCAAGGCGATCTTTGCTGCTACCTTTGCGATCGGATAACCGGTCGCCTTGGAAGCCAGCGCAGATGAACGGCTGACACGGGGATTTACCTCGATAACACAATATTCAAAACTGGTCGGGTGCAGTGCATACTGCACGTTGCAGCCGCCGGTAATGTTCAGTTCACTGATGATGTTCAGTGCAGAAGTACGCAGCATCTGATACTCTTTGTCTCCCAGCGTCTGGGACGGCGCTACTACGATACTGTCTCCGGTGTGAACGCCTACCGGATCAATATTTTCCATATTACATACGGTAATACAGTTTCCGTTTCCGTCACGCATTACCTCGTATTCGATTTCTTTCCAGCCGGCGATACAACGCTCCACCAGAACCTGTCCTACACGGGAAAGACGAAGTCCGTTTTCCAGGATCTCCCGCAGCTCTGCCACATTGTGGGCGATTCCGCCGCCGCTTCCGCCCAGCGTGTAAGCCGGACGCAAAACCACCGGATAGCCGATCTTCTTGGCAAATGCCACACCGTCTTCCACATTTTCCACAACCAGGGAAGCTGCCACCGGTTCTCCGATCTTTTCCATGGTTGCCTTAAATTCCAGACGATCCTCCGCCTTTTTAATGGTCTCGGAAGTCGTTCCGATCAGGCGCACGTTATGTTCCTTTAAGAAGCCTCTTTCCTCCAGCTCCATAGCCAGGTTCAATCCTGCCTGTCCTCCCAAAGTCGGAAGGACGCTGTCCGGCTTTTCCTTCAGGATCAGCTGCTCTACCACCTCTGTCGTCAAAGGCTCAATGTATACCCGGTCTGCAATATCTTTATCTGTCATGATGGTTGCCGGGTTGGAGTTCAGAAGCACTACCTCCAGTCCCTCCTCTTTCAGAGAACGGCAAGCCTGTGTTCCTGCATAGTCAAACTCTGCTGCCTGTCCGATGACGATCGGAC
This sequence comes from uncultured Mediterraneibacter sp., assembly GCA_934418295.1. Taxonomy (GTDB): domain Bacteria; phylum Bacillota; class Clostridia; order Lachnospirales; family Lachnospiraceae; genus Mediterraneibacter_A. Next base: position 11,760 of record CAKRWZ010000018.1, read on the forward strand.
CGGATCCGATCACTAATACTTTCTTAATGCTGGTATCTCTTGGCATTATTCCGCTCCTCCCATCATTTCCATAAATCTGTCAAACAAGTATCCTGAATCCTGCGGTCCCGGGCAAGCCTCCGGATGGAACTGCACCGTAAAAATATTTTTGCCGATGTATTCCAGCCCCTCGTTGGTGCTGTCGTTTACATTTATAAAAGCAGGTATCGCTACCTTGGGATCCATTTTATCCGTATCTACCACATAGCCGTGGTTCTGGGAAGAAATGTAAACCTTGTTCGTCCGCAGATCCTTGACCGGATGATTTCCGCCTCGATGTCCGTATTTTAATTTGTATGTGGAAGCTCCCGTTGCCAGTGCCATCAGCTGATGTCCCAGGCAGATCGCAAAAATCGGGATGTCTGTGTCATAAAGCTTCTTGATCTCCCGGATGATATCCTTACAATCCGAAGGATCTCCCGGACCGTTGGACAACATGATGCCGTCCGGTTTCGCCGCAATGATCTCTGCCGCCGTCGTATGTGCCGGATAAACCGTCACTTCACAGCCTCTTTTATTCAGAGATCTTGCAATATTATTCTTTGCTCCCAAATCCAGAAGAGCCACTTTTTTACCTGTACCTTTTAAAACATAAGGCTCTTCACAGGTAACCTCCGATACCACATCCCCCATATTGTAGGTTTTCAGCTTCGGAAGAATCTCCTCCAGATCATAGTTTTCATTTGTCGTGATCATACCGTTCATTGTTCCCTTTTCCCGCAGGATCTTGGTCAATGCACGCGTATCGATGCCGGCAACTCCCGGAATATCCTGCTCCTTCAGGAAATCCTGGATCGTTCCCTCACATCTGAAATTGCTTGGGACTCTGGAAAGTTCTCTTACGATAAAGCCCTTAGGCCAGGCCTTTCTTGACTCCATATCCGGCGTGATCCCGTAATTTCCAATCAGCGGATACGTCATCACCACCGCCTGACCGGCATAGGAAGGGTCGGTAAGCACCTCAAGATAGCCTGTCATAGACGTATTAAATACAATCTCACTGATTATCTCTTTCGTCGATCCAATGCTCTTTCCGGCAAAAACAGTTCCATCTTCTAATATCAGAAATGCCTTCATATATTCACCTTTTCCCTTCGTATTTTTATACAGCAAAGGCACTCCGTTAGTTCTCTGAAACCTGAGTGCCTTGTCCTCTAAACCTAAAATATTATAACGCACTTGTCTCTGTTTTTCAACAAGTTTCTTTTTTCCGGAGCGTATCGGCATTTCCGCCATCTTCCCCTCTTTTATCAGGATTATGTTTATGCAATTTTCATCCATTTCTGCATATAATTTACAAAAACTTGTATTTTGAAAGGCTCTTTTATGCCAACTCTTCCTTCCAATACTGATTCTTACCAGGGAAAACTACAATTTCACATCGTATCCCGCATCACGGCTGCTCCCATTGAGAATGCTTCCGTCCAAATTTCATATACCGGCATTCCGGAAAACATCCTGGAACAGTTGAAAACTGACAATTCCGGCCGGACCGACACCATCGATCTGCCGGCGCCGCCTTTGGAATACAGTCTGGATCCGAATTCCGGACAACAGCCCTATTCCGAATACAATTTCAGTATTTCCGCCGCCGGATTTGAAAGCATTCGCATTTCCGGGGCCGAGATCCTGCCGGATGTCAAAGCGATCCAGGAAATCCGTCTGGATCCGCCGGACACACAGGACGAACCGCCGGAAGTCTTTACCATTCCGGCCCACACGCTTTATGGAGACTACCCGCCTAAGATCGCAGAATCGGAAATCAAACCCGTGACCGAAACCGGCGAAATCGTTTTAAGCCGCGTCGTGATCCCGGAATACATCATCGTACACGACGGCTCACCGCGAGATTCCACCGCCCCCAACTATTATGTCCGATACCGAGATTACATCAAAAATGTGGCTTCCAGTGAAATCTATGCTACCTGGCCCGACGCCGCCATCCGTGCCAACGTTCTGGCCATCATGTCCTTTACTCTAAATCGAGTATATACCGAATGGTACCGGAACCGAGGATATGATTTTACCATTACCTCTTCCACTGCCTTTGATCATAAATGGATCCCGGAGCGCAATATCTACGACTCTATATCAATTATCGTAGACGAATTGTTTGCCAACTATCTCTCCCGTCCCAATGTCCGCCAACCCATTCTTACCCAGTACTGTGACGGAAAACGTGTGAGCTGTCCGAACTGGTTGCGCCAATGGGGATCAAAGGATCTGGCCGACCAGGGTTATTCCGCCATCGAAATTCTTCGTTATTATTATGGCGATGACCTGTACATCAATACCGCCGAAGAAATTTCCGGCGTTCCCTCCTCCTGGCCCGGCTATACTCTGGAAAACGGTTCCAGCGGTGAAAAGGTTCGGCAGCTCCAGGAAGAACTAAACGTCATTGCCGGCTCTTATCCTGCGATCCCCAAGGTGAACGTTGACGGTATTTACGGTCCACAGACAGCCGAATCGGTCCGTATCTTCCAATCCGTATTCGGGCTTCCGGAAACCGGCGCTGCCGACTACAGCACCTGGTATAAAATTTCCGAAATTTATGTAGGCGTTTCCCGGATTGCCGAACTGAATTAAAATGTAGATTCTCCACTTTCCAATCCTCCCAAAAACAAGTATAATAAACCTATATACATTATCAAAAATTTATCATACTAAAGGAGGAACATTATGGAAGCAATAGAATGAATTAAAACAAGAAGAAGTATCCGCAAATTTAAAGAAAATCCGGTCGATCACACCACGATCGAAAAAATCGTCGAAGCGGCCGGCATGTCTCCTTCATGGAAAAACACGCAGATTGTCCGCTATCACGTAGTCGAAGACAGAGCCATTTTGAATGAAATCGCCAACCTCTGCGTTCTTAATTTTGAATTTAACACCAAAACCATCTCCCGCGCCCCACAGCTGGTTGTCGTAAGCATGGTTGAGAAACGTTGCGGCTATGAAAGAGACGGCAGCTACTCCACATCCAAGGAAGACCGCTGGGAAATGTTTGATGCTGGAATTGCCACTCAGACCTTCTGTCTGGCCGCCCACGATCTGGGAGTCGGCACCGTCATCCTCGGAATTTTTGATGAATACAAAGTCGCAAAAGCTATCTCCTTACCAGAAGGTCAAAAAGTTGCAGCCCTGGTTGCAATGGGATATCCAGACCAGAAATGCGAAGCACCAAAGCGGAAATCCGTGGAAGATTTGTTGACATACTTATAAAGATGATAGGGCAGAACTTTAATGGTTCTGCCCTACTGCAGGCTAGCCTAAAATTGACAAAAAACAGCGCCTGAACACATCTTTTTGATGTTCCAGCCGCTGTCGTTTAAGTCCTTCAAACCTTTTCGCCTCTTTTAGGCCTCTTCTCCCTCTTTCAGATATTCACACACGCAGTAATCGCACACGGTGCCTTTTTCTTTGGATTTCATCGGGCATTTATAGATGGTTTTTCCATCTACGATCTCTGTTTTAGCCCCCACTACTTCGATGGGATGCATGGGGCGTTCCGCCACATAGGTCAGATAGATGCAGGCCATAATGATCCATTTCCACCACTGAGGCTTATCTGCCATATATTCTGCCAGAAAGTCCCGGAGCAATTTCCGGAGTTTCAGGATCTGGTTCATGGAGATCCTCTTCTTTTCTTTGATTTCCGCCTGTTTCATTTCCAACAAAAACTCACGGTTATATTTACTGATGGGAAAATCCGGGTCGCTTTCCAGACCTTTCCATTCTTTCCAGGTAACTGCTTCCTGTAATCTTTTCAGCAGTTCTGCTTTTGTCATATCCATTTTTATCTCTCCCGCCGCATTTCATGTGAAAAATATCAAAACAGTTTGATCACGTCGCTGATCATGATCACCACCATCAGTACCATCAAAAGCACCATGCCTGCCATGTGCACGTAGCCTTCTTTTTCCGGAGGGATCCGTTTTTTGCGAATGGCTTCGATGATCAGGAAAACCAATCGTCCTCCGTCCAGTGCCGGGATCGGCAGCAGGTTCATGACGCCTAAGTTTGCCGAAAGGAGAATGGCGATGTTCAGGAAATTTAGGGCCACCAGACGGGCACCTCCCGAAGAGGACGCTTTATAAGTTTGATCCATGACCTCCACCATGCCCACCGGGCCTGACATATCTTTAATACCGACTTTCCCGGTCAACAAAAGCTTGAGGCTTCCAACGGCATATTTTACCATATATTGCACCGTATAGTTTCCATATTGAACAGCAGTCAACAAATTGGCTTTCGTCTGTTTTCCGGTGCCGATAAATCCGTAAAAATAATTTCCGTTTTCATCCTGTTTGGGAGTGATCGTCACTTCTTTCTGTTCGCCGTCCCGCTCATAAACTACATCGATGGTTTTTCCCTGATGCAGCATATTGTACATGGAAACATCTTTCCACATATGGACCCGGCTTCCGTTTATTTTTATAATCCGGTCTCCTGCCTGTAGGCCCTGTTCCTGTGCAGGATATCCTTCTGTCACGTCTCCCAGTACCGGCTCATCATATCCCACTGCAAGTACCAGGATCACAGAAAGGATCAGCGCCAGGATAAAGTTGAAGATCGGTCCTGCTGCCACCACTGAGATCCTCGCCCAGACAGATTTACTGTTGAAGCTGTTTTCCTTGAGATCTTCGGCCTCGTCTTCCCCCATGATGCAGGCACCGCCGAAAGGAAGCAATTTCAGGCTGAATTTCGTTCCTTTGAACTCCTTTCCGACCAAGGTCGGCCCGAACCCCAGGCAAAACTCCTCCACTTCTATCCCGTTTAATTTTGCCAGTGTAAAATGTCCCAGCTCATGAAAGATCACGATAAAGCTAAAGACGATAATTGCAATGATAATTCCCATCTGCTCACCATCTGCTTTCAATAAAATCATAGGTTTCCTGTTCGATCTGCAGAATCGTTTCCACATCCGGATCTTGTACCGTCTTGTGGCGCTTCATACTTTCTTCGATGATCTCCGGTATCTGCAGATATGCGATCTTACGATCCAAGAACTTCCTGACAGCACATTCGTTTGCCGCATTGAACACCGTCGGAAGGGATCCGCCGGTTCTTCCTGCCTCGTAAGCCAGGCGCAGACCGTAAAAGGTCTTCAGATCCGGCACGTCAAACTCCAATCCTTTAAGCTTTGAAAAATCCAGGCGTTCTCCCGGAAGATAACGTCTCTCGGGCCAGGTCAATGCATACTGGATCGGAAGATGCATATCCGGCGTTCCCAGCTGGGCGATCACACCGCCATCCTCAAATTCCACCATGGAATGGATGATGCTTTTCGGCTGGATCACCACTTGGATACGATCCACCGGCACGTCAAACAGCCATTTGGCTTCAATGACTTCCAAACCTTTATTGACCATAGTAGAAGAATCGATGGTCACCTTTTTCCCCATAGACCAATTCGGATGCTTCAGCGCATCTTCTACCTGTACATTTTTCAGCTCTTCCCTGGTTTTCCCTCGGAAAGGGCCGCCGGATGCCGTCAATAATATTTTATGCGGCCGATTGTAAATCTTCCCTTGTAAAGACTGGAAAATCGCACTATGTTCCGAATCTACCGGTAAAATCTGCACATTTTTTTCCTTTGCCAGCGGCATAATGATATGCCCCGCTGTCACCAACGTCTCTTTGTTTGCCAAAGCAATGTCTTTGCCTGCTTCGATGGCTTTAATTACCGGCCGGATACCGATCATGCCCACCACGGCACCTACCACCACATCTGCATCTTCCTGCACTGCTGCTTCGATCAGACCGTCCATACCGGACACCACCCGTATTTGCAGATCTTTCATCTGCCCACGAAGAAGCTCTGCTTTTTTCGGATCCCATACGCAGGCCACCTTCGGTCTGAACTCCCGGATCTGCTGTTCTAAAAGCTCAATATTGCTTCCCGCTGCCAGGGATACCACTTCCATATCTTTATTATTTCTGACTACATCCAGAGTCTGTGTGCCGATAGACCCTGTAGAGCCAAGTATTGCTATCCGTTTCACCTTTTTCTCCCCGATATTTTTAAATAATTTTATCCTGCATCAGCACGATCAGATAATAAATGATCGGCGCCGTAAAGATCACGCTGTCAAACCGGTCCAAAATACCGCCGTGGCCCGGGATCAGCTTCCCGTAATCTTTGATCTCGTAATTTCGTTTGATTGCAGATGCCGCCAGATCTCCCACCATAGAGATCAGACCTCCCACACCGCAGACCACTGCATAGATCCAGGGCGTTTCATTGGCTCCTGCCCACTGATTGATGGCCAGCGCATATAAGGTTCCCAAAAGAGCCGCCCCAAGCACACCTCCCACCGCGCCTTCTATAGATTTTTTCGGGCTCAGCTTCGGAGACATTTTATGCTTGCCCAGCAATTTCCCCACGCAGTAAGCACAGGTATCGCAGCCCCAGGAGGAGAAAAACACCAGCCAGGTGCTGAAGATTCCTCCGGTCAAAAGCCGTGTCTGGAAAATATAGGACAGCATCACTGCCACATAGAACACGCCGAAAAACACACCCAGTACCTGCTCCGTCTGATAGGTGGGAAAGGTAAACACATAAACCGACATGATCCCCATCACCAAAAGCATACAGAACATGGTAAACCACCGTCCGTCCTGTAATCCCTTGATCTGCTCAAACACATGAGTATAATGCTTCAGATACAGCAAAAGATAATACAACAGCGCCGCCAGATATCCGGCGATCCCCAATCCTTTCTTTTCCACACCAAACACCTTGTACAGCTCACTCATGCCAAGCAGGCTGATGCACAAAACCACTCCGAACAGGACTCTGCCCCCGCTGATCACTGCAACCAAAGCGATCAACACCAACAGAATTCCGCTAAGCAAACGTGTTTTAAACATGTTGTTCCTCCTTCAGACCGCCATAGCGTCTGTCTCTTCGTTGATAGGCTTCCACAGCTTTTGCAAGCTCTTCTTTAGTAAAGGCTGGCCATGGAACCTCCGTAAAATAAAATTCTGTATAAGCCAGCTGCCACAGCAAAAAGTTGGACAACCTTTGTTCTCCGCTGGTGCGGATCAACAGATCCGGATCCGGTATCCCTGCAGTGTCCAGATGTTCTTCCAACAGTTCTTCCGTGATCTCGTCTGCTTTCAGGCCATTTTTTTCACAGGTCTGAAACAGCTTGCAAACGGAACGGACGATCTCGTCACGGCTTCCGTAATTCAACGCGATCTGCAGATTTAATCCTGTGTTTTTTGCAGAAACCTCTTCCAGCTCTTCTATCTTATCCTGCAATTCTTCCGGAAGCCTGCTCCGCTCGCCGATCACGCGGACACGCATATTGTTGTCGGCCGCGGTCTTCAGACAATTTTTCAGATAAGTGCGCAAAAGCCGCATCAGCGTATCCACTTCGCTTTTGGGTCTGCTCCAGTTTTCCGTAGAAAAGGCATATAAGGTCAGATATCTGATCCCCATATGATAAGCGGCATCACAGATCCGCTCCACATTTTTTGCTCCCTGGGCGTGGCCGTAGTTTCGCGGCATTCCCTTGCTTTTTGCCCAACGGCCGTTTCCGTCCAGTATGATTGCGACATGCTGAGGTATTCCCATTTCTTCCTCCTGATTTCCAAGCCCGGGGCTTTGGTTTTTCTCCCTAAAACCGGGAAAGAGGGACTGCAAAACTGCCACGCCCCTCTGCTCAAACTACTTTTCATTCCGTTTCGTAACCGGCTTACACCGTCATTACTTCTTTGGATTTATTTTCTACATGTTTTTCAATTTTTTCGATGTGCTTGTCTGTCAGCTTCTGCAGATCTTTTTCCAGATCCTTAATTGTATCCTCAGAAACATCGGAACCTTTCAGCTTCTTAAAGCTTTCATTTCCGTCACGACGAATATTGCGGACTGCCACCTTGGCTGCCTCACCCTTTTTCTTTACCTCTTTCACCAGTTCTTTTCTTCGATCTTCTGTAAGCTCCGGAAATACCAGGCGAATCACTGTACCGTCATTGGTCGGATTAATCCCCAGATCAGAAATCTGGATTGCCTTTTCAATCTCTTTGAGCAAACTCTTCTCCCACGGCTGAATCTGGATCATTCTTGCCTCCGGTACCGATACGTTCGCCACCTGCTGAAGCGGCGTCGGAACTCCGTAATAGTCTACCATGATCTTATTCAGCACGTTTGGATTGGCACGTCCTGCACGGATCGCAGCCAGCTCCTCATCCAGATTATTCAATGTTTTTTCCATCTTTTCGTTAAAAACCTTTAACTTTTCGTCCATTATACGACCTCCCTGTCTTTTTTATTATTCAGGATCCCGGATCCCTTTTATAAGATTGCTATACAGTTACCTTCGTCCCTGTAAATTTTCCGCTCAAAGTATTGACAATGCTGTTCTCTTCATTCAGCCCGAACACCAGCATCGGAAGCTTCTGCTCCAGACACATGATAGACGCCGTCAGATCCACTGCCATCAGCTTTTTATCGATGATCTCCTGGATCGAGATCTCGTCATACTTCTTGGCATTTGGATTGATCTGGGGATCGCTGTCATAGATCCCGTCGATGGATTTTGCCAGCAGCATAGCATCTGCTTCGATCTCAATGGCACGGAGCACAGCCCCTGTATCTGTTGAAAAATAAGGATGTCCGGTACCGCCTGCAAAAAAAACTACCTTTCCCTGCTTCAAAGATGCCACTGCCTCGTCTTTGGAAAACAATTTGGTAAATGCACCACAGACAAACGGCGTATACACCTCTGTCTCCATCCCCACATACCGGAAGATGTCGGATACATAAATGCAATTCATCACCGTTGCCAGCATCCCGATCTGATCTGCTTTTGTGCGGTCGATGGTCTCGCTGGTCCGTCCTCTCCAAAAATTGCCGCCGCCTGTCACGATGGCAACCTGAACGCCTTTATCTACAAACTGCTTGATCTGCTTTGCCACCCCAATGCAGGTAGCTTCATCAAACCCGGTCTTTTTATCTCCTGCCAGTGCTTCTCCGCTGAGCTTCAGCAATACTCTTTTCATCCTGTTTCTCCTTGCTTTTCCATATAATCTATATTCTTTTGCAGTATACCATATCTTTCCTGTTTTGTCATCCTATTTACATTCTTGTCCTGCTTCATCGGGAAAAGTTGATTATATTTTATCAAGCATATTAAAAATTTCATCTTGAAACCGCTTTTCTACCTTTTTATAATATAAACCGTATTAAATTTAATAATTGAATGGAGACATTATTATGATTATCGTATTAAAACCAAATACCAGCCCGGAAAATGTATCCAGGGTAGAAAATCTGGTCAAGAAAAAAGGATTGGACACTCACATCGTACAGGGTGCGGAAATGACCATCATCGGCTGTATCGGTGACACCACAGCCATCGACCCGAAGCTTTTCGAGGTTGATTCCAGTGTAGACAAGGTTATGCACGTACAGGAACCTTACAAGCTGGCCAACCGCGCATTCCACCCGGAAGACACCATCGTAGACGTATCCGGCGTGAAGATCGGCGGCGGCAACATGGGTTACATCGCAGGTCCCTGCTCCATCGAGTCCTTTGAACAGGTACTGGAAGTTGCACGTGCCGTAAAAGCTTCCGGCGCAAACCTGCTCAGAGGCGGCGCATTCAAACCGCGTACAAGCCCTTACTCTTTCCAGGGTCTTGGATTGGAGGGACTGGATATTTTGTACGAAGTAAAAAAAGAAGTAGGACTTCCGATCGTAACAGAACTCCTTTCCCTGGAGCATCTGGACATTTTCAATGAAAAAGTCGATCTGATCCAGATCGGTGCCAGAAATATGCAGAACTTCGATCTTTTGAAACATCTGGGACAGGTAGACCGCCCGATCCTTCTGAAACGCGGTCTGAATGCCACCTACGAAGAATGGATCATGGCTGCCGAATACATCATGGCAAACGGAAATGAAAACGTGATCCTTTGCGAACGCGGTATCCGTACTTTCGAGCAGTACACCAGAAACACCCTGGATCTCCAGAGCGTACCGGTCCTGAAGCGTCTGACACATCTTCCGGTCATCGTAGACCCGAGCCATGCCGGCGGAAAATGGTGGCTTGTAGAGCCTATGGCAAAAGCCGCTGTCGCAGCCGGTGCCGACGGTCTGATGATCGAAGTACACAACAATCCGGAGTGCGCACTCTGCGACGGAGCTCAGTCTCTGAAGCCGAACAAATACGATCTGCTGATGAAAGATATCACACAGATTGCCAGAATCCTCGGCCGCAGCGTTACCTATGCCGAGTAAACATCGCGAATAAAAATCACAAGTAATCAAACATAACTATAAATCACAATCAAAAACAGATATAAAATTGGAGAAAGCTTATGATCACAATCAATGTCAATTTAGGAAAGGACAGCTACCCGATTTATATTGAAGAAGATCTTTTGACACGTATCCCGGAGTTTCTCCGGGATACTTATATAGGGAAAAGGATCATGATCATCTCTGATGACAACGTATTTCCTCTGTACGGGTCGAAACTGGAACAGGCTCTGGGCGAGTTTGCCCTCTGCCGCCACCTGGTTCTCCCCCACGGGGAAGCCACCAAAAATTTCCAGTCCCTGCCGCATATTTACGATGCTCTGTTGGCTGAAAAATTCAGCAGAAGCGATCTGATCATCGCATTGGGCGGTGGTGTGATCGGCGATCTGGCCGGTTTTGCCGCTTCCAGTTTTTTAAGAGGGATCCCGTTTATACAGGTTCCGACTTCTCTTCTGGCCCAGGTAGACTCTTCCGTCGGCGGAAAAGTTGCCGTAGATCTGCCTCAGGGAAAAAATCTGGTGGGCGCTTTTTATCAGCCGAAAGCCGTTTTCATCGATCCGCTGGTTCTTCACACCCTGCCGGAGTACTTTCTGCAGGACGGAATGGGTGAGGTCATCAAATACGGATGTATCAAAGATGCCGCTTTGTTTAAAAAACTGGCTTCCATTCCCGATTATCCGGCGCTTCTGGAGCAGATCCATGAAATCATCGCCACCTGCGTTGATATCAAACGCCGGATCGTAGAAGAAGATCCTTTTGACAAAGGCGAACGGATGCTGTTGAATTTCGGACACACTCTTGCCCACACCATCGAACAGTATTTTCATTATCAGCGGGAAAGTCATGGAAAGGCCGTTGCCATCGGCATGTATCAGATCAGCCGCCTGGCTGAAGAACAACAGCTGACCGAAACCGGCACTTCTGAGAAGATCCTGCAGCTCCTTCGACAATATCAGCTTCCTGACTCCTGCGGTCTTCCGCTGACCGAATTGACCGGCGCCATCGCACTGGACAAAAAGAATCTGGACAAAAAGCTGAATCTGGTCCTGCTGCACACCATCGGCGACAGTTACATCTATCAAAGTGATCCTTCCTTTTTCGCAAAAGAAGGCCGGATCATCTAATTTATGAAATGTATTCGAATAAATAAAACGAGGAATTTCCAATGAATAAAATTTCTTCTGATGCTGTTTTTCGGTTTGGCGTGCTGGGAGAACATCTTCCCCACACCCTTTCCCCGGAAATCCATACCGCTCTGTTCCAAGAGCAGCATATACCGGCAGAATATACCGTGTATGAATTAACAGCCGATCAGGTCACACAGCTTCCGCAGTTTATGGAAACGGAAAATCTTACCGGATTGAATGTGACCATTCCTTACAAAGAAACCGTATTTCCGCTTATGGATGAAACAGAAGCTGCCGCCTGCGAGATCGGCGCGATCAATACGATCCTTCGAAAGGACGGAAAGCTTTTCGGCTACAATACCGACTACATCGGCGTGCTCAGCATGTTCCAAAAAGCCGGTGTTTCTTTGAAAGGACGATCCATCGTCATCTTAGGATCCGGCGGTGCCACCCGGGCTTTGATCTACGGATTTCACCAGGCCGGCGCCGCTTCCGTTACCGTTGCTGCCCGCAACCGGGAAGCTTTGTTGCGTCTGGCAGAGCGCTTTCCGTATCTGAAGACCTGTGGGCTGGAAAACGTTCCTTCCGGAGACATTCTGGTCAATGCCACGCCGGTGGGCATGTATCCCAACACCGGTAAAAGCGTAGTGGACGCCTCCGTGATCCGGCGCTTCCATACCGCGGCCGACATTGTCTATAATCCTCTGATCACGGAATTTCTTTCCCTCGCCTCCGACGAGGGACTGAAAACCGTGACCGGCCTTATGATGCTTGTAGACCAGGCCATCGGCGCGCAGGAAATCTGGTTTGGCAAAAAGTTAGACTATCAGATGGGCAAACCGATCCATCAAAAACTTGCGGAACGATTTTTAAGAAAGTGATGTACTTACAGTCATGGATTTTATAACTTCTTACAAAAGACTCGAGAAACTATGCGGCGACCTGTATAGAAACAATCGAGGTATTTCATCTTACATTGAAGACATGAAAACGCTTCCGGGTTATCGCCATGTTTCTGGTTGGAATGAAGATTTGAAACAATTAAAACATTATCGTCAGATAAGGAATCAAATCGTACATGAACCGGACTGCTCCGAAGAAACAATGTGTGAGCCCGGGGATGTCGAGTGGCTTGACCGTTTTTATGATCGGATCATGCACCGAACCGATCCGCTTGCCTTGTACCATCAGGCAGCCAAGCCGCAGCCTGCCGTAAAGTCAACACGGACCACTCCGGCAGATCAGTCCAAACCTACTTGTTCCGCACCTTCCGATCAATCCCAAAATGCATTAAAAACCGCCTTCACATGGATCGCATTTTTAATTATTGTGATTTTCCTTGTAGTGATTTTCAGACAGGTATAAGTTAAATTTCACACATTATTTTTGCAGAAAGATTAAACCGGCTTCATCCCTCGATATACAAGGATTGAAGCCGGTTTTCATCAACACGTTTTGTCCTATAACTCTTTTTATATATCCAAATCTCTCCATGCCCAGGCCGCATTGTCCATCCTCAGATCTGCAATCTTTTCCGGCAAAATCACGTCCAGCCCTATACAACGATGTCCGGAAACAATGGACACTCCTTTTTCTTGAAAGCCGAAACGTCTGTATAATTTTCTCAATCCGGTTTCCGGTTGATCATCCTCACCGCATTTTACCAATGCCGTCAATCTGCTGCCCACCGGAAACTGTGCCAGCGCTGACATCAGCAGCTCACCGCCGATACCACGTTTCCGATAATGCTCATTGACCACCAAAAAGCCCAGCTCATTTCGCTTTTTCGAAAATCCGACAAATCCGATCGGTTGTCCGTAATGTCTGACCACGATCACTTCCTGATCCAAAATCTTATTTTCCAATGTGGCATCAAACAGCTCCTGACCATATCCCATGATCACGTCACGATACTGTCCGGCCATTTCTGTGATCCCTTTCATATCCCTCAATTCCGCAAAAACAGGATTTACCAGTTCATAATTATCCGGATCTACCCCCATGATCAAATTCGCTGATTTTCGGATCTCTACAGAATTGATATGGATCCATTCTTCTTCCTGATGAATGATCAAACTGCCCACGCCGTGTGTCAAAAGCATTGCAGTCACGTCTACAGAAGACGGCGGCTTCACTCCCACCGCCACAAACGTTTCCACGATCTGGCGCAAATACGGCGTCATCAGTGTAAGCAATTCCTCTCTGACCGCCAACCGCACCGTTTTGTGCAGATGCTCTGCATACTGCTCACGATATTTTCTTGTTTCCTCAAGCAAAAGTATAAAGAACTTTTGAATTCCGCCAAATGGATCTCTCAAAGCAAATTTCGTGATCTCTTCGAAATCTTTTTTGTAATAATCCAAAAACAACTCCATGGCATAATCAAAAACTTCCGCCTTATTTTCAAAATAATAATAAAACAATCCTACCTCTGCCTCGACCTTTTTCATGATCATGCGGACAGATGTAGCCTCATAACCTTTTTCAAAAAAACATTCCTGCGCAGCTTTTATAATTTCGCTGCGTTTATCCCTACTCTCCGGCAATTCTTCCGGTACTGCTGTTCCTCTTTTTCTTGCTGTCGTTACGGAATCTTTTTTCTCCACGTTCTCACCTCTGTATTCTATTTTATTTTGATCTAAATCATTTAATTATACCCTTGTTCTTTTAAAAGCACAACTATATTTTGTATGAAACTTTTAATTTTTTTAGCAAATATTCCATTTTTATTACAAATTTTGGTTCTCTACTGCATCGGCAGCCTCTTCCGGGATCTTGATTTCTTTGATCCCGTTATACTCCAACTTATCCATATCAATGGTAAAGTTGTTCAAAAGGACTTGTGTTCCATCCTGTTCTATCATCTTGATCGCCGCTCCACCCATTGCAATATTAATTGCCGCCGGGAATTTACTGTCCTGATAGATTTTATAGGTAACCTGAAATGTCGCATCAGAAAAATCCAGATCCATCCCTTCCATTCCGTTTTCCATCACGCCGGAAAGAGACTTCATGATTTTATTCAAATCTTTTCCGTCAACAGAAGCAGTAAGTACATATACATCTTTCCCGTTCACCTGTTCAATCTTTGTTTCCAATTTATATTTCTTTCCGATATCTGAGAGCTTGGACAGGTTTTTCAACTGATCGCTGTCTACTGTATCCGTTTCCTCCGTCGATTTCGTCCACGTATCACTGACTTTCGTATAAGTTGTCGTCTTCCCGTCTTCCCCTTCAACGGTGTAAATTTCCATTTCCCCGGTATCAAAAAGCCCTGTAATTTTCATAGAAGCATTCATGTGAAAGGCCGCCGGCTCTTCTGTCACTTCCATACTGGAATCCAAAACAAATTCCACATTCATTGACATACTTCCCTGCTTTACTCCCATTTCCATGGACATGTCCATATCACCCGCCATAGAATCCACCTTTTCCAGATTCTTGCTGCAAGCGTTCATCAAACTCTCTGCCGTTACCTGTTCTTTACTGCCGCACCCACTCAAAATTCCTGCAAAGATGCACAGAATCAAAAATACGGATAAAATTCTGTTCTTTCTTTTCACGATACACACTCTCCTTTTCATTTATCCTTTTGTACGAAAATCTATAACTCCGTCCTTTCGCACAGCATAGTTATATTAATTTTAGCATACAAAACTCTTTTTTACAACTCAGGGTATGTACGATCCTTATCATACATTGTAGGATTACAATACATGTTTGACAAACCTACAATGATAAGAATTTCAAACTTTTGATAGGCACAAAATGTTATAGCTGATTTAACGGTTGCGTATAATTGCCGATATCGGCGAAATCAGAATATTATTTCATCATCAAATCTTGATATTTTGCCGATAATGTGCTATACTATCCACATGTAGAAAGTGAGGGTTCGCTATGAACTATATTTCTGTCGCAGAAGCGGCGAAAAGGTGGGGCGTTTCCGAACGCAGCGTGCGCGGGTATTGCGCCGAAGGAAAAATCGACGGTGCATTTCTGACCGGAAAGACATGGAACATACCCGAAACCGCGGAGAAGCCCG
>CAKRWZ010000019.1 GCA_934418295.1 uncultured Mediterraneibacter sp.
CAGCCAGTCCTTCGAATGGTACATACTTTGTATTGAATCATCAGGACAATGCAACAGCCGAATGTACCATTACGGTAAACGGCGGCAGGTTTAAAAATTACAATCCGGGTGTGACAGTTGTGGATCCGGTGAATGCGAAAACCGGGAAAATTTCTCTTGGCACAGGCTGCACAACAACTAAAGAAGTGGTTGGCAGCGATACTTGGTATATTGTGACAAAATAAGGAAACATATATTTTTCTTATAACATTGCAAGAGAAACAAAAGAGGAGGCAAACGCAATGAAAGAAAAAAGAACAACAAAAAGCGCATTGATTTCCAGTGTATTAGCATTGGCATTATGTGTAGTAATGCTCATCGGGACCACATTTGCATGGTTTACAGACACTGCAAGTACAGGCGTCAACAAGATCCAGTCAGGGAATCTGGATGTTGCACTGCAGATGAAAGATGCAAATGGAAAGTGGGTAAGCGCAGAAGGACAGACACTGGATTTCAAGAAAGCAGCAGGAAAAGAGAACGAAGCAATTCTCTGGGAGCCCGGATGTACTTATGAATTGCCGGCGCTTCGTGTAGTAAATAAAGGCAATCTGGCACTGAAGTATAAGGTTGAAATTTCCGGTATCAAAGGAGATCAAAAGCTGAATGAAGTGATCGATTGGACAGTCAATGATGCTGCCATTGATCAGACAGAACAGAAATTAGCCGCAAATACACCAGGCGCAGAATTTATTATCAAAGGACATATGCAGGAATCTGCCGGAAATGAATATCAGAATCTGAGCATTGAAGGCATTTCTGTCACAGTATATGCAACCCAGGATACGGTAGAAAATGACAGCTATAATGATCAGTACGATAGAGATGCTGCCTATGCAGAAACAGTTGCTGCAGGAAAAACATTTACAGGAACAGAGACGATCGACAAAGGAATCATTGCAACGAATCCGGATGCGATTGCAGTGAAAGCAATTGGTGCAGATGCAAATGTGACCATCGAAAACGGTTATTTTGACGGTGGTAAAGGCGGAAATAATATCTGTGTTGCAGCGGCAAACGGTGCAACAGTTACCATCAAAGGCGGTACATACACGGTCGGAGGAGATGCAGACGGATACGGAAACTCGGTGATCTATTCCCAGGGCGGAAATATTGTGATCGAGGGAGGTTTCTTCCAGACCAATTATTCTTATAGGGGATACTATTATGTATTGAATCAGTCCAACGGAAATCCGGGAACCATCACAGTCAAAGGCGGTACTTTCGTAAACTATGATCCTTCCAAGGGTGATGACAACCTGGGCGGAAACTTTGTACCAGAAGGGTACAAAGTAACTTCTGAGACGAAAGCCAACGGTGATGTGTGGTATACTGTAGTAGCAGAGTAAAAATATTTCTTTTAGAACTTTTCTCTCCACCTTCGGGTGGAGGGGTAATCAAAGGGCATAAAAATTTTTATGCTTTTTGATTACCGGATGCAGGTAATATGTGATACCATAGAAGCATAGACAGCTTTATAAAGCGAACAAAAAGGATGAGAATCGTCGAGATAAATGCTTCATCAGGAAGTGCAAGGAACTGAGTGGAACGAAAGGAGAAGCAGGCAAAATGGAAAAGAAGAAGCGGGAAAGGAAAGCAGGGATCGGACGTATGCTGGCGCCGTCGGTGGTGAGCATCATTTTGTGTGCGATCTGTCTTTTCGGAACAAGCTGGGCCTGGTTTACGGTAACCCAGAAAAAGACGGTGGATCCGATCCGGACAGCCTCTTATACAGGTGCCGTTACTGTAAATAATGAAGCCGTTGCCGTTGCACAGTCGGAAGACGGAGCAGCTGATTACACCGTTTCCTTAAAAGCGAATACCCTTTATACGATTACCATTACGGCCAACGACGATGCAAGTACTGCAAGTACGGGCTATTATATCGTAAGTTTTGGGGAACAGAAGTATTATACGCAGCAGATTTCGAGGGGTGGAAGAATCACGTTTACCGCAAATTTTGCAGAGGATGGAGATATGACCATTACGCCGCAGTGGGGAACCTGCACTGTGGCAGGCGATAAAATCGGAAATGGAACGAAGCTTGGAGACGGAACGGAAGCGACAGATATGACAACTGCGGAAGAGTCGGACCAAAACGCTGACAATACGACACCATCAGGAGCAGCATCAGAGGATGGACCAAGCAGTTCGGACGGGGCAGAGACAGCACCGGATACACAGCCGGACACTGTGAACGGTTCTTCAGAATCTGCGGGTACAGAAGGAAATGTCGTCCCGGAAGCAGAAACACCCGACGAAAATTGATCAAGTCTTGAAAATGGAATGAAAAAGATAAACATAAATGACCCTCCGGTTCTTATCATAGAAAGATAAGGATCGGAGGTTGTTTTGTTATGGCAGAGGACCATTTGGCGCGTCCGGACTGGCAGTCTGACTCTTCGAGGGGAAGATTCAAATGGCGTTGGTGTGGCTTTGGGCAAAAGGCGTGGCTTCTCCGATCATCGGAGCGACGAAACCACAGTATTTTGACGATGCTGCAGATGCGTTGGAGATTTCGTTGACCAAAGAAGAACTGGCGGTACTGGAAGAATGCTATGTCCCTCATCCGATCGTTGGAGCCGCCAAGAGCTGCAAAGACAACAATAAGAATAGCGCATATCAGTTTTTGTAACGGCGGATGATGTCGGGGGGGTCAATTATCTTCGTCATCATCAAAGGGCCAAGAAGAAACCATATGAAGATCACCGGTGGATAAATTCATCGCCATATGGTCGTCCAAGCGCATCATGAGATCGCCCTCGGAATTGACAGCCATATTGTCGGATGTACTGAAACAAAAAGAACCATCAGAAAAATCGAAAAAAGGGTTTGACATAATTAAAAGGTCCTCCTTTTAGCAAAGCGTAATGTCAGGTTGTATGTGTATAATGGCTTCATATAAGTCATTTACTTTCTGGATGAGATCATTAACTAAAGGATTTTTGGATGTTGCGTTAATGTGGATACAATTCGTACAAAATCTAACTGCTGTCTTGGGTTCACTGTAATAGCGGAAAAATAAAAGATTATTGTCAAAAATAAAAGGTTCAAGACTTTTCATAGCTAAGACCGCTATCTCAGAAAGTAAAGCAGGCTCTGTCAAATTTGGATTATTGTGATCCCAATATAATTCTTCTTTTTTGTTTTCAAAATTTTTTTGGACAATTTCCTTTACTTGGGATAATGTTTGTTGATTATAGTTAATTGCTTTTTTAAGTAATGTTTCAGAGTGATTGTTTTTTAGAGCTATCATTTCTTCTAAGAGGTCAGAGAAAAAAGGATATATAA
The DNA here is from genome assembly GCA_934418295.1 of uncultured Mediterraneibacter sp. Classification (GTDB taxonomy): domain Bacteria; phylum Bacillota; class Clostridia; order Lachnospirales; family Lachnospiraceae; genus Mediterraneibacter_A. Next base: position 3,331 of record CAKRWZ010000019.1, read on the forward strand.
AAGTGTGCTGTCCTTCCCATGGATCGAGAATAGTTACTGGTGTGGCAAAATAATCAAAAAGTTTGCCATCATCGGAGTCAATAATTTGGTCGATCACATCTTCTTCGTAATAGTCTTTGCAATGTGTTTGAATGTTTGTGTTACGGCAGAACTGATAGAAAGTCGGGATTTCCCGTGCCCGCAGAGTATCGAGGAGTGTAAAGGCTTTATTTTCGATTGCCAATGCGATCATTTTTTGCCGGAGTCCTTTTTCTTCGCAGTCGCGCTCTAATTCTAAAGGAAGGGTAGTTCTGGAAATTCTGTCACGTTCTTTGATTTTAACGCTTGTGCCGGCACCGAATCCATGAATATGGTGGGAAAAGTCGTTTTCACTGTTATCGGCGAACCAGATATACTCATTGTCCAGTAAATATTTGAGAAAGTCAAAATTTTTAAATTCAAAAGCATAGTCAATCACGGTTTTATTATATTCATCTGGATTTAGAAACAATCCATCCTCTCGTTTCATATACGTTTCCCAGCCAGATGTAGGGATCGTGTGAAGATGCAATTTCATAATTTGTGATGTGTCCACTGATGGGAGCATAATGTTTTCCGGCAGTAAGTATTTCTTCACAAGAAACCTCCAGTAATTCGCAAAAAATAGGAAGGTCATAAAGTGGAAGGGAATTCTTTCCATTAAAAATTTGGCTCATTTGATTTTGTTTTCTATTAATTTCATCGTCAGTAAGAGCCCGCTTTTCTTTTTCTAAAACTTTTTTACAAAATTGTCGGATACTAGGATATTTCGTTTCTATAAGAGAACGAAAATATTTTCCTGTTTTTTCTTGTTGTGCAACCTTAAACATGGTGTTACCTCCTTTTGAAAATTAGTTTATATCGAATGTCTGAGAAAAGATATATTGAAATTATAAGAAAAAGCAATGGTTATTTTAAAATCAGAAAAATATATATGTTTTTGGCATATGTGTGAAATTGAGTGTTTGAATAATTGATGCGATTGACGCGAAAAATTATCTGAAAACTGTTTGTAATCTGCACATGAGTCTGTTATAATTACAAATGTATACTTGCGTGGAAAAAAGAGGTCTTGTGTTCGAAGCGCGGACCTCTTTTTGCATGTTTGTTTTTAAAAGGAGCAGACACAAGGAGAATGAGGAAGTGGAGGGAGAATTATGAAGAAAAAGCTATTTTCGGTTTTGCTCTGTCTGACTATGGTCATGGGGTTGCTGCCTCAGGCTACCGTACAGGCGGCAGAAACGGAGCACAAGCATTGCGTGTGCGGTGCAAAGCATCAGGCCATCGGTGACCATACGGCAGAAGCTGAGACGGAATTTACTGCGTGGACCAGCACAGACAGTCTGCCGAATACCGCAGGCAACTACTATCTGACAGATAATGTAAGCATTTCAAACACATGGCAGCCGGCAAACGGAACGGTGCTGTGCCTGAACGGAAAGACCATTGCCTGTACAGGTGATACAAAAACAGCCGTTTTTGTCGGAACAGGTGTCAGCTTTACGCTTACTGACTGCGGTACTACAGGTAAACTTACCCATGCAGAAGGCATAGGTGGTCATGCTTTGTATAATGGCGGCCGTTTCACAATGTACGATGGCTCCATTTCCGATAACAATGGCAGAAGTACTGGCGGTGGTGTGGATAACGCAGGTGCATTTATTATGTACGGCGGTTCCATCCTGAACAACAATTCAAACGGCTTTTTTGGCGGCGGTGTATTCAATGGCAATCAATCCACTTTTGTTATGTATGACGGTACGATCTCTGGCAATAAGGGGTATGACGGAGCCGGTGTGTATAACAGTGGTTCTATGACCGTGTACGGAAATGCAAACATCACCGGCAATAAAAAGAAAAGTGATGAAAGTGCAAGCAATGTGTATTTGGCTGACGCAAAGACGATTACCATCGACGGCAGCTTTGGCGGTAAGATCGGTGTGAAAGTAAACGAGTTACCTTCAGCCGGCTCATCTGTTGCCGTTGCAACCGGTGCGGCTGCAGATAAAGATTACAGTGCAAACATCATCAGTGACGATTCAGATTACGAGATTATTCATGACAGCAGTGATAAAACAAAACTGGTATTGGTAAGCAAAAATGCTGTTGATCCGGATCCGGAGGAAACGGAGCACAAGCACTATTTGTGCGGCGCAAAGCATCAGGAGATCGGAGATCATACGGAAAATGCGGAAACGACATTTACTGCGTGGACCAGCGCGGACAGTCTGCCGAATACTGCAGGCAACTATTATCTGGATACGGATGTGACGCTGACTTCAGCAATTGAATATAAGGGAAATATATCGACTGCATACTGCGGCTGGGATGTTCCCGACGGCGTGGTGCTCTGTCTGAACGGACATACGATTTCCATGAAGAATCCTGAGGATGTTACGAAAAAAGATGTAGATGTCATCAAGGTCACAGGCCATTTCACTTTGACAGACTGCAAGGATAACAAGGGTAGCATTACCCATGCGAAAAATGCATCTGACAGTACATACAGTGGAAAAGGTGTAAAAGTGCTGGGAGGTACCTTTGATATGTACGGCGGCACGATCACCGGCAATACATCTGCTTATGACACCGGCGGAAGCGGTGTGTGCGTGCAGGGTGTTTCTGATACAACGAAATCGAGTCTGTTTAATCTGTATGGCGGTGCGATCAGCGGAAATACAGCGAAAAGCGGCGGTGGTGTAGATATCACGCGGGTTGTCTGGTATGGACCGTCTGAGTTCCGCATGTACGGCGGCAGTATTACGGATAACGTTGCAGACAGCACAACAGCCAGTTACGGTACCGGCGGCGGTGTCTACGTAAGCTGGACCGCAAAATTTGTCATGAATGGCGGTACGATCAGCGGAAATACAGCCACTCAGTTTGGCGGCGGTGTATATGCTTCTGCACTTGCGGCAAATAACGCTTATGATTACGGCGGAGCGGCAGCGCTGGAAGTTTCCGGTACGGCTTCCATTACCGGCAATAAAGTAGAAGGTAAGGAGAATAACCTTTGTCTGGACAGCTCTGCATCGAATTATCAGACGGTAAGCTCAAAACTTGCCCTTACCGGTGCACTGAGCGGCACCATCGGTGTGAATGTAACCACTGCGCCTACGGCAGATGCCCCGGTGACCATTGCGACAGGAGCTGCCAATGGCACGGATTACAGTAAAAATATTGTCAGCGATGATACCCGGTACCAGATTCAGAAAGAAGGCACCACACTTCTGTTGACTACGGATGGATATACACATGTGCACACCTGGGGTGAATGGCAGCATGATAACGACCGGCACTGGCGGGTTTGTGAGGCCTGTGCACAGGAGTCTGAACGAGAAGAGCATAAATGGGATAACGGTGTGATCACGAAAGAGCCGACGACCGCTGCTGCAGGAGAAAAAACCTTTACCTGTGAGGTTTGTAAAGCAACCCGTGTTGAAAGCATTGATCAATTATCACCTGAACCTTCCGTTACCTATGAAATTTTGGAGGGTGCAAACGGTTCTTGGGCACAGAACAGCGACGGAGCATTGACCTTCCGTGCAAACGGGGATCTCTCCAAATTTGAAGGTGTAAAAGTGGATGGGGATACGATTTCTGCAGATCACTATACAGCAGTCTCCGGTTCTACGGTGGTTACGCTGAAGAAGGATTATCTAGCGACCCTGTCTGTGGGTAAACATGAGCTGACGATCGTTTACAATGACGGCGAATGCAGTACGGAATTTGAGATCAAAGCAGATGCTTCCGACAAGAAACCTACGGTTGATTCTCCGGCAAACGGTTCCGCAAATAAACCGGCTGATAAAACAAACAAGGCCAACCAGACTGCCAAATCCGGCAAAAAGGCTGTACCGAAGACCGGTGATATGAACAACCTTGCTCTGTGGATGGCATTGTTGATTCTTGGTGGTGTTATGATGGGAACAGCGGTTGTGAGTAAAAAGAAAAAATACAACAGATAATAAATAGTTGAAGTTATAACGGGGCTGCCGCATATTTGTGCGGCAGCCTCGTTAGATTATAGAATCATAGTATTTTGTCTATTGGTTAAAAAATAGATGAACCAGAGCGAAAGAAGGAGATTCAGATTTTTCGATAAAAAAGATATGTTTTCTTTTGAGTTCTGCTATAATATTGTGCTGTAAGAAAACACATAAAAATACAAGAAGCAAAAAGGAGGACATGGTGATGGGAATTCAGTCAATCGATGCAGAGGATGATCAGTTTGCGTATCGTTATGATACACAGCTGTTGATCGAGAGGAGAGACGAAGATTTAGACGAGGATGATATCGCAGATTATATAACGGAACATTTTGAAGGAAACAGTCTGATCGCAGCAGGAGATGAAGAGCTGATCAAGATCCATTTTCATACCAATGAGCCGTGGAAGATATTGGAGTATTGCAATTCAGTGGGAGAGATCTTCGATATTGTGGTAGAAGATATGATCCGTCAGTCCGGCGGGCTGCAGGGTTAAGAGTGTATTACCTCCTGTATTTATGCCTTTATGACGGAACGCACCGTATTTTCTTCCATGCCGAAAAATCTGATATTAAATTGAAAAAGGAGTTTGAAATGCGAATAGAACACATTGCCATGTATGTAAAAGAGCTGGAAGAAGTAAGAGATTTCTTTCTGAAGTATTTTCATGCTGTATCGAATGCAGGGTATCATAATCAAACGACCGGTTTCAGATCTTATTTTCTTACCTTTGATGACGGGGCGCGGCTGGAGCTTATGCAGAAGCCGCAAATGGAGGATGCAGAGAAAATTCTGACACGGACCGGATATATCCACATTGCATTCAGCCTTGGCAGCAAGGCGGCAGTAGACGAACTGACGGAAAGACTGCGTCAGGATGGCTATGAAGTGCTCAGCGGTCCGAGAACTACAGGGGACGGCTATTATGAGAGCTGCATCATCGGAATAGAGGGGAACCAGATCGAGATCACAGAGTAAAACGAGTAACGGAGTAAATTTTGAAAAGAGGAAACCCAATGAAAAAGATAGGATTCGTACTGTTAAGCCTCATGTTTTTATTTGCATTGAGCGGCTGCGGGAAAGAAGAAGCAGGGGCAGCGGATGAAGATTCCCGGGAAATGATATACGAGGCCGTTGCTTCCCCAAATGAAGAATTCGTGGAGAAGAAAGAAGATGTCGTCTACTATACGATCAAAGTTTACCGGGAGAAAAAACGCTTGAAAGTAGTTTCCGGCTCCAATTCGGCTTTCTCGAAAGACATGAGTTATGAAATAGAACTTAAAGAAGAGACCGATGCAAAGAATTTGGATGTGGAAGTGGAATGGCAGACGGCCATGGGAGATACCAACTATACGAAAGATGATCAGCTGGCGGTGGCGGTAGTCAAGATATCGGTCGACGGAAAGGTGATCAGCGAAAGAAAAATCAGCTATATCAGCAATGCCATAGAGATCATCGGAGACACAGTGGGCGAAAAATAAAAAGCAAGGGAGAACAGATTGGTTGTCGGATAGTGTATAAAACATTGCATGCTATATAAAAATCATTGAAAATATACGGGAAAAAGACGAGATGACAATCAAAGGCGGGTTGAAATCCGGAAGGAGAAGAACGGCGCATATCCAGGATGAGAATTTCGGTACAGAAAACATTGCGCTTCCGCTTCCAATCCTGTATGCTATGGAGGCGGATAAAAGCATTCGCAGCTTCCGCTTTAGAAGAGATTGAGAAAGAAAAGGATGACTAGATGAAAATTACAGTAATAGGATGTGGAAGATGGGGATCTTTGATCACCTGGTATTTGGACAGGATCGGAAATGAAGTGACGTTGTACGGAAGAGAGACGTCGGTGCATATGCAGCGTTTTTTGAAGGAACGGAAAAATGATCTGCTCTGTCTGCCGGACAGCATCGCACTTTCGACGGATCTGCATTGTGTGAAGGATGCGGAAGCCATCGTGATCTCAGTCAACGCACAGGGACTTGCCGGCCTGATGCAGGAACTGGAACCCTTTGCTTTGCATGGGAAAACGATGATTTTGTGTATGAAAGGAATCGAGATCGGAACCGGAAAGCGGTTATCCGAGATCGCAGAAGAGCATCTGGATGAGAGCAACACGACAGCGGTCTGGCTGGGACCGGGACATGTGCAGGAGTTTTATCGTGGGATCCCAAACTGTATGGTGATCGACAGTAAAAATGAAGCCGTAAAACGCAGGCTTGCGGACGCATTTTCCAGTGATCTGATCCGCTTCTATTACGGAGAAGACTTGATCGGAAATGAGATCGGTGCAGCCGCCAAAAATGTGATCGGAATCGCAGCAGGTATGTTGGACGGGATCGGGCTTTCTACCCTGAAGGGTGCTTTGATGTCGAGAGGAACCCGGGAGATCGCACGCCTGATCAAAGCAATGGGAGGAAACGAATTATCGGCTTACGGACTGTGCCATCTGGGTGATTATGAAGCTACTGTTTTTTCGGAATTTTCCCACAACCGAAAATTTGGAGAGCAGTTTGTAAAGGGCGAAAACTTTGATCAGCTTGCAGAAGGGTATTATACCGTACGGGCACTGATGGAGCTGAAAGACAAATATCAGGTGGATTTACCGATCTGTGAAGCGGTGTACGATATTTTGTATGCGTCTGCGGATGTGAAAGAGGTGCTGGATTCGCTGTTTAAACGTTCCGTAAAAAATGAATTAAATTGAATCCGTTGACAGGGAAGTTGCCGAAAGAGTAAAATGGCGTTTGAGTAATGAAGAAATTCAAAAACTCGGGCAGTGAAAAGAAAAGGAGAAACGAGAATGAAAATCGGCATTTTAGGATATGGAAACTTAGGAAGAGGCGTAGAATGCGCAATCAAGCAGAATCCGGACATGGAACTGGCAGCAGTGTTCACACGGAGAGATCCGGAGACAGTATCCATTTTGACAAAAGACGCTGCGGTTTGTTCTGTGGCAGATGTAGAGCTGTGGAAGGATAAAATCGATGTGATGATCCTTTGCGGAGGAAGCGCTACGGATCTGCCGGAGCAGACACCGAAATATGCAGAGATGTTCAATGTAATAGACAGCTTTGATACGCATGCAAAAATTCCGGAGCATTTTGCAAAGGTAGACGAGGCTGCGAAGAAAAACGGACATGTAGGAATCATTTCCGTAGGCTGGGATCCGGGTATGTTTTCTCTGAATCGGATGTATGCAAATGCGATTCTTCCGGAAGGACAGGATTATACATTCTGGGGAAAAGGAGTCAGCCAGGGACATTCTGACGCAATCCGCCGGGTAGAAGGTGTAAAAGATGCAAAACAGTATACCATTCCGGTGGAAAGTGCTCTGGAAGCGGTGCGTAACGGAGAAAATCCGGAACTTACGACCAGACAGAAACATACAAGAGAGTGCTTTGTCGTACTGGAGGAAGGTGCAGATCCGGTAAAAGTAGAAGAAACCATCAAAACGATGCCGAATTATTTCGCAGACTATGATACGACAGTACACTTTATCAGCGAAGAAGAGCTGAAAGCAAATCACAGCGGGATCCCGCACGGCGGTTTTGTGATCCGTTCCGGAAAAACAGGATGGGGGCAGGAAAACAGCCATGTAATCGAATATAGTCTGAAGTTGGATTCCAATCCGGAGTTTACCTCCTGTGTGCTGGCAGCTTATGCAAGAGCAGCGTTCCGCCTGAACCAGGAAGGGCAGAGCGGCTGTAAGACGGTATTCGATATTGCACCGGCATATCTGAGCGCAAAAGACGGAGCAGAGCTGCGGAAAACACTTCTGTAATCTTTGAAGAGAATAATCAGAAAAAAGGTAAAGAAGCCATTGAGATGAAGCTTACGGAAAATTAAAATAAAAGCGAAAATCAGGATGAAGAAGAATCGCATGCTAAGCGGGCAGCCGGCATAAAAGTCAGCTGCCTGCTTTTCGTGTTGTCAAGCATACGACAAAAAGATCCGGTGGATCTTTTTTAGTCTGTCACAGATATGTGGGGGTATTTATCATAAAGCGGATTTACCGAGAAAGCAGTGACGATTTTTGAGGAAATATTCTGAAAATCATGCTATGATGGTGATGGAAACAAAACGAAGAACAGGGGTATTTGATTCCATAACAAATAGGAGGGAAAGCAGGAGTGAAAGTAACTTATATCGGACACAGTGGATTTTTGCTGGAGACAGAGGAAATAAATTTCTTGTTTGATTATTATGAAGGAGAAATCCCGATCCTGGAAAAAGAAAAGCCGTTGGTCGTGTTTGTCAGCCACTCCCATCATGACCATTATAATCCGGAAATTTTTGCATTGCTGGCAGTTTATCAAAATATCAAGTTTATCCTGTCGGATGACGTGACGATCGATTACGGAAAACTGTGGCAGCTGATACAGCATAAAGAGAAGAAAAGCTATTTTACATTGCTGGGACCGGGCGGAAGTCATATCGTATCGATACCGGGTGCGGAGGATATGAAAGTGACCGCTTTGAAATCCACGGATGAAGGGGTAGCCTTTTTGGCAGAATACAAAGGCAGGACGATTTACCATGCAGGTGATCTGAATCTGTGGCTCTGGGAAGAGGAGTCTGAGGAATACCGGCAGGAAATGCAGAAGGAATACGAGAAAGCCATGGAAGTGCTGGAAGGCAGAAAGATTGATGCAGCCTTTATCCCGCTGGATCCGCGGCTGGAAAAGACGGCATATCGTGGTATGGAGTACTATCTGGAGCACACAGACAGCGACTGGGTATTTCCGATGCATTTTTGGGAAGATTACGGCATCATAGACCGATTCCTGGAAAAGCATCCGGAGTATGACGGGATCGTGCAAAGGATCCAAAAACCGGGAGAGACCTTTGAAAAGGAATAATAAAAGTAAAACGTGAAAAAACAATAAATTTAAGAAATGAAGAGGAGAAAGCAGTCATGCAGTTTAAAATGGTACATGAAAATTATAATGTATTTGATCTGCAGAAATCTCTGAGCTTTTACAAAGAAGCACTGGGGCTTACAGAGGTTCGCAGAAAAGAAGCAGAAGACGGAAGCTATATCATCGTCTACGTGGGAAATGAAACGACAGATTTCGTATTGGAGCTGACCTGGATGAAAGAAATGGATCGGCCATACAATCTGGGAGATTGTGAATTCCATCTGGCTTTTGAGACGGAAGACTTTGACAGTGCCTATGCAAAGCACAAAGAGATGGGATGCATTTGTTATGAGAATCCGTCTATGGGTGTTTATTTTATCGAAGACCCGGACGGCTACTGGCTGGAGATCGTGCGCAAAAAGGAAAGATAAAAAAGAACAGACAAAGCATGTAAGAAAGAGAAAATGAAATGATAAAAGCAATTTTTTTGGATGTGGACGGTACTTTAATGTCCCACAATCTGGGTGGTGTGCCGAAAAGTACAATAGAAGCATTGCAGCAGGCAAGGGAAAAGGGCGTAAAGATTTTTATAGCTACCGGCAGACAGATGACGGAGCTGGAGAATCTGCCGCTGTGGGAATCTTCCTATGACGGTTATGTGACCCTGAACGGACAGATCTGCCTGGATAAAAAAAAGCAGGTATTTTATGAAGAGCTGATGAATGCGGAGGATGCCAAGGCGACGGTTGCATTGTTTAATTCCCATGAAGTTCCGATGATGATGGTGGAAAAAGAACGGAATTACGTGAATTTTATCAACGATCTGGTGGTGCAGACCCAGAAAGCTATTTCCTCTCCGCTGCCGCCGGTGGGCGAGTATGAAGGCGGTGAGATTTTCCAGTTCATTCTTTATGCAGATGCAGAAAAGCGGAAAGAAATTGAAGAGAAACTGCCGGGCTGCCGGGCGGTCAGCTGGAATCCCTATGCGGCGGACGTGATCCCGAAAGAGGGAGATAAAACCGTCGGTATCCAGAAAATGATGGAGCTGTTCCGGCTGTCCCGGGAAGAGATCATAGCTTTCGGCGATGCGGAAAACGATATTGACATGCTGAAGTTCGCAGGGATCGGTGTTGCCATGGGAAATGCCTTTTCGATCTTGAAGGAACAGGCAGATTACGTGACGGATCATATAGATAAAGACGGAATCTGGAATGCACTGAAGCATTTTCAGGTGATTTGAGCAAAGCAAGTCTGATGTTTATCAGGGTGTGAAGTCGCAGTATTGCAGAAAGGGACAAGATGAAACCGATAATTGAGATCAGTCATTTAAACAAACGCTTTGGAGAGGTGCAGGCAGTAAAAGATCTGAGTTTTCGCGTGGGCGAAGGAGAACTGTTTGCTTTTCTTGGGATCAACGGCGCGGGAAAATCTACCACGATCAATATGCTTTGCGGTCAGCTGATGCCGGACGACGGAGAGATCCGGATCGACGGGAAAAGCCTTCAGGAGGATCCGGACGGTATGAAAAGAAAGTTGGGGATCGTGTTTCAGAATTCCGTGCTGGATAAAGCGTTGTCTGTGCGGGATAACCTGGAGAGCAGGGCGGCGCTTTACGGGATCTCGGGAAAAGCCTTTCAGGGGCGCCTGGAGGAACTGGCAGAGCATCTGGATTTTCAGGATCTGCTGAAGCGCACCGTGGGAAAACTCTCCGGCGGACAGAGGCGGCGGATCGATATTGCCAGGGCGCTGATCCACAGTCCTCAGATTTTAATCTTGGATGAACCGACGACGGGCTTAGATCCGCAGACGCGGAAAACGCTGTGGAACGTGGTGGAAGATCTGCGGAAGAATGAAAAGATGACGGTGTTTCTGACGACTCACTATATGGAAGAAGCAGCGGGAGCAGGCTATGTGGTAATCATCGATAAAGGCAGCATTGCGGCAGAGGGAACTCCGTTGGAGTTGAAAAATACATACAGCGGAGATTTTGTAACAATCTATGGTGCAAAAGAAACAGAAATCCAAAAGCTGGAAATACCTTATGAGAAAGATAAGGAGCAGGATCTGTTCCGGTTGTTTGTGCCGAATACAGCCAGGGCAACGGAGCTGATCCTGAAACATCCGGAGGTTTTTCGGGATTATGAGATCGCAAAGGGAAAGATGGACGATGTGTTCCTGGCGGTGACCGGGAAAAAACTGACGGGAGGTGACCAGGCATGAAAGAGTTAAAAGCACTGGTAAAGCGGAATCAAAAGCTGTTTTTTAAAGATAAGGGAATGTTTTTTACTTCTTTGATCACGCCTTTGATCTTGCTGGTCCTTTATGCAACTTTTCTTGGAAAGATTTACCGTGACAGCTTTGCGTCTGCGGTGCCTGAGCAGCTGCATATCGCAAAAGATCTGATCAATGGCTGCGCAGGCGGACAGCTGGTGGCGTCGCTTCTGGCTGTGAGCTGTGTGACGGTGGCATTTTGCTCCAACATGCTGATGGTGCAGGATAAGGTAAGTGGAAGTATCATGGATCTGACCGTTTCACCGGTGAAAAAATCCGTTTTAGCGGGAAGTTATTATCTGGCTTCTTTGAGCGTGACACTGATCATCTGCTACGTGACGACCGGGGTGAGCATGATCTATCTGGCAGTGACCGGCTGGTATTTGTCGGCTGCAGACATCCTTTTTGTGATCTTAGACGTGTTCCTTCTGGTCATGTTTGGAACGGCACTGTCTTCGGTGATCAATTTCTTTTTAAATTCCCAGGGGCAGATCTCGGCAGTGGGAACCATCGTAAGCGCAGGCTACGGGTTTATTTGCGGTGCCTATATGCCGCTTTCCCAGTTTTCGGAAGGACTTCAAAAGGTCTTGTATTTCCTGCCCGGTACCTACGGTACTTCGCTGCTTCGGAATCATCTGATGAGAGGCGGATTTGCTGCCATGGAAGAGGCAGGGATCCCGTCGGCGCTCGTAAACGAAGTGAAAAAATCAGTGGATTGCAATATTGAATTTTTGGGCCGGACGGTGACGATTCCCGTGATGTATCTGATCCTGGCAGGGGCGGTTCTTTTGCTGCTGGGGATCTATATTTTGCTGAACAAGTACAAAAAAGCGAGAAAGAAGTAAACGAAAAAAGTATACGAAATGCCGAGTAACTAAGAAAGGGTATCCCCTTTCATCCGGGTGGATGATCGGGGGATACCCTTTTTATATGCCGCTAAACATACATATGTGCGGCTAATTTAATGTTTCCCTTTTTTCTGTGCTTCATGCAACGCGATGCAGGTCGCCAATGAAAGATAAGCGTGCTCCTTGGAGCTGCTTCTTGAGGTAATGGCGATCGGAATAGTGGCTCCGGCGATGATGCCGCTGCTGTTTACATCTGCAGACATCATCAATGCTTTCATCAAAGTGTTTCCGGCCATTACATCCGGCATACAGATCGCATCAAATTCACCGCAGTAAGGACAGTCAAAGCCTTTCAGACGTGCAGCCTCTTTGCTGACGATCAGATCCCACGGGATCGGACCGACGATCTCGCAATCAGCAATCGGATGATTCTTGTGTGCGGTTACGATGGACTGTGCTTCTACGGTATCACGCATATGGAAGCTCGGTTTTTCTACGAGAGAGAGGACTGCTACGCTCGGGTGTTCAATGCCCAGGAGATTCAGAACCTCTACCATATTTTGGATCACCAGTTTGCGCTGCTCCACAGACGGGCGGATCAGGACTGACACATCAGAAAGTGTCAAAATCTTATCATAATAAGGAACTTTCAGCATTGCAACTTCGCTGAGAAGCTTGTTTTTGATCAGCTTATTGCCCTTGTGGAGGATCGGCATCAGAAAATCGCGGGTAGAAGTGTTTCCTCGCATCAAAACGTCTCCCATTCCGATATTGATGATATCGATGGAATGCTGCACTACGTTCTCATTGTCAGAAACATTGCAGATCTCATATTTGCGATCTTTCAGGTTGAACTTTTCCAGTTTTTCGAGGATTCTGTCTTCATTTCCGACGAGAACCGGGAATGCAAATCCCTTTGCCTCGGCTTCAAAGGCAGCCTGCAGGATATTTTCTGCATCGGCTCCTGCCACAACTACTTTTACGGGTGTTTTGGCACTGGAAGCTTTTTCTAAAATAAAGTCAAAATCTTTCTCAAATCCATTCATTTTCTACCCCTCCTTTTATTCTTTTGCGGTAAGCTATATTGTGTTAATATTATAACATACTTCTTGGAGAAATGCTAGTGAATTAAGCCTTGTCCTTCATTTATCAGAAGGAATAACGGAGCAAATACGAGAGATACTACTGTCATCAATTTAATCAAAATATTGATGGAAGGACCGGAGGTATCCTTGAACGGATCTCCGACAGTATCTCCGACCACGGCAGCACGGTGAGCCGGGCTTCCCTTTCCGCCGAAATTGCCTTCTTCAATATATTTTTTAGCATTATCCCAAGCACCGCCGGAGTTGGACATAAAGATTGCCATCAGGACACCGGTTACAAGGGAGCCTGCCAGCAGACCGCCAAGAGCGGTGGTTCCAAGAAGCGATCCGAGGATCAGCGGAGAAACTACGGCCATAATGCCGGGTACCATCATTTCTTTCAGGGCAGCCTGTGTGGAGATGGCTACGCAAGAGGTATAATCCGGTTTGCCGGTTCCTTCCAGGATACCCGGAATGGTACGGAACTGTCTTCTGACTTCTTCGATCATCTTGTAAGCTGCCTTGGATACGGAATCCATAGTAAATGCAGAGAAGAGGAACGGAAGCATACCGCCGATGAAAAGACCTACAATCGCTTTGTAGTCCAACAGGTTGATTCCTTGGTCAAACAGGTTGACTGCCTGTGCGTAGGAAACGAAAAGTGCCAGAGCTGTAAGAGCGGCAGAACCGATGGCAAATCCTTTTCCCATAGCAGCGGTTGTGTTACCTACTGCATCCAGCTTGTCTGTGATTTTTCTGACATCTGACGGAAGACCGGACATTTCGGCGATACCGCCGGCATTGTCGGCGATCGGGCCGTAAGCGTCTACTGCAACGGTGATTCCGGTGGTGGAAAGCATTCCGACAGCGGAAAGAGCGATACCATAAAGACCTGCAAACAGGTAAGCACCGATGATTCCGACGGAGATCAGAAGGATCGGGATCGCTGTAGACTGCATTCCGACAGCAAGACCACTGATGATGGTGGTGGCAGAGCCTGTCTCAGACTGCTGCGCAATCTTTTTGACGAAACGGTAATCGCCGGAGGTATAGATCTCGGTAATAATACCGATCAGAAGTCCGACTACAAGACCGAAGATAATCGCGATTGCCTGATCAAAGCTGTCAAAACAATATTTGCTCAGAAGGATGGAAGCGATGATCACGATCACGCTGGAGGTGTAGCTTCCGGTTTTCAGAGCCTTATGCGGGCTGGATTTCTCGTCGCCCTTTACGAAAAAGCTTCCAAGGATAGAAGCCAGGATGCCGATTGCAGAAAGCAGAAGCGGGAAAATAGCTCCCGATGCTTTGAAAGCAACGATACCAAGTGTAACGGCAGAAACGATGGCGCCGACATAAGACTCAAACAGATCGGCTCCCATACCTGCCACGTCACCTACGTTGTCACCTACGTTGTCGGCGATAACAGCCGGGTTACGCGGATCATCCTCAGGAATGCCGGCCTCTACTTTACCGACCAGGTCAGCTCCGACGTCAGCTGCCTTGGTATAGATACCGCCGCCGACACGGGCAAACAAAGCGATAGAGGATGCGCCCAGAGAAAATCCGGAAAGGACATTGGCATCTCCGGTGATAAAATAAACCATGCTGGCGCCGAAAAGACCGAAGCCGACAACGCACATACCCATTACAGCACCGCCTGAGAAGGCAATGGATAATGCTTTGTTCATGCCGGAATCTTTTGCAGCGGCTGCGGTTCTGACATTGGCCTTTGTGGCAACATTCATACCGCAGTATCCTGCAAGTGTGGAGAACAATGCTCCTACCAGGAATGCAGCGGATGTAATCCAGCTGATTCCAAATCCGATCAGTACAAACAGAACGATCACGAAGAAAATCAGAATTTTATATTCTGCCATCAGGAATGCCTGAGCACCTTCATGGATGAAGGCTGCAATTTCTTTCATGCGGTCTGTTCCCTGTCCCTGTCTTGCCACTTTTTTTGCCAGATAAAAAGCGAAGAGCAAGGCAAGTACACCTACAATAGGTGCGAGAATTACAAGTTGTTCATTCATAGTTATTTAATTCCTTTCTTTCTTGTGTGCCACACACCGTGCAGCTGGTGCGCAGACATCATAATCATTATTGTATATGAGAAAACCACGGTTAGCAAGCTATTTTCCGGCGGGTTGGAAGAAATCTTTGCAAATATTTTTAAAATAAGGTTGACATATACCCATAGGGGGTATATAATTCGCGTTGAACAGAGGAAAGGAGGAAAGAAATATGAGTGAAGAAAAAGAATGTTGCGGTCATAAGATAAAGGAACGCTCTTCAAAAGAATATAAAGATCTGATCTCCAGACTGAACCGGATTGAGGGGCAGGTACGGGGGATCAAACGTATGGTAGAGGAAGATGTTTACTGCACGGATATTCTGGTACAGGTATCTGCGGTAAACGCGGCACTGAACAGTTTTAATAAAGTACTGCTGGCAAACCATATCAGGACTTGCGTGGCGGACGATATCCGGGAGGGCAAGGAAGAAACCGTAGACGAGCTGGTAAAGACTTTACAGAAACTGATGAAATAAAGACGACAGGAAGGAGAGAAGAAGATGGAACAGTATCAAGTGACAGGAATGAGCTGCGCTGCCTGCAGCACCAGAGTAGAAAAGGCTGTGTCCAAAGTACCGGGCGTGACCTCTTGCTCCGTAAGCCTTCTGACGAATTCCATGGGTGTGGAAGGAACGGCAGCCTCTGCAGACATTATAAAAGCGGTGGAGGATGCAGGCTATGGTGCATCCTTAAAAACGGCGGGTGATGAGAAATCAGCCCCCATATCTACAGAAGAAAAAATGTTGGAGGATAAAGAGACTCCTCTTATGAAAAAACGGTTGATCGCGTCGTTGGTGATCCTGATCCCGATGATGTATTTTTCCATGGGGCATATGATGTGGAATTGGCCGGTGCCTTCTTTTATGGAAGGAAATCATGTGATGATGGGACTGCTCCAGCTTTTGATGGCAGGAATGGTCATGGTGATCAACCAGAAATTTTTTGTCAACGGCTGGAAAGGGCTGATACATGGAGCTCCGAATATGGACACACTGGTAGCGCTCGGCTCCGGAGCGTCTTTTCTCTACAGCACCTACGCACTGTTTGCCATGACAGTCGCACAGATGCAAGGAGACATGGACGGTGTGATGAGCTACATGCACGAGTTCTATTTTGAGTCGGCGGCCATGATCCTGACTTTGATCACCGTGGGAAAGATGCTGGAGGCCCACTCCAAAGGAAAGACGACGAATGCGTTAAAGAGCCTGATGGAACTGGCACCGAAGAAAGCGACGGTCCTGCGGGACGGACAGGAAGCAGAGGTCCCGGTGGATCAGGTAAAAAAAGGAGAGATCTTTATTGTACGGCCGGGTGAGAACATTCCGGTGGACGGAAGGATCCTGGAAGGAACCAGTGCGGTAAACGAAGCGGTCCTGACCGGGGAGAGCATTCCGGCAGACAAGGCGGCCGGAGACCAGGTGTCGGCAGCTACACTGAACCAGTCCGGCTATCTGAAATGCGAAGCTGTCCGCGTCGGAGAGGATACGACACTTTCCCAGATTATCCAGATGGTCAGCGATGCGGCTGCGACAAAGGCTCCCATTGCCAAAATCGCAGATAAAGTATCCGGTATTTTTGTGCCTGCAGTCATTGCCATTGCGGCACTGACCATCGTGGTTTGGCTGCTGGCGGGACAGAGTTTTGGCTTTGCCATTGCCCGGGGTGTTTCGGTTTTGGTCATCAGCTGCCCGTGTGCGCTTGGGCTTGCAACACCGGTGGCGATTATGGTAGGAAACGGTGTGGGAGCGAAAAATGGAATTCTATTTAAGACGGCAGTTTCTCTGGAAGCAGCCGGAAGAACAGAAGTAGTAGCGTTGGATAAAACCGGAACCATCACCAGCGGAGAACCAAAGGTGACAGATCTTCTTCCTTACGGGGAGACCACGGAAGAGGAGCTGCTGAAACTGGCGTATGCGCTGGAGAAAAAAAGCGAACATCCGTTGGCCGGAGCGATCGTGATGCTGGCAGAAGAAAGACAGATGCCTCTGGAAGAAGTGGCAGATTTCCAGGCAGTGCCGGGAAACGGACTTTCTGCAAGATTATACGATCAACAGCTCTTTGGCGGAAATATGAAATATATCGGCACACATGCGGAAATACCGGAAGAGATCCGGGAAAAGGCGGATGCCTATGCAAAAGAAGGAAAAACACCGCTTTTATTCTGTCGGGATGACCGGTTTGCCGGAATCATCGCAGTGGCAGACGTGATCAAAGAAGACAGCCCACAGGCAGTGCAAGAGTTGCAGAATATGGGAATCGAAGTCGTGATGCTGACCGGAGACAATGAGCAGACAGCGAAAGCCATCGGCAGACAGGCCGGAGTGGACCGGGTGATCGCAGGGGTTCTCCCGGACGGAAAAGAAAAAGAAGTGCGGGCTCTCGGAAGGGGCAGAAAAGCAGCCATGGTCGGAGACGGGATCAACGATGCGCCGGCGCTTACCAGAGCGGATGTGGGCATTGCCATCGGAGCCGGAACGGATATCGCTATTGATGCGGCGGACGTGGTCCTGATGAAGAGCAGGCTGAGCGATGTGCCGGCAGCCATCCGTCTAAGCCGTGCAACACTGAAAAACATTCATGAAAATTTGTTCTGGGCATTTTTCTATAATGTGATCGGAAT
The DNA here is from genome assembly GCA_934418295.1 of uncultured Mediterraneibacter sp. Lineage (GTDB taxonomy): Bacteria > Bacillota > Clostridia > Lachnospirales > Lachnospiraceae > Mediterraneibacter_A. The sequence goes on from CAKRWZ010000019.1 coordinate 21,101, forward strand.
CCCGCTGGCAGCAGGTGTGTGGTATCCGATCTTCGGATGGAAATTAAATCCGATGTTCGGGGCGGCGGCAATGAGTCTTTCCAGCTTCTGCGTAGTGACCAATGCGCTGCGTCTGAACTGGTTTAAGATACACGATACCAAAAAAGACAGAAAAATAAGACACAAACAAAAACACCGGGAAAAGGAGAAGGAAAACATGAAAAAAACAATGAAAATCGAAGGAATGATGTGCGGGCATTGTGAGGCAAGAGTGAAAAAAGTGCTGGAGGAGCTTCCGGAAGTAGAAGCTGCAGAAGTAAGCCACGTGAGCGGAACTGCAGTCGTAACTCTGAAAGCAGATATAGACAATGCTGTTTTGAAAAAAGCGGTAGAGGATCAGGAATATAAGGTGACAGATATTCAGTAATCCCAGAAAAACAAAAATCAAAATTCGAAAGAAATTATGAAAAAGAAATGTAGAAAATTATGAAAAACTTTTCTGCATTTCTTTTTTATGTTAAAATAAAACGACTGTAGATAATTAGTTTGGAGGAAGAAAGATGACAAAGGCAACATTGGTCATAATGGCCGCAGGTATCGGCAGTCGTTTCGGCTGCGGCATCAAACAGCTGGAGACGATGGGACCGAACGGAGAGATCATCATGGATTATTCCATATATGACGCAAAAGAAGCCGGTTTTGAAAAAGTGGTATTCGTCATCCGCAAAGACTTGGAAGAAGATTTCCGGGAAGTGATCGGGAAGAGAATAGAAGAAAAAATAGAAGTAGAGTATGTATTTCAGGAGCTGGACAAGATCCCGGAAGCGTATAAAGATGCGTTCCCGGATCGGAAAAAACCTTGGGGTACCGGACAGGCTGTCCTGTGCTGCAAAGAGGTCGTGGATGGGCCGTTTTTGGTCATCAATGCAGATGATTACTATGGAAAAGAGGCTTTTGTCCAGGCGTACCGGTATCTGATGAAAGAGGAAAAAGATTCCGAACGGCTGCAGATCGCCATGGTAGGCTTTGTATTGGGCAATACCCTGAGCGATCACGGCTCCGTTACAAGAGGGGTCTGTAAGGTAGACGAAGCGCACAGGCTGACATCCATACGCGAGACGAAAAATATCGTCCGCACAGAAGACGGCGCTGCTTTTCGCGACGGAGAAAAATGGGTACCGCTGGATCTGGATTCGCCGGTTTCTATGAATATGTGGGCGCTGCACCCGGACATTTTTCCGGTGCTGGAGCAAGGGTTTGAAACGTTTTTGGGTGATCTGTCTGAGGGCAAAGAGCAGACGGAATATCTCCTGCCCACTATAATAGGAGACCTTTTGGCGGAAAATAAGGCAGAAGTGACGGTGCTCCACTCCGCTGATAAATGGTTTGGAGTGACTTATAAAGAAGATAAAGAATTGGTTGTGAAGGAGATTCAAAAGCTCCTGGATCAGGGCATGTATCCGGGAATGTAAAAGGAGGCAGTCATGGGGAGTATAATTGAAATGATACAATCCGTGGATTTGGGAAAAGTATTTTACCAGGTAATAAACGGAAAGGGAACAGGGATTTCCATAACGCCGGCGGTTGCGATCGCACTTCTGGCGGCAGCAGTGCTCTTATGCTTTTTAGGCATTAAACTGGTGCGTGTATGTGCGGCTCTGGCCGGACTGGGCAGTGGACTTTTGTTGGGACTTTCTGTGGGAGAGCTGTTTTTGGCACCCACCCAGGCAATGATCGCAGGACTTGTTTTGGGAGTCATTCTCGGGGGAGTGTTGGCCTGGTGGTATCGCGGCGGCGTTTTCGTAGTCGTTTTGCTTTTGACGGTGAATCTTTTAAATCTGATTTTACATCCGCATACGCCGGTGGTATGGATCTGTTGTGTGGCAGCGGGCATCCTGGCGGCAGTTTTGGCGGAATTTTTTACTGCGCCGGGCATCATTCTTTTGACGGCTCTGCACGGCGGTATGATGGCAGGAGTGGCGCTTGGCACCTTTGAAAGTTTTTCCGGATCCTATCTGATCTATGTGATCGGAGTCCTTTTGACGGCGCTTGGGATCGTCGTGCAGTTTTTGCTGGAGTTCCGCCACAAGACCCGTCAGGGCGTGGCGAAAGCGGATCAGATCCGGGAAAAGGAATCTACGGCAAACGAAGTGGCAAGAGCCAGAGGGATCGTTGATGATCTGGATGACAATGGCGATGTGGAATATCCGGAATATCCGGACGATCTGGATCTGGAGGAACTGAAAGATCTGGGCCGATTGGATGAGCCGGACACTCTGGAAGAATTGGATGAAGCAGAGATCGGTGACATGGAAGAAATCGAAGATGAAACAGAAGACTTGCCGGATGAAGAGGAAGAAACCGGGGAAGACTACGAAGAGGACTACGAAGAGGACGAGCCGGAATATCTGAATGATGATGAGATCCTTTATCTGGATGATGACGAAGAGGACGAATAAAAAGTAATAAGCAATAAGAGAAAAGGCCTCTTTGGGAGGTAAGAAATGAAGATAGACATGCATTGTCATGTAAAAGAAGGTTCGGTGGACAGCAGAGTGAATGTGGAAGCATACATTGCCCGTCTGAAAGAACTGGGCTTTCAGGGAATGCTGATCACAGACCATGATACCTATGAGGGGTATCGATACTGGAAAGAACAGGTGAGGGAAAAAACGGAAGATTCTTTTGTGGTACTGAAGGGAATCGAGTATGATACGAGAGATGCGGGGCATATTTTGGTGATCATGCCGGAGGGTGTGCGGCTGCGCCTTTTAGAACTGCGGGGAATGCGGGTGTCTGTTTTGATCGATTTGGTACATCGAAACGGCGGAGTTTTGGGACCTGCCCATCCCTGTGGCGAAAAATATCTGAGCTTTACCGCCACGAAACGGGGTGCGCATTCGCCGGAATTGATGAAGCGTTTTGATTTTATAGAGACCTTTAATTCCTGTGAGACAAAGGAATCCAATGCAGCTGCGGAAAAATTGGCAGAAAAATACGGAAAGGTCAAGGTGGGAGGCAGTGATGCCCACAAGCCGGACTGTGTGGGAAGAGGCTATACAATCCTTCCGGAACCGGTGACTTGTGAGACGGAATTGATTTCTATGATCCATCGCAAGGTCGGGTTTGAGACCGGCGGGCAGCTGTATCAGAAAACGACCCGGGATAAGATCGGAAAGATCAACAAGGTATTGGTATATTCTTTCTGGTTTTACAACAAAGCAGGGGAGCTTTTGAAGCGTTCCAGGAGAAAGAAAAAAATGGATGTGGAAAATCCGGTGGATCCCATCGATCCTATCGAAATGTATTACATGTAAAGAGGAGAAGACGGTTTATGAGAGAAAGCGGTATCTTGCTTCCAATCTCGTCACTTCCTTCCCGTTACGGGATCGGAAGCTTTTCGAAGGAAGCGTATGCGTTTATAGATTTTTTGAAGAGAGCGGGGCAGAAAAAATGGCAGATCCTGCCGATGGGGCCGACTGGTTACGGAGACTCTCCCTACCAGTCGTTTTCTACTTTTGCGGGAAACCCTTATTTTATCGATCCGGAGGCACTGGTGCGGGACGGATATCTGACCTGGGAAGAGTGTGATGCCTGTGATTTTGGCTCCCGGGAAGACCGGGTGGATTACGGAAAGTTGTATCAGCAGCGGTTCGGACTTCTCCGAAAAGCCTTTGAACGGTTCAAGGGCAGAAAAGAATGGGAGTATGACGGATTTGTCCATGAAAATGCGTTCTGGCTGGATGATTACAGTCTGTTTATGGCTCTGCGGAATAAAAATGGCGGAAAGAGCTGGAACGAATGGGAAGACTGTTACCGGCGCAGGGAACAGGAGGCGTTGGGGCGGGCCAAGGCGGAACTGGCGGAAGAGATGGATTTTTACCGTTTTCAGCAGTATCTGTTTGACAAGCAGTGGAAAGGTCTGCACCGATATGCAAAAGAAAACGGCATACAGATCATAGGAGATCTGCCGATCTATGTGGCTTTTGACAGTGCGGACACTTGGGCATCTCCGGAGCTGTTCCAGTTTACGACGGAGCATATCCCGACGGCAGTGGCGGGATGTCCGCCGGATGCATTTTCTGCTACAGGACAGTTGTGGGGAAATCCGGTATATAACTGGGAATACCACCGACAGACCGACTTTGATTGGTGGATCCGCAGGATCCAAAACAGCCTGAAATGGTACGATGTGATCCGGATCGATCATTTCCGTGGTTTTGATGAATTTTACGCCGTACCTTACGGAAATCCGACGGCGGAAAACGGAAGCTGGCAGAAGGGACCGGGAATGGATCTTTTCCGGGCGGTCTGGGAGAGATTGGGCAAAGTGGCGATTATCGCAGAAGATCTGGGCTATCTGACAGACAGTGTCAAAGCTCTTTTAAAAGAAACCGGTTTCCCGGGAATGAAGGTGCTGCAGTTCGCATTTGATTCCAGGGACTTTTCAGATTATCTGCCCCATACATACCCGAAAAATTGTGTGGTTTACACGGGAACCCATGACAATGATACGACAAAGGGGTGGTTTTTAAGTACGCGGAAATATTGCCGGGATTTTGCCCGGGAATACATGCATAAAAAAGAATTGGATGCGGATATGCTGTCTTGGGATTTTATTGCGTTGGCCATGGGAAGCGTGGCAGAGCTGTGCATGATCCCCATACAGGATTATCTGTGTATGGGAAGCGAAGCCAGAGTCAATGCCCCTGCCACTTTGGGGGACAACTGGATCTGGAGATTGTGTCCGGGCAGTCTGGAAGACGGATTGGCAGATCAGATCCGGGAGATGACAAAATTGTACGGCCGGATATAAAATACAGAAGATAGAGCACAGAATGAGAAAATAAGGAAAACAGAGCGAGAAATGACAGAAGGGAGAAAAACATGGGTGAGCTGCTGTATTACGGATGTCTGACATTTTTTGTGTATGGCTTTTTTGGCTGGTGTGCGGAGGTGGCGTTTGCGGCCTGCAAGCAGAGAAAGTTTGTAAACAGAGGATTTTTAAACGGACCGATCTGTCCTATTTATGGGGTGGGCGTTACCATGGTTGTGTTTTGCCTGAATCCGCTGAAAGATAACCTGTTGATGCTTTATCTGGTCTCCATCGTCCTGGTGACGGTTTTAGAGGGAGTGACCGGATTTGCCATGGACAAAATTTTCCATAACAAATGGTGGGATTATTCAGAGATGCCCTTTAATATAGGCGGGTATGTGTGCCTGCTGTTTTCACTGATCTGGGGTGTGGCCTGTGTTCTGATCGTAGATTTATTGAACCCGCCGATCTTCCGGGCGCTGGAATGGCTGCCAAAGGCGGCGGGGATCACGCTGATCGTCGTGCTGGGCGGCGCATTGATGGCAGACCTTTATGTGACTACGGCCGGAATCATCAAGATGAACAAGCAGTTGGAAAGCATGAAAAAGATCGCGGCAGAACTGCGCGAGATTTCAGATCAGCTGGGAGAAAACATTTACGGAGGCGTGATCGCAGTTCTGGAAAAGAGCGAGGAATCCAAGCAGAAGCTGGAAGAGTCTAAGGTGAAACTGGAAGAGAAAAAAGAGGATATCACCAGCGGAGTTGCTGAAGTGACAGAAGAGATGAAGGAGCGGATCAGTACGCTGAAGGCCAAATATAAATCCTTGGAAAAGGGCAGCGGATTTGTGGGAAGACGTCTGATCAAAGCCTTCCCGAAAATGAAATC
>CAKRWZ010000020.1 GCA_934418295.1 uncultured Mediterraneibacter sp.
TGAAGTGCTGGTGGTGCCCCTTTTCAAAGAATCTTTTTTGTTTTATAATATTTAATCAGATAGAGATTATAACAGAGAAGAGTGTCAGACATTGTTTTGGTGCTTTTTCGGAAAAGGAGATGTGTATAATGAAAAAAATCGTGAAAAAACTGGATAAACTGATGGAAAATATCGGCAGCGGAAAATATACGGCCAGGGAGATCGTGATGATGGGAGCGATCCTGTTCCTTACAGGAACTGTTTTTGGGATGTTTTTTTCTCCCAAAAAATATCAGGTGATGGGCAGCTATAACGGAAACGGCAGTCAAAAGGATGAGGAAGATCAAAACAAATAATAAGGTGATCTATTTAGACAATTCAGTAACATAAGGAGCAGTCTATATATGAAAAGCGAAGTGTTTAATCAATCCACTTGTATTGTCAGTACAGTAGCGTATCAATATTATGTAGAAAAAAAGAGCAGAGCGGAGATCACAGAGGAGCTGGGGCTTTCTTCGGCAACGATTTCCAGACTTCTTAAAAAAGCAAAGGAAGACGGCATTGTCGAATTTCGGATCACAGAGCCGTATTTCAGCTGCCATAAAATGGAAGAGCAGTTAAAAGAAATGTATGATCTGGACAATGTGATGATCGTGCCGGTGATCGAAAAAGAGGCGAAAGAAAACAGCGAAACGATCAAAAAACTGGTGGCGCTGGAAGGCGCACGCTATGTTCAGAGGATCATCACCGACGGAGATGTGCTGGGGCTTACCTGGGGAGGCACCATGTACCATATGATACAGTATCTCAATCCTTGCCGGAAGGTCAATGCCAGCATCGTGACGATGCATGGCAGCATCGCCAGCTGCAATCCGAAGCTGGAGGTGAAAAGTCTGGTTCGCAGAGCAGCCATGGCCTTTGGCGGGCGGAACGTATCCTTTGTGGCACCGGGCTTGTTTGACAGTAAAGAAGAATTGGAGCGGATCAAAAAGCAGCCCAAATTCCAGGAGATTTTTTCGATGTTTGAAGAGATCGATATATCAGTAAGCGGGATAGGGTCTCTTTATCCGAAGTTTGACTCTCTGTTGGCGAGAAGCGACTTTTTTAGCCGTGAAGAAATGGAAATGCTGATCAAAGAGGAGGCCTATACGGATCTTTTGCTCCGCTACATCAATAAAGACGGGGAAGAATGTGATACCCCGCTGAGAGATCGTACCCTGTCCATCGGTTTGGATACATATCGGCGGATCCCCTGTAAGGTGATCGCTGCATCGGGAAGCCAGAAAGCCTATTCTCTTTTGGCTATGCTGAAGGGAAAACTGATCAATGTTTTGATCATAGACTCCCATTTGGCGGAAGCGGTCCTGAGATTGAGTGAAAGTTAACAGATAATTTCAAAATATACATCAGATATTGAAATAAATTTCGATATAAAAATCTTTATTGAAATAACTTTCGATATTTTCTTTTTCCGAAAAATCCGTATACTGAAATCATAAAGTTTGCAATGAGATTAAAAAACAAATTGATTCAAACAGGAGGAAAAAGACATGTATATTGATCCTATTACAGTAGCATATCCGGAAGCCTTGGATAAAGATCATTTTGTGATCGCTACATATTACTGTGCAACAAAACCATCTACAAACAGCCTGAAATTTGCAGCAGCTCTGGCTATCGAGCAGACCTGCGGAACATGGCTGAAAGTTCCGGGAGAAACACAGGAAGTTCGCGAGAGAAGTATCGGACGAGTTGTTGGTGTTTATGAAGCTCCGGCATACCAGATGGAAGTTCCGAGCGATGTTACAGAGAGACATTTCATCGTAAGAATCGCTTTCCCGGCAACAAACTTCGGACCATCTTTTGCTATGATGCTCAGCTCCGTTATCGGAAACATCTCCAGTTCAGGAAAAGTAAAACTGCTGGATCTGGAATTCCCGGAGTCCTTCCTGAAAGAGTTCAAAGGACCTAAATTTGGTGTTCAGGGTATCCGTGATCTGCTCGGTGTTTATGACAGACCGCTTCTGAACAACATGATCAAACCTTGTACAGGACTTGATCCGGAAAAGACCGCTGAGCTTGCTTATGAAGCAGCAAGAGGTGGCGTTGATATCATCAAAGATGATGAACTTGTATGTAACCCGCCGCACTGCCCGTTGGTTGACCGTGTAAAAGCTGTTGTTCCGGCAATCAAGAAAGCTGATGAAGAAAAAGGCGAGAAGACTCTGTACGCTTTCAACATCACAGACCGTACAGAAAACCTGAAGAAAAACGCTATGGCAGTTCTGGAAAATGGCGGTAACTGCTTGATGGTTAACTACAATACGATCGGACTGGATGCAGCAAGAATGCTGGCAGAAGATCCGGATATCAATGTTCCAATCCTTGCACATTCTGATTACACAGGTGCGGTTTATGAATCACCTTGGTCTGGTCTCAGCCTGAACCTGATCGGAGCAACTCTTCCGAGAATGGCTGGTCTGGATATGGTAATTGCGCTTTCTCCATACGGAAAATTCCCAATGATGATGGATTCTTTCGTAAGTGCAGGATACAAGATGCTTTCTCCTTTGGGAGATATCAAACCGATCATCCCGATGCCGGGCGGCGGAACAACTCAGGGACATATCGAAGATCTGATCAAGAAGTTCGGTATAGACGTTATGATCGCAGCCGGCGGAGCTATCCACGGACATCCGATGGGACCTGCAGCCGGTGCAAGAGCATTCCGTCAGGGAATCGACGCTGTATTGGCCGGCAAGACTCTTAGCGAAGCAGGAAAAGAGTATGAAGAACTGGGAATTGCTCTGGATCTGTGGGGAATCTACGAAGAATCCAAAGCTGGTATCTTCGACCTGAAAGGTTGATAAAAATTAGTTAGAAATACATTTTTGCCATGATGTTTTCTGAAACGGCTGCAGCGGTATTCTTATTGCTGCAGCCGGCTTAAATAAAAGTCTTTCGGTGTAGCAAGCCCAAAGGGGTTTGTTTATAGCGCGAAAATTCTTGTTCATATCGAAAAAAGTTTCAATATTCTCAACTCATAGTTTCCAACGATATAATTAACTTAATTTAATGAGCGGATGCCGGATTTTGTAAGTCTATTCTAGAAGTCTATATAAAACCGGAGAGGCATAAGAAAATCTCGAAGTGAACGATTTTGGACGAACGGTTTGATTTTCTTAAAAGTTAAGTGAATTAAAAAATATATGCAGAAAATGCGTATCAAAAAGGAGGAAATTTTATGGGTAAGTATGTATGTGGAATCGACATCGGTACGACAGGAGTTAAGGTAATGATATTCGATCTGGAAGGAAATGTGATTTCCAGCGACTACACAGAATATCTTTGTACCTTCCCTCGCTCCGGATGGGTAGAGCAGGACGGAGAAATGACCTGGACGAAGACTTGTGAGACCAGCCGCCGGGCTATCGAGGCATCGGGATTGGATCCAAAAGAAATCGTTGCGATCGGTCTTTCAACTCAGAGATGTACGATTACACCGATTGATGCAGACGGCAATGCACTTTGCACTTCTATTTCCTGGCAGGATGCCCGTTCTTTTGAAGAAGTAGAAGACATCAAGAGAATCATCGGTGAAGAGGAATTTTACAAAATTACAGGTATGCCTGTAGGAACACTGCTTCCTGTAACAGAAATCATGTGGTTGAAAAAGAACCAGCCGGATATCTATGATAGAGCGGCTCTTTTTGTGCTGGATCAGGAGCGTATTCTCCACAAACTCGGTGTGGACGGCTATTATGAAGACTGGTCAAACGGCTCCATGTATGGTCTGATGGACATCAACAAGTTTGAATGGGATATCGAACTGACAGAAAAGCTTGGCATCGATCCTTCCAAACTTCCTGAATTGGTTCCGTCCGGAAAGATCCTCGGAAAAGTTCCGGCAGATGTTGCTTTCCTGACAGGTTTTGCAGAGGGAACATTACTGGTATCCGGCGGCGGAGATCAGCAGTGTGCAGGTATCGGAGCCGGAGCAATCAAATCCGGTGTTATTGAAGTAGCTATGGGTACTTCAGGTGTTACACTCGGATATATGGACAAACCGAATATGGATCCTACTATGGAGATGCCTTGTTCTGCACATACGATCGCAGGTAAATGGGAGAGTGAAGGTCTTCAGAACGCAGCGGCAGCTTCTTACAAATGGTTCCGTAACGAGTTCGCTTATCCGGAAGCAAAGATCGCTGAAGAGACTGGCGAAAACATTTATGAGCTGATCAACCAGAAAATTGAAAATGTAGATCCGGGCTGTAACGGATTGATCTGTATCCCGTATCTTGCAGGTTCTGCAGCACCTCACTGGGATCCGTTTGCAAGAGGAACATTCATCGGATTTACATTGGGACACACCAGAGAAGATATGGCAAGAGCCATTATGGAAGGTGTTACATACGAAGCAAAAGAAATCATCGAAAAAATGATTTCCAACGGAATGGAAGTAAATGAGATTCTTCTGAACGGCGGCGGAGCAAAAGGCCCTGTATGGTGTCAGATCCAGGCGGATATGTACGGAAAACCGTGTACCACGCTTGATATCGAAGAGGCTACTACATTGGGCGCAGCTATCCTGGCAGCATTGGGAGCAGGTCTGTTTGAATCTGTTGAAGAGGCTGTAGATAAGATGCTTCGCAGAAAAGAAGTTTACAACCCGAACATGAAGAATCACGAGATTTATAATAAATATTTTGAAATCTACAAGGACGCATACAAAGCACTCAGCGGTGCAAAGATTTACGAGCGCCTGGTAAAACTGGCACTTGAAAATAAATAAGACGGTAGATTCTTACTAGAAAGGGCGGTTCCAAATGAAACTGACAGAATATACGATTAACGAGCTGGCTTCGATCCAGCATCCGTGCAGCTGCGGTAAAACGCACTACATCGGGATTGATCACATCGCGATCGGAAAAGGAGCAGTAGAAAAGCTTCCGGAGTTTTTGGCAGATCAGAAATTGCATGACGGCAGTAAACTGACGACGTCGGACAAAATCCTGATCGTGGCTGATGTAAATACATGGAAAGCAGCCGGAAATAAAGTGTTTGACATGGTGGAAAAAGCCGGCTATCCGGTGGAATCCTATGTATATCCTTATGAGAAGATGCATACGGAAGAAAGCCATATCAAAGAACTGGAAGATGTATTCCCGGAGGGGATCCGGCTGATGATCGCTGTAGGATCCGGCACCATGAATGACATCACCCGTTATATTTCTTTCAGAAAAGATATGCCATATTATATCGTTGGTACCGCACCTTCTATGGATGGGTACGCTTCAGATGTCTCACCTGTCATCATTGACAATTTAAAACGAAGCCTTCCTGCACATTGTGCAAGCGGAATCATCGGCGATACAGATATCCTTGCGACAGCACCGGAAAAGATGATTGCTGCGGGAGTCGGAGACATCATGGCAAAATTCCTGGATATCAATGATTGGAAAATGTCTCATATTCTCAATGGAGAAGAGTACTGTGAAGAAGTGGCAGCGTTGATGCTTTACTCTGCAGAAAAGACGGTTCGAAATATAGAAGGACTGAAAAACAGAGAGTCTCAGGCGTTACAGGATTTGATGGAAGCATTGGTACTGATCGGTATAGCTATGGCGTTTGTAAACAGTTCCCGTCCGGGCTCTGCGGCAGAACATTCCATGGCGCATGTAATGGAGATGACTTCTCTTTTGAACGGAGAATACGGCGAACTTCATGGTACATGTGTCGGTATGGCAACCTGCATCATCACCAGAATGTATGAAAAGTTCCTGCAAAAGCCGATAAATTATGAAGCGGCTGCAAAGAAGGCAGAAACATTTGATTACGATGCCTGGACAGAGGAAATCCGCAGAGTATTTACTTCAGCAGCAGATCCGATCATTGAGCTTTACGCAAAAGAAAAGAGAAACGATCCGGAAAATGTGAAAAAACGTCTCGATGCGATCAAAGCGCATGAAGGCGAGGTCATTGCATTGATTACGGAGACTGTTGAAAAGTCTAAGCGTGCAGAAGGGTGCATCAAAGCATTGAATGGATGGACGAGTCCGGTTTCTTTCGGATTTACCAGAGAGCATATGAAAGATATCATGCTTTACTCGAAAGAGCAGAGAGACCGTTATGCGGCTTTACAGTTCCTGTATGAAGTCGGAGAACTGGAAGAATTGACAGATGAAATTTTGGATGAGGATTACGGCCGATAAAAATACAGGAGGGATAATATGAGCCTGCCAAAAGAAGAAGCGTTAAAAAATGTAAAAATGTTTGTGTTGGATATGGATGGTACCTTTTACCTGGGAGACAATCTCATTGACGGAGCCCTGGATTTTATCCACAAGGTAGAAGAGACCGGGAGAAGATTTTTGTTTTTTACAAACAATGCTTCCAACGTATCCGCAGTTTATAAAAAGAAACTTGCAAAAATGGGATTGGAAGTGGATGAGTCTGACATCGTGACTGCAGGAGACGTTACGATCGAATATCTGAAGACTTTTTATCCCGGAAAAAGAGTCTATCTGAACGGCGTTCCGCTTTTAGAGGAAAGCTTTAAGAAAGCGGGAATCCAGCTGGTCAGTGAGAAGCCGGATGTGGTTATCCAAAGCTTTGACAAAACGCTGACTTATCAGAAATTAGTGGACATCTGTGATTTTATCCGTGACGGTGTGCCGTTTTTGGCAACGCATATGGATACAAACTGTCCGACAGAAAAAGGCTTTATTCCGGATTGCGGTGCAATGTGTGATCTGATCTATTCTTCCACAGGAGTAAAACCAAAATTTCTGGGAAAACCATGCAAAGAAACTTTGGATATGGTATTGAAGATTACAGGCTGTTCCGTAGATGAGATTGCTTTTGTCGGGGATCGTATCTATACGGATGTGGCAACCGGAGTGAACAATGGTGCCAAAGGATTCCTTGTGTTGACCGGAGAAGCAGATATGCAGACAGTGGCAGAATCAGATGTGGAACCAACCTGCATTTATGATTCTTTATACGAAATGTCAAAATACCTGTAATAGGACAGAGAGAGTCAGAGCAAGGCAAAGAAAATACAAAAAATATAATTGAATGATACAGAGGCGAGTGAGAGAGAATTCTGTAGAATACAATAGTGCAAAAGCTTTGGACTTGTGTACAGTTTTTTAAATGAGAAAAACCGCCGACGGATGGAAGTTGTCCGCACCGGCGGTTTTTGTATAGCGGCGAGTCAAAGTTCAAGCCGGCTTGAGATTTTGGCGACCGCATACAAACCCGGAAGGTGCTTTTGAAGAGCATCCGGTACATGAGATGGGGTTATAAAGTAAAAGAGTGACAGGAGGTTTAGTGAATGATGTATGACATTGTAATCATTGGCGCAGGCGTGACCGGATCCGCGATTGCGAGAGAACTTTCACGTTATCAGGCAAACATCTGCGTCCTGGAAAAAGGGGACGACGTATGTTCAGGAACATCAAAAGCGAACAGTGGTGTTGTGCATTCCGGATTTGACGCAAAACCGGGAACATTGATGGCTAAAATGAATGTAGAGGGTAACCGTTTGATCTGGGAGTGGGCAAAGCTTTTAGATTTTCCGGTAAAGAAAAACGGTTCTCTGATCGTCTGTACCAATCCGGCTGAGCGCGGTGGTCTGGATCGACTTCTCGAGCAGGCGAAGGAAAACGGCGTAGAAGGCGTGCGGATCCTCGAGAGAGATGAAGTTATGAAAATGGAACCGAATCTGACCGAGAAGACCGTGGCTGCATTGTATGCCCCTACAGGAGGCATCATCTGCCCCTTCAATTTTACGATCGCTATGGCAGAAAACGCTTGTATGAACGGCGTAGAATTCCGTCTGGAAACGGAAGTGCTGGAGATCAAAAAAGAGGAGGGCGGCTATCTCCTGGATACCAATAAAGGCGAGATCCACACAAAATGTGTAATAAATGCTGCCGGTGTTTATGCAGACAAGATGCACAACATGGTCAGCGAAAACAAGATCCACATTACAGCCAGAAAGGGCGAATATCTTCTGATGGACAAAACGGTAGGCGGTCTTTTTACGGCTTCCGTATTTGAACAGCCGGGCAAGATGGGAAAAGGTATTCTGACGGCACCGACGATCCACGGAAATCTTTATGTCGGTCCGACGGCTTACGATGTAGAAGATAAACAGTCCACCGATACGACACAGGAATACCTGGATCTGCTGACAGAGAAGGCATTGACCAATCATCTTTCCAAAGTGAAACTGCCGATGAATAAGGTTATTACTTCTTTTGCAGGACTTCGTGCCCATGAAGACCACAAGGAATTTATCGTGCAGGAAGTAGAAGATGCAGAAGGTTTTTTTGATGCGGCAGGTATCGAATCTCCCGGTCTGACCAGTTCTCCGGCGATCGGTGTCCGCATGGCCGGGCTGGTATCTGAAAAATATGGATTACGGAAAAAAGATAACTTTATCGAGACGCGAAAAGGCTTTACACGCTTCCACGAGCTCAGTGATGAAGAAAAAGCAGAACTGATCAAAAAGAATCCGGCTTACGGAAGAATCGTCTGCCGTTGCGAGATGGTGACGGAAGGAGAAATCATGGAAGCCATCAATCGTCCGCTGGGAGCACGTTCCCTGGATGGAATAAAGAGAAGAGTACGTGCAGGTATGGGACGCTGTCAGGCAGGCTTTTGTATGCCGAAACAGATGGAGATCCTCGCCAGAGAAACCGGTATGGACATGACGGAGATCACAAAAAAAGGAACGGGTTCCAAAGTGCTTGTCGGAAAATTAAAACAGTAGGATATCGGGAAGGAGGACGTAAATATGAAGACATGTGATATTGTCATTATCGGAGGCGGTCCGGCCGGTATGGCCGCAGCTGTTTCAGCGAAAAGAAAAGGAATTTCTGATATTCTGATCCTGGAAAGAGATAAAGAGTTGGGAGGAATCCTGAACCAGTGTATCCACAACGGATTCGGACTTCATACTTTCAAGGAAGAACTGACAGGTCCGGAATACGCAGAAAGATTTTTGAAAGAAGTACAGGAAGAAAAGATTCCCTGTAAATTAAATACAATGGTTATCGACATTTCTCCGGATAAAGTCGTTACCGCAGTGAACCAGGAGGATGGTCTGTTTAAGATCCGGGCAAAAGCGATCATTCTTGCAATGGGATGCCGTGAGCGTTCCAGAGGCGCACTGAATATCCCGGGCTTCCGTCCGGCAGGTATTTATTCCGCAGGGACGGCTCAGAGACTGATGAACCGGGAAGGGTTTATGCCGGGAAAAGAAGTGGTAATCTTAGGCTCCGGAGATATCGGATTGATCATGGCCAGACGTTTGACGTTGGAAGGCGCAAAAGTAAAAGTGGTTGCAGAGATTATGCCGTTTTCCGGGGGATTGAAACGAAACATCGTACAGTGTCTGGATGATTACGGAATTCCGCTGAAGCTGAGTCATACAGTCATAAAGATCGAAGGCGAAAAAAGAGTGGAAGGAATTGTGATCGCGCAGGTAGATGAAAGGCGCAGACCGATTCCGGGAACAGAAGAGCATTATTCATGTGACACGTTGCTGCTGTCAGTAGGTTTGATACCGGAGAACGAGTTGTCCAACGGTATGGGAATCGAGATCGCTCCGGTGACAAACGGACCGGTGGTAAACGAAAGCCTGGAAAGCAATATAGAGGGTGTATTTGCCTGCGGAAACGTACTTCATGTACACGATCTTGTAGATTACGTTTCAGAAGAGGCGGCTGCAGCAGGTGAGTATGCAGCAGAGTATGTGACTTCCGGCGAGGTACGTTCCGGAGAAGAGATCGCAGTACACGCAGAGAGTGGTGTGCGCTATACGGTTCCGGCAAAGATCCGCCCTGCACATGCAAAAGAAAAGCTGGTTATCCGTTTCCGTGTGGGAGACGTTTATAAAAATCATTATGTCAGTGTTTATGTCGGAGATAAGAGAGTTTATCACCAGAAAAAACAGATCCTGGAACCGGGACAAATGGAACAGGTGATATTGAAAAAAGAGACGTTGCTTGAAAACGCTGGTATCGACTATATTACGGTCAAACTGGAAGGAGAGTGATGGTGGACATGGAAAAGAGAGAATTGACTTGTATCAGATGTCCGCTTGGATGTGCGATTACAGTTACACTGGAAGGATCAACGATTCAGGAGATTACCGGATTTACCTGTAAACGTGGGGAAGATTATGCAAGAAAGGAGGTGTTGGATCCGACACGTACCGTTACATCGGTGGTTTTCATTGACAGTGAGAGCGAGCGGATGCTTCCGGTAAAGACGAAAGAAGACATTCCGAAAGATAAGATTTTTGAGATCATGGAAGCGCTGAAAAGCGTGCGTGTAAAAGCCCCGGTGAAAATAGGACAGGTAATTCTGGAAAATGCGGCCGGCACAGGCGTTCCGGTCGTTGCTACAAAAGATGTGATTCTCTGACGATGCGGATCGGGAAAAGAATCGTTTCCGAAATAAATTTAAGATAAAGGAGGCAAGCGAATGGAAAAGAAGTATGTAGTTGGTGTGGACTGTGGTACCACAAGCAGTAAAACAGTTATTTTTGACTTCAAAGGAAATGTAATAGGAACAGGACAAACCTTGAATCCATTAGTTTACCCAAGCGCAGGACGTGTAGAGTGCGACGGCCAGGGCATGATCGATACCCTTTACAGCACGACCCGTCAGGCAATTGCAAACAGCGGGATCGACCCGGAAGAAATTGCAGCAGTCAGCTTCTGCATGTTCCGCTGTACGATGATCACCAGAGACGAGAATGGCGGATTTACGACACCGATCATTATCTGGCAGGATCTCAGAAGTGCAGAAATGCTGCCGTATATGGAAGAGTGTCTGAAAAAAGGCGGCATGACACCGGATGACCTTTATGATATGTGCGGAATGCCTTTGGGCGGTGTTTATCCATCCGGAAAACTTCTGTGGGTACAAAAAAATATGCCAGAAGCCTATGAAAAGACGAAAGTCGTACATACTATGATGGGATTGCTGACAAAGGCTTATGGTGCGGATGATTATTACGATGATTTGAATGACACGCCATGGCTGCAGATGAACGGACCGGATTTTGAGTACAGCGATAAACTGACGGAGATTTTTGGTGTGGACAAAGGACTTTTGGCTCCGCTTCGCAAAACAGGCGAAGTCATCGGACATATTACACCGGAAGTTGCAGCAAAAACAGGACTGGCAGTGGGAACTCCACTGATCATGGGAACCGGGGATCAGCAGTCAGGATGTCTCGGAATGGGATGTACCGATGAAGGCATCGGATATGCATGCGGCGGAACTGCCGGAATTACAGCCGGAAAATCCAGAGAATTTCTGAGAGACCCGGCAAGAAAGTGCTACATTCTGGGAACACCGGACGGCGCTTATGTAATGGAAGGTCAGGCAAACTCCGCAGGAAGTGCGTTCAAATGGTTCAAAGGCGTTGTGTGCCAGTCAGAAGATATCGCAGCTCAGTACTGCTATAAAGATGTTTATGATGTACTGACTTATGCAGCCAGCACTTCCGTACCGGGAAGCAACGGTGTATTCTTCCTGCCATATTGTCAGGGAGCTAACACTCCGAATTACGATGCAAATGCACGTGGAACCTATGTCGGCATGACACTGAACACATCCCGTCAGGATCTGATCCGTGCGACGATGGAAGGTATCTGCTTTGATATTAAAGATATGTTGGAGGCAATGGTTGCAGCAAACGTTCCGAACTTTACGACGGTGCGTGTAACCGGAGGAATTGCCCGGTCTGAGATCTGGAATCAGATCCAGGCTGATATTTACAATCGTCCGGTAGAGACGGTAGCCCAAGAAGAGGCAACAGCACTTGGGTGTGCAATGGTTGCAGCAGTGGGAGCCGGAATCTACGCAGATTACGAAGAAGCGGCAAAGAACATGGTACGTGTGACACGCTGCTATGAGCCGAATCCGGACAATGTAGAGCTTTACAAAGACGCTTATGCTACATGGCAGAGCGCATTTAAGGGACTTCACAGAGAAGGCTACGCAGAGATCGCAGCTTTCCAGGATAAATATCGCAATAGAAAAAAATAAAAAAGAAAGACCATCCTTGAAAGGGGGAAGAATAAATGACAGCATATATCGCTGAATTTGTAGGAACCGCATTATTACTTCTTTTGATCAACAGTCTGGTTGCCAATGCAACATTGGCAAAATCAGGTCAAAAGGGAGCGGGTTCTATCCAGATCTGTATCGCCTGCGGTTTTGCAGTAATGACTTGTGCTTTTATTTTCGGAGAAGCTTCAGGCGCACATTTTAACCCGGCGTTTACTATTGCCATGGCTGTAAACGGAACGTTTGCGTGGAGCCAGGTTCCCGGGTATTTGGCTGCACAGTTTGCAGGTGCGTTTCTGGGAGCATGCATTACATACATTCTCTATAAAGATCATTTTGATGCGACAGATGATCCGGCAACGATTTTGGGTGTGTTTAGTACCTCTCCGGCTATCCGCAATATTCCGCGGAATCTTATGAGCGAGGTGGTTGGAACATTTATCCTGGTGTTTGGATGCCTGGGCATGGGAAATGTAACAGGTCTTCCGGCTGGTATTGATAAATTGTACTTGTGCGGTATTATTATCTTAGTTGGTATGAGTGTTGGCGGTCTGACCGGTTTTGCGATCAATCCGGCCAGAGACTTGGGTCCGAGAATCGCCCATGCGGTGCTTCCTATTAAAAATAAAGGCGGCTCTGATTGGGGATATGCGCTGGTTCCGATTGTAGGACCAATCATCGGTGGCTTATTGGCAGTAGGCCTGTACAATCTGATCTGGTAATCGTGACAGAGCTTAACAGATGAAGAAACCGAAAAACAGAAAGGATGCGTATGAAATATCGTTTGATTTGCAGTGATGTTGACGGAACATTGATCGACGGGAACGAGCAGATCACCGAAGAGAATCTCCAGGCGATCCGTCAGCTGAAAGAAAAAGGAATTTATTTTGCAATCTCCAGCGGCCGTATGATGAACAGTGTAAAGCTTTTGTCAGAACACTACGGGATCGCTTCCTATAAAGTGTGCAGCAATGGCGCGGTAGTGGTGGATGAACGCGGGGAGATCCTACAGGCGATCCCCGTTCCGATGGAGGTGGCGACCCGTCTCTATGAGATCGGAGAAGAAAATGACTGCATTATGGGATATAACACGTTGACAGAGATTGTTTATAACCGTCAGCATCATATGGAGGGCAGCCTGTACAAACGGGCAGATTATCTGTATGACGGTTATGACCGGGAGACGGGCGAGCACTTTATCAAGATCTTGTGCGAGGAAGGATATCAGGTACCGGATCAGCATGGAGCTGCGTATAAGATTTCGCTGTGGCCCAGAACGCAGGAGTATTTCGAGCGTGCCACGGAAGAAATCGGAAAGATTCCGGGAATCTGTGTGACGTCTGCCATGAAATGGCATTTTGAGATCACCGCTGACAGTATCTCCAAATGGTCCGGCATCCAGTTTCTGATGAAACACCTGCATATTGATCGGGAAGAAGTCATATGTATCGGCGACAGTATGAATGACGAAGCAATGGTTACAGGCGCGGGGCTGGGTGTTTGTATGGAAAACGGACATCCGGACCTGAAGAAAAAGGCAGATTACATTACGGGCAGCAACCGCAAAAGCGGAGTGGCTTCCGTGATCCGGAAATGTCTGGCTGAGGAACTGTAAATCCTTATAAACAGAGGGCTTTTCAAGCAGGAAAAGTCCTCTGTTTTTTTGTAGCTTTATTATTGATTTTTCGAATGATGTTTAGTAGAATGAATAGCAGAATGTTAGGAGGAATGAAAATGCCTGATAATATAAGGATAGCACTGGATGCGATGGGCGGGGACAATGCGCCGGAAGAGATCATAAAAGGTGCTGTAGATGCAGTCAATGCACAAACGGGGATCCGGATCCTTCTCACCGGAAAGGAAGAGGAGATTCGCCGGGAACTAGAAAAGTATCAGTACCCGAAAGAGTGTATCCAAGTTGTGCCTGCATCGGAAGTCATTGAGACAGCAGAACCGCCTGTCATGGCGATCAGAAGAAAGAAAGATTCTTCTCTGGTCGTGGCAATGAATCTGGTTAAAAATAAAGAGGCAGACGCTTTTGTATCTGCCGGAAGTTCGGGGGCCATCCTGGTGGGAGGCCAAGTGCTGGTAGGAAGAGTAAAGGGTGTGGACAGAGCACCGTTGGCGCCGTTGATCCCTACCGCAAAAGGAGCAGCGCTTCTGATCGACTGCGGAGCCAATGTGGATGCAAGACCGGCACATCTGGTACAGTTTGCCAAGATGGGATCCTTGTACATGGAAAATGTGGTCGGAATCCCGAATCCGCGGGTGGCCATCGTCAATATCGGTGCAGAAGAGGAAAAAGGAAATGCCCTGGTGAAAGAGACATTTCCGCTTCTGAAAGCCTGTGAGGATATCAATTTTACGGGAAGCATCGAAGCAAGAGATATCCCTGCCGGAGAGGCAGATGTGATCGTCTGCGAGGCTTTCGTGGGAAATGTGATTCTGAAGCTTTACGAAGGTGTCGGAGGGACTCTGATCAAGAAGATCAAGGAAGGAATGAAAAGCAGTATCCGGAGTAAGATCGGAGGACTTTTGGTAAAACCGGCTTTAAAAAAGACGTTGAAGGAGTTTGATGCCAGTGAGTACGGCGGAGCACCGCTGCTGGGCTTAAATGGTCTGGTGGTAAAAGCTCACGGAAATTCTACGGCAAAAGAGATCCGAAATGCGATCACCCAGTGTGTACAGTTCCAGAAAGCTGACATAGGCGGAAAGATCCGGGACGGGATCGCAAAAGAAGCAGAGCAGCAATAGATATTTGATAAAATAAAGAATGAAAATGAAAAATAAGGAGAAAGAGTATGGAATTTGAAAAATTGCAGGAAATTATTGCAGACGTTATGAATGTACCGAAAGAAGAGATCACACCGGATACCACATTTGTGGATGACCTGGGAGCCGATTCACTGGATATTTTCCAGATCATCATGGGGATCGAAGAAGAGTTTGACATCGAAATTGATAACGATGCGGCGGAAAAAATCGTGACAGTACGAGATGCTGTAAATCAGATCAAAAACGTTGTGGATTAGGAATACGGAAAAAGCCCATGTGGGCTTTTTCGTTTTCATTGGAAGAAAACAGACAGAGAGGAAACAGAATGAAGGATCCAAAAAATTTAGAAGAAAAAATCAAATATCGTTTCCAAAATCCGAAGCTTCTTCGAAATGCGCTGATGCACAGTTCATATACGAATGAGAAGCATCTGCCCAAACAGCAATGCAACGAACGGCTGGAATTTCTCGGAGATGCCATATTGGAACTGGTTTCCAGTGAATATCTTTTCCGGGAAAATCCGGAATTGCCCGAGGGAAAGCTGACAAAAACAAGAGCGAGCATGGTATGCGAGCCGGCATTGGCTTTTTGCGCACGGGATATTGGTCTGGGGGATTATCTCATGCTCGGAAAGGGCGAAGATGCAACCGGCGGCAGAGAGAGGGATTCAATCGTGTCGGATGCGATGGAAGCCTTGATCGGTGCCATTTATTTGGACGGTGGTTTTACTAATGCAAAAGAGTTTATTTCACAGTTTGTCCTGAAAGACCTGGAAAATAAAAAACTCTTTTATGATAGCAAGACTATCTTACAGGAGATCGTACAGGCAAAGATGGAAGGATCGATACGGTATGTTTTGTTAAAAGAAGAAGGACCTGATCATAATAAATCATTTTATGTAAGTGTGTATATCCGGGAGCAGGAGTATGGAACCGGAAAGGGGCGGACGAAAAAAGCGGCGGAACAACAGGCAGCGTATAAAACCATTCTGATGCTGCGTGAAGGAACGCAGGGAGTAGACTAGATGTATCTGAAAAGCATTGAGGTGCAGGGATTTAAATCCTTTGCCCATAAAATAAAATTTGAATTTCATAACGGGATCACGGGAATCGTCGGGCCAAACGGAAGCGGAAAGAGCAATGTGGCGGATGCGGTGCGCTGGGTGCTGGGCGAACAGAGGATCAAGCAGCTGCGCGGTGACACCATGCAGGACGTGATCTTTTCCGGGACGGAAAACAGAAAGCCGCTCAGCTACGCTGCGGTGGCGATCACACTGGATAACGGGGATCATAAACTGCCGGTGGATTATGAGGAAGTCACGGTGACCAGAAAGCTGTATCGGTCCGGAGAAAGCGAATATCTGCTGAACGGGACAGCCTGCAGGCTGAAAGACATCCATGAGATGTTCTACGATACCGGAATCGGAAAAGAAGGTTATTCCATCATCGGACAGGGACAGATCGATCGGATCGTCAGCGGGAAACCGGAAGAGAGAAGAGAGCTTTTTGATGAAGCGGCCGGGATCGTCAAGTATAAAAGAAGAAAAAACCTGTCCGTAAAAAAACTGGAAGAAGAACAGCAAAATCTCGTCAGAGTGCGGGATATCCTGGCAGAGCTGGAAAAGCAGGCGGGGCCTCTTGAAAAACAGTCTGAGGTGGCAAAAGAATATTTGAAAAAGAAAGAGTCTCTGAAGATCTACGATATCAACATGTTTTTGCTGGAGACGGAACGGATCCGGGAAATGATCGGGGAGACGGAAGAGAAACTGCAGATCGCCCAGCAGGAACTGGAAGCTGCCAGAGAAAAGTATGAAGGCCGGAAGGCGGCATACGAGAAGATCGAAGAAGAGGTGGAAGAGATCAGTGTCTCCATTGAACAGGCCAAGCGTCAGCAGAGTGAGACTACCATTTTGAAAAAAGAACTGGAAGGAAAAATCAATGTCCTGAAAGAACAGATCCATTCCGCCAAGACCAATGACGAACATTATGATAATCGCACGTCTGCGATCCGCCGGGAAATCAAAGAGAGAGAAGAAGCAAGGCAGAAACTTCTGGAGGAGCAGAAAAAGAACTGCCGGATATTGGAAGAAAAGAAGGCGGAAGACGAGGCTGCAAAAGCCGAGCTGCTGGCATTGCAGGAAAAGATCCAGGCAGACACAGAGGCTGTAGAGCAGATCAAGCAGCAGGTGATGGAGCTTTTGAACAGAAGAGCTTCTTTAAGTGCGAAAATGCAGTACTTTACGACTGCAGGGGAGCAGATTGAGAAACAGAAGGCGGAACTGACAGAAAGTCTGGGCAAGCTCGAGGGAGAACTCCAGGAAAACGAGGAACTGCTTCTGAAGAGCCGGGAAAAGCTGGCCGGCTTTACGGAGCAGATCCAAACACAGCGGAAGAAAACGGAAGAAAATCAGGAAAAGATTGGGAAACTGCAGAAAAAACTGGCAGAACAGCAGACAAGTTTCCAACAGAGCCAAAATCTCTACCACAGGGAAGCATCCCGCCTGGAATCTCTAAAAAATATTACGGAGCGTTACGATGGCTATGGGAACAGTATTCGCCGTGTGATGTCACAGAAGAGCCGGTATCAGGGATTGTTTGGCGTAGTGGCGGATCTGATCAAAACCGACAAGATCTATGAGCTGGCAGTGGAGACTGCATTGGGCGGAAGTATTCAAAATATCGTGACCGATACGGAAGAGACGGCCAAGCAGATGATCGCTTACCTGAAGCAGAATAAATACGGAAGGGCAACTTTCCTGCCGCTGAATGCAATGCGCCGGGGAGGCGGAATAGCCAGACCGGAGGCACTCAGAGAAGCCGGAGTGATCGGAACGGCAGATACTTTGGTAAAAACAGAAGAAAAATATCTGAATCTGGTAGAAAATCTTCTTGGAAGAACTATTGTAGTACAAAATATAGATTTTGGAATTGCGATTGCGCGGAAATATCGTCAGACTTTGCGCATCGTGACGCTGGAAGGCGAACTGATTAATCCGGGAGGAGCCATCGCCGGCGGTGCTTATAAAAACAGCAGTAATCTGTTGAGCCGCCGCAGGGAGATCGAAGAAGCAGAAAAGCAGGTCGTCTCTCTGAAAGAACAGATGGAGAGCCTGGAAAAACAGCTGGAATCCCTCAAAGGGCAGAGGGCAGAATGTTATGCGGAAAATGACAGGATCAAACAAGAGCTGCAGCGTGTCCTGGTGGAGGAAAATACGGCAAGGCTGAAAGCAGAACAGCTGAGCGGTCAGAAAAAAGAAAAAGAAAAGCGCCGTGAAATGTTGGAGCAGGAACTGGCAAAAATAAACGGTGAAAAAAATACGATAGCGGAAAATCAAGAGGCATTTTCCAGAGATTTGGAGCATTCCCAAAATCAGGAAGCAGAACTGAACCAAAAAAACGAAGATCTTCAGAGACAGCTGGAAGCAGCAAAGGAACAGGAGCAGAAGAAACGGAAAACATCCGAGGATGTGCACCTGGCGTTTGCTTCCCTGGAACAGCAGTCCGCATACACAGAAGAAAATTTGGAGCGTCTGTCACAGGAGCGCAGCAGATTTGAAGAAGAATTAAAAGATCTGGATTTGCACAGAGAGAATGCGTCAGACGAGATCCGCGAAAAGCAGGAGAGCATCCGGGATCTGGAACAGACCATCGAAGATTCCAAAGAACTTTTTGCAGAGATTGCCGAAGAAATCGAAACACAGACCCAGAGAAGAGAAAAGCTCAATCAAAAGCACAGGTCGTTTTTGAAAGAACGAGAAGAAATTTCTGCGCAGATGGCGGATCTGGACAAAGAGTGTTTCCGTCTGACCCAGCGAAAAGAGAATTATGAAGAAAGTTCAGAAAAACAGATCAATTACATGTGGGACGAGTATGAACTGACTTATAACCACGCCAAAGAATTGCGGAACGAAAAACTTACGGATCTTTCATTTATGAAAAAACAGATCCAGACGTTGAAACAGGAGATCAAACAGCTTGGAAATGTAAATGTCAATGCGATCGAAGAGTTTAAACAGGTATCGGAGCGGTACGAGTTTTTGAAGGGGCAGCATGATGATCTGGTGAAGGCGGAGGCAGAACTGGAAAAAATCATAGAAGAGCTGGATACGGCAATGCGCAAACAGTTTGCAGAGGAATTTCAAAAAATATCCGGCGAATTCAACCGGGTGTTCAAACAGCTTTTCGGCGGCGGAAAGGGTACGCTGGAGCTGACGGAAGAGGCGGATATTCTGGATGCAGGAATACGCATTATCGCACAGCCGCCGGGCAAAAAACTGCAGAATATGATGCAGCTTTCCGGAGGAGAGAAATCCTTGACGGCGATCGCACTGTTGTTTGCGATCCAGAATCTGAAGCCGTCGCCTTTCTGTCTGCTGGATGAGATCGAGGCAGCGCTGGATGAATCCAATGTCATCCGTTTCGCACAGTACTTACATAAGCTGACGGAAAATACGCAGTTTATCGTGATCACCCACCGACGGGGGACCATGGCGGCAGCGGATCGTCTGTATGGGATCACCATGCAGGAAAAAGGAGTGTCCACACAGGTTTCCGTGGATCTTTTGGAAGATGAACTGGACAAATAGGAGGAACAGAAAAATGGCAGAAAATAAAGGCCTTTTACGCCGTCTTTTTTCGGGACTGGCAAAGACGAGAGACCATATCATGTCCGGGATGGACAGTTTGTTCAACGGATTTTCCCAGATCGATGACGAGTTCTATGAGGAGCTGGAAGAACTTTTAATCATGGGGGATCTGGGCGTGCGGACAACGGATGAGATTCTGGAGAATTTAAAGGAAAAAGTAAAAGAACAACATATTAAGAAACCGGCAGAATGTAAGGAACTTTTGATCGAAAGCATCCGGGAACAGATGGAGACGACCGACGCGGATTACAAATTTGAGGAACAGGCTTCCGTGGTGTTTGTGATCGGTGTAAACGGAGTCGGAAAAACGACCACCATCGGAAAATTGGCTTCTATGTTAAAAGCAGAAGGCAAAAAAGTAATGCTGGCGGCAGCGGATACCTTCCGTGCAGCGGCAGGAGAGCAGCTGCGTGAATGGTCAAACCGCGCCGGAGTCGAAATGATCGGTGCCCAGGAGGGGGCGGATCCGGCTTCCATTATCTATGATGCGGTGGCAGCGGCAAAAGCGAGACACGTGGATGTATTGCTTTGTGATACGGCGGGCAGACTTCATAATAAAAAGAATCTGATGGAAGAGCTGAAGAAAATGAACCGGATCATTGACCGGGAATATCCGGAAGCTTACAGGGAAACTCTGGTCGTGGTAGATGCGACTACGGGACAGAATGCCTTGGCACAGGCGAAAGAATTTAATGAAGCGGCGGAAGTCACAGGCGTGGTCCTTACCAAAATGGACGGAACCGCAAAAGGCGGGATCGCCGTGGCGATCCAGTCGGAGCTGCAGATCCCGGTGAAATATATCGGGGTCGGCGAGCGGATCGACGATCTGCAGAAGTTCCGGGCGGATGAGTTCGTGAGAGCATTGTTTGAGCAGGAGGCTCCGGCGGGAGAAGCAGCAGGAGAAACGACGGAAGAAGCGGACGTTGTGGAACCGGAAGAAAATATAGAAGAATAAATCGACAGCAAGAAAAGAACAAAATAACAAGATAGATAATTCCTTGCTGCCGTAGGAATATCGGAAATAAATGTATGTAGCAGAAAAGGAGGAAGCGACGGAGACTATGCTGACATTGGAAAAATTTGAAGAAGCAACGGAAATCGTACAAAAAGTGACAAAACCGACACCGCTGATCTACAGTGATTATTACAGCAATCAGACCGGCGGGAAGATCTGGCTGAAGCCGGAAAATATGCAGCACACCGGAGCTTATAAATTGCGGGGCGCTTATTATAAGATCAGCACCCTGTCGCCGGAAGAGCGGGAAAAAGGATTGATCACGGCATCTGCAGGAAACCATGCCCAGGGCGTGGCGTATGCGGCGAAAGAATATGGATGTCATGCGACCATCGTCATGCCGACTACCACTCCTTTGATCAAGGTCAACCGGACCAAGGGATACGGCGCAGAGGTCGTTCTCTACGGGGACGGCTATGATGAGGCGTGCGCCTATGCATATGAATTGGCGGAAGAAAAAGGTTATACCTTTGTACATCCTTTTGACGATCTGGATGTGGCCACCGGACAGGGAACGATCACCATGGAGATTATCAAGGAACTTCCGACGGTGGATTATATTCTGGCACCCATCGGAGGGGGCGGCTTGATCACCGGTGTATCTACGCTGGCGAAAATGTTGAATCCAAAGATCAAAGTGATCGGGGTAGAGCCTTCCGGCGCGGCAAGTATGACGGCAGCACTGGAAGCGGGAGAAGTGGTAGCTCTTCCTACGGCAAATACCATCGCAGACGGTACGGCGGTAAAAGCGGTCGGTGTGCAAAATCTTCCTTATGTGAAAGAAAATGTGGATCAGATCATTTTGGTGGACGATGATGAGCTGATCGGCGCATTCCTGGATATGGTGGAAAATCATAAGATGGTCGTGGAAAATT
This sequence comes from uncultured Mediterraneibacter sp., assembly GCA_934418295.1. Lineage (GTDB taxonomy): Bacteria > Bacillota > Clostridia > Lachnospirales > Lachnospiraceae > Mediterraneibacter_A. The sequence continues at coordinate 21,386 of CAKRWZ010000020.1, forward strand.
CCGGACTTTTGTCGGTGGCAGCTTTAAAACATCTGGATTGCAAAAAGAAAAAGATCGTCTGCATTATGAGCGGCGGAAATATGGATGTCATTACGATGTCAACCATTGTTCAGATGGGACTGCGGCAGAGAGACCGTATCTTCTCCGTTTCGGTACTTCTTCCGGATAAACCGGGCGAGCTGGCGAAGGTGGCCAGTGTCGTTGCGGAGGCTCAGGGTAATATCATCGAGCTGGAGCATAACCAGTTTGTGACGACCAATCGAAATGCAGCAGTGGAATTGCGTATTACCATGGAAGCCTTTGGGACGGAACATAAAAACAGGATCATGAAAGTTTTGGAGGAAAATGGTTTCCGACCGGAACTGAGAAGGGTGTAACATGCTGAATGTAGATACCTATTTGATTTTACAGTTTTTGGAATTAAAAGGCTACCGGGAACAGGCAGAATTTGTGAGAGCTCACCGGGAAGATGTGACAGATCAATTTCTGAGGTCTGCAGCAGCCAGTCTGGATTATGTGGAGACCGGGGAAAGTCTGGACGAAAGAAGGGAAGAACTTCTCCGGGTTCTGCACACAAAGGAAAAGTTTGAAAAAAAGAGAAGATAAAAGAAAACTGTTTGTGGGAGAAACAGCTTTCCGATGAAAACCGCAGAGGAAATCTGCGGTTTTTTTGATAAAGGCATTGACAAGATTTGTATAATTGTATACAATTATACAAAATCAACACTGTGCTTCTGTGAAGTGGAGGAGCAAGTGATGGTTTTAAAACGAGATGAAGTTATATATTAAAAGAGAGAGGGGCGCTTTATGGAAGATCGTAAAGTATATCTGAATCGGCAGACAAATTTGTTGGAGCTGGAAGAACACATGTATCCGTTGGTAGATGTGGATACGCCAAATGTTTTTCGAAATCTTTTTCATTATGATGAAATACCGAAAATTGCATTTAATGACAGAATCGTACCGCATCACATGCCGGATGAGATCTGGATCACAGATACGACTTTCCGGGATGGCCAGCAGTCCAGAGCGCCGTATACGACACAGCAGATCGTAGATATTTATAAGTATCTGCATAGATTGGGCGGACCGAAAGGAAAAATCAGACAGTCAGAGTTTTTCCTGTACAGCAAAAAAGACCGGGATGCCGTGTATAAATGTATGGAGCTGGGATATGAATTCCCGGAGATCACCAGCTGGATCCGTGCAAGCAAAAAGGATTTTGAACTGGTAAAAGAAATCGGGCTGGTGGAGACCGGTATTTTGGTCAGCTGTTCCGATTATCATATTTTCTATAAACTGAAAATGACGCGTAGGGAGGCAATGCAGCATTATCTTTCTGTGATCAGAGAATGCCTGGAGACCGGTGTGCGGCCGCGATGCCATCTGGAAGATATCACACGTTCGGATATTTACGGTTTTGTTATTCCGTTCTGTTTGGAATTGATGAAACTGATGGAAGAGTATCAGATTCCGATCAAGATCCGTGTGTGTGATACGATGGGATATGGAGTGAACTATCCGGGTGCCGTTATCCCGCGTTCCATTCCGGGAATCATTTACGGTCTGATGACCCATGCAGGTGTTCCGAGTGAATTGATCGAATTCCATGGACACAACGATTTCTACAAGGCAGTCAACAATTCCTCGACAGCATGGCTCTACGGAGCCAGCGGCGTAAACTGTTCTCTGTTTGGTATCGGAGAACGTACCGGAAATACACCGCTGGAGGCAATGGTATTTGAATATGCACAGCTAAGAGGCACATTGGATGGCATGGACACCACTGTGATCACAGAACTGGCAGAGTATTATGAAAAAGAAATCGGTTACCACATTCCGGTGAGAACCCCGTTTGTAGGGAAAAACTTTAATGTGACCCGCGCCGGTATCCACGCCGACGGACTTCTGAAAAATGAAGAGATCTACAATGTGTTCGATACGGCCAAATTTTTGGACAGACCACCGTTGGTTTCTGTTTCCAATACTTCCGGTATCGCAGGCATCGCCCACTGGCTGAATTCCTATTTCCGGCTGTCGGCAGGCAAAGCTTACACGAAGGAATCCGTTCTGGTACAGGAGTTGAAGATCTGGGTAGATAAAGAATATGATGAAGGCCGTGTGACGGTATTGACAGATGAAGAGTTAATTGAGAAAATAAATGAGATATGTAGTCGGTTGAATCTGGAGCACCCAAGTGCTGCAGACAAATAGGCAGACAAAAACTGCGGCAGGCTGTGTACTGTCCGGACGGAGGAAAAGGCTGTGGAAGAATATCAGGATCATTCATTAAGCTCGAAAGTGTTTCAAAAGCTGAGAGATAATATTTTGACAGGCAAATATGCCGAGCAGGAAGAATTAAGAGAAAATACCATCGGCAAAGAGTTGGGAGTCAGCAGGACACCGGTCAGAGAAGCTTTAAGACAGCTGGAGCTGGAAGGTCTGGTGACGATCATTCCCAACAAAGGAGCTTATGTAAGCGGCATTACCGGAGAGGATGTAAAGGATATTTATCGGATGCGTTCTCTTTTGGAAGGACTCTGTGCCAGATGGGCAGCAGAGCGGATCACGGAAGAGCAGCTGGATCGTCTGGATGAAATCATTTTGTTGGCGGAATTTCACAGTAAGCGGGAGAACACCATCAATGCAGAGCAGATCACGGAGCTGGACGGCCAGTTCCATGCAGTGCTTTACGAGGCCTGCGGCAGCAGGATCTTGAAGCATACATTGACAGATTTCCACAAATACGTCCAGAACGCCAGAAAGCTCTCGATCATTTCGGGAGAAAGGGCGCGGAAATCCATTCGGGAGCACAAGATGATCCTTCGTGCCATCCGCGAGCGAGATCCGGATCTGGCGGAACAGCTGGCAAACGAACATATTATCCATGTGATGGAAAATTTAAAAATTGTATGATCACACCGACAGGGAAAACCTGTCGGAATCAATAACGAGACAGAGTCAGTAACAAGACAGAATCAGTAACAGAAATAGGAGGAAGGCTGATGAGCAAAATTAAAATGACAACACCGATCGTGGAGATGGACGGAGATGAAATGACCAGAATTCTCTGGAAGATGATCAAAGATTATCTTTTGGAACCATATATCGATTTAAAGACAGAATACTATGATCTTGGCCTGGAATATCGAAATGAGACAAACGACCAGGTTACGGTAGATTCCGCAAATGCGACAAAGAAGTATAAAGTAGCGGTAAAATGTGCGACGATCACACCGAATGCAGCCAGAATGGATGAGTACAACCTCAAAGAAATGTGGAAAAGCCCCAACGGAACCATCCGTGCCATCCTGGACGGAACGGTATTCCGTACACCGATTGTTGTAAAGGGAATCGAGCCGAACGTAAAAACCTGGAAAAAGCCGATCACCATTGCAAGACATGCCTACGGCGATGTTTATAAAAACACAGAGATGAAAATTCCGGGACCGGGAAAGGTAGAACTGGTCTATACTGCGGAAGACGGACAGGAGACCAGAGAACTGGTACACGTGTATAACGGACCGGGGATCGCCCAGGGCATCCACAATGTAAACGCATCTATTGAAAGTTTTGCAAGAAGCTGCTTCAATTATGCGCTGGATCTGAAACAGGATCTTTGGTTTGCAACGAAAGATACGATTTCTAAAAAATACGACCACACCTTTAAAGATATTTTCCAGGAAATCTACGATGCAGAATATGCAGAGAAGTTTGAAGAGGCCGGAATCGAATACTTCTATACCCTGATCGATGATGCGGTTGCCCGTGTCATGAAATCAGAAGGCGGATTCATCTGGGCATGCAAAAACTACGACGGAGACGTGATGAGTGATATGATCTCCTCCGCATTTGGTTCTCTTGCAATGATGACCTCTGTCTTGGTTTCTCCGGAAGGCTATTATGAGTATGAGGCAGCGCATGGAACGGTACAGCGCCATTACTATAAGCACCTAAAGGGCGAGGAAACGTCTACCAATTCAGTTGCTACTATTTTTGCGTGGACAGGAGCACTCAGAAAACGCGGTGAGATGGACGGAAACAAAGAGTTGATGGAATTTGCTGACCGCCTGGAAAAAGCAACCATCGATACGATCGAAGCAGGAGAGATGACGAAGGATCTTGCGCTGATGACGACCATTGAAAATCCGGTGGTGCTGAACAGCGAGAACTTCATCAAAGCGATCGCGACCCGCCTGTAAGGAAACCCTTTTATCTGCAAGAGCTGCGGGTATGCGGATGCCTAAAATAGAAAAATGGTAAATCTGGTATAAAACAAAAGGAAAACCCCGAAATGCAATACAAAATATTGCACTTTGGGGTTTGCTTTTATTCTGCCAATTCGGCCCAGGTTTCGTAGAGCTCTTCCAGCTCTTTTTCATGCCCGGCTTTTTCAGAAGCCAGTTCCTGGCATTTGACGGAATTGGTATAGATCTCTTCCTTTGTCATTTCTTCATCGATCTCTGCACAACGCTGTTCCAATTCGGCAATGCGTTCTTCCGTCTTTTTTAAAGCATTTTGCTGACGGCGTTTTTGTGCCTGCAGTTCTTTTTGCTCCTGCCAGTCCAGCTTGGAGGCGGTATCTGCCGCGGCCGGGGAAGAAATGGCAATGGAGTTGTTTTCGTTGTCCTGTGTACGAAGAAAAGATTCTGCGGATTTTTTTGCATTTTCCGCCGTGACGGCAGAAAGCAGATCCTTCTTTTCCAGATAATAATCGTAGTTCCCGATATAATTGATAAATGTGTGGTTCGTAAGCTCCAGAATGCGGGATGCAGTCTGGTTGATAAAATACCGGTCGTGAGAGACATAAAGTACGGTACCGGTATATTTGTTGATGGCGTTTTCCAGGATTTCCTTCGACTGGATGTCCAAATGGTTGGTGGGCTCGTCCAGGATTAGAAAATTGGCGTTGGAAAGCATCAGTTTGGCAAG
>CAKRWZ010000021.1 GCA_934418295.1 uncultured Mediterraneibacter sp.
GTACGGAGGTGCCATCAACCAGGCGGGAAGCGTAAAGGGAAAGGCGACGGCAAAGCATGCGGTCTCCGATTGGATGGAGATCGAAAAGGAGAGAGGTATTTCCGTGACATCCTCCGTATTGCAGTTTGAATACGACGGATATTGCATCAATATTCTGGATACGCCGGGACATCAGGATTTCTCCGAGGATACCTACCGTACTTTGATGGCGGCAGATTCCGCGGTGATGGTCATTGATGCGTCCAAGGGTGTGGAGGCTCAGACCAGAAAGCTGTTTAAGGTCTGTGTCATGCGGCACATTCCGATCTTCACTTTTATCAACAAGATGGACCGGGAGGCCAGAGATACCTTTGAGCTTCTGGACGATATCGAAAAGGAGCTGGGGATCGCCACTTGCCCCATCAACTGGCCCATCGGTTCCGGTAAGGCCTTCAAGGGCGTTTACGATCGGAGAAAACGGGAGATCGAACTGTTCTCCGATACCCAGAAGGGAACCAAGCAGGGACAGGTACAGACGGTGGGGATCGACGACCCGTCGGTACACGATTATATCAACGAGGACGAGCAGGCGCTTTTGGAGGAAGAAATCGAGCTCATCGACGGAGCGGCCGCAGAGTTTGACCAGGAGCTGGTCAGCGCAGGAGAACTGTCTCCGGTGTTCTTCGGCTCGGCTCTGACCAATTTCGGCGTGGAGACCTTTTTGCAGCATTTCCTGGAAATGACCACGTCTCCGCTGCCCAGAATGTCGGACAAGGGCGAGATCGATCCCATGAAAGAACCGGAATTTTCGGCCTTTGTCTTTAAGATCCAGGCAAATATGAACAAAGCCCACCGGGATCGTATCGCGTTTATGCGGATCTGTTCCGGAGAGTTCCAGGCGGGAATGAATGTGTATCACATGCAGGGGAAAAAGGAAGTACGTCTTTCTCAGCCCCAGCAGCTGATGGCCAGCGAGCGGAAGATCATCGACAAAGCCTATGGCGGCGACATCATCGGCGTGTTTGATCCGGGCATTTTTTCCATCGGAGATACGCTGACAGCAGCCAAGGAACGGTTCTGCTACGAAGGGATCCCGACCTTTGCGCCGGAGCATTTCGCCCGGGTGCGCCAGGTGGATACCATGAAGCGGAAACAGTTTATCAAAGGAATCAGTCAGATCGCCCAGGAGGGTGCGATCCAGATCTTCCAGGAATACAACACCGGTATGGAAGAGATCATCGTCGGCGTGGTCGGCGTGTTGCAGTTTGATGTGCTGAAATATCGCCTGAACAACGAGTACAATGTGGAGATCCGCATGGAAAACCTGCCTTATGAGTATATCCGCTGGATCGAGAACGAGGACGTGGATATGAGCAAGATCTCCGGTACTTCTGACATGAAAAAGATCAAGGATCTCAAAGACCGTCCGCTGCTTTTGTTTGTGCATGAGTGGAGCATACGGATGACGCAGGAGCGGAACGAAGGACTGATGCTGGCGGAGTTTGGACGGGAAAATTAAGCGTTGCAATTAAAACTGGATTTGCTATAATAGAACAAAGAGAAAACCAACAGGAGGTTTATGACATGGCGAAAGACGAGAGAAGTACGTATACGATACAGAACGATCCCAATATCGGCGAAGTAAAGATCGCGGATGAGGTGGTTGCCATTATCGCTGCCCTGGCCGCTACAGAAGTAGAAGGCGTGGCGTCTATGGCAGGAAACATCAAGAATGAGCTGATCAGCATGCTCGGCATGAAAAACCTTTCCAAAGGCGTAAAAGTGGACGTCCTGGAAGGCATCGTGACAGTATCTCTTGCGTTGAATATAAAATCAGACTACAGTATTGTAGAGGTTTCCAAGAAGGTACAGGAAAAGGTAAAGAGTGCCGTAGAAAATATGACAGGTCTGGAAGTGGCAGATGTAAACATCAAGATAGCAGGTGTTGTGATGGAGGGAGAAGCATAAGCTTTTCATTGCAAAAGACAGACAGAGTGTAGTATAATAGAGGGTGTCCTGTGACATCCTCTATTTTGCGATAGAAAAGAGTGCTTTCGCGCTTTGAGGATCTCAAAAAGGATGGGATAAGAAAGTAATAAAAGGAGCCATTATGGTCAGATCAAAACTTAGAGAACATATTTTTAAAATGTTGTTTCAAATAGAATTTAACGATGCAGAGGATATGCCGGAGCATATGCGTCTGTATTTTGAGGAGCTTGGAGACGAGGAAGAGTCGGATCTGGAGTATATCCGCACCAAGTGCCGGGCGATCATGGAAAAGATCCCGGAGATTGATCAGCTGTTGAACGAGAAAACCACCGGATGGAAAACCAACCGCATGAACAAGGTGGATCTGACACTGCTTCGGCTGGCGGTCTATGAGATCTTGTGGGATGACGATATCCCCTCCGGCGTGGCGATCAACGAGGCGGTGAAGCTGGCGCATAAATTCAGCGGTGAGGACGGGCCTTCCTTCGTGAACGGGGTGCTTTCAAAGTTTGTTAAGTAAAAATGTCTATACGGTCCGGCAGGTCAATTCTTACATCAAGAACATGTTTGCCCAGGACTATATGTTAGGTCGTATTTATGTAAAAGGAGAGGTGTCCAACTGTAAGTACCACCCCTCCGGTCATATTTATTTTTCGTTAAAAGATGAGTCCGGTACAATTGCCTGCGTGATGTTTGCGGGATCCAGGTCGGGGCTTTCTTTTCGTATGCAGGAAGGGCAGCAGGTGATCGTCCTGGGAAGCGTAAGCGTCTATGAGCGGGACGGAAAATACCAGCTGTACGCCCGGGAGATCCATCTGGACGGAGCGGGGCTTTTATATGAACGGTTTGAGCAGCTGAAGCGGGATCTGGAGGAAATGGGTATGTTTTCGCCGGAGTACAAGCGTCCGATCCCTTTTTATCCGAAACGGATCGGGATCGTGACGGCAAAGAGCGGGGCGGCTGTCCGGGATATTATCCAGATCGCCAGGCGGCGGAATCCATATATCCAGCTGATCTTGTACCCGGCACAAGTGCAGGGACGAGATGCGGTACCCAGTATCGTGCGCGGAATCCGTATGCTGGAGGAGCGGGCAGATCTTTTGATCGTCGGACGAGGGGGCGGATCCATCGAAGATCTGTGGGCTTTTAATGAAGAAGAGGTGGCAAGAGCCATTTTTGACTGCAAGGTGCCGGTGATCTCGGCGGTGGGACACGAGACGGATACCACCATTGCGGATTACGTGGCAGATCTGCGGGCACCGACCCCGTCGGCAGCAGCGGAGCTGGCGGTACCGGAGTTCCGCGAGGTTCAGAAGCGGCTGCAGGAGTATCGGATGGCGTTGGACCGGCAGATGGAGTTCCCGCTGACCCTGTGGCGGAATCGCCTGGAGCAGAGCCGGATGAAGCTGCAGTATCTCCACCCCAGGCAGCAGCTCAATGAAAAGCGGCAGTATCTGGCAGATCTGGAGGAAAAGCTGCGGATGCTGATGGAGACAAAGCAGAAGGACAACCGACACCGGCTGCAGATCTTGATTGAAAAGATGAAAGGCCTTTCGCCTTTGGACAAGCTGGAAAAAGGTTTTTCCTACGTGCAGGATACAAAGGGGCGGCAGATCCGCTCGGTGGACACGGTCCGAGTGGGCGAAAAAATCGAGATTTACATGACAGATGGTATGATAAAAGCGGAAATTGCAGAGATTATAAAGGAGGCCGGTCATGAGCGAAGCGGCAGAAATGCAGGAGATGCAGGAAATTCAGGAAAACCGGAATTCCCAGGAAACTCAGAACACTCAGAACACTGAGGAAGAAAGTCTGGAGATTCTGTTTGCCTCATTGGAGGAGATCATCCGACATTTGGAACAGGATGACAATTCTTTGGAAGCATCTTTTTCTCTGTACCAGCGGGGAATGGAGCTTTTGAAGAAATGCAGTTCCAAGATCGATACGGTGGAAAAACAGGTACAGATTCTGGATGAATATGGAGAAAGCCATGCCTTTTAAAGAAGAATATCAGAAAAAAGTGGAAAAAATAGAAGAACTTCTTCAGAGTTATCTGCCGGAGGATATGGAGGAGCAGCAGGTGATCGCAGATGCCATGGAGTACAGCCTGATGGCAGGCGGAAAGCGGCTGCGACCAATGCTGATGCAGGAGACCTGCGCACTTTACGGCGGAGATCCGGAGTTGGCAGAGCCCTTTATGGCGGCCATTGAGATGATCCACACCTATTCGTTGGTGCACGATGACCTTCCGGCCATGGATGACGACGAATACCGCCGGGGCAGAAAAACGACCCATATCGTGTTCGGAGAGGATATGGGGATCCTGGCAGGCGACGCACTGTTAAACTATGCCTTTGAGACGGCCTTTACGGCCTTTGAACGTTTTCCGGAGCGCAGCCTTTTGATCGGAAGGGCGCTGCAGATCCTTGGACGAAAGGCCGGGATTTACGGCATGATCGGCGGCCAGGTGGTGGATGTGAAGGAAACCGGCAGGAAGATTTCCGGAGAGACCCTGGATTTTATCTATCGGTTAAAAACAGGAGCGCTGATCGAGGCGGCCATGATGATCGGAGCAGTGCTGGCAGAGGCGCCGGAAGCGGAAGTAAAGCGGATGGAGCGGGTGGCAGGCCTGGTGGGAATGGCTTTCCAGATCCGAGATGATATTTTGGATGTGACCAGCACCCGGGAGGAGCTGGGCAAGCCGGTCTTCAGCGACGAAAAAAATGAAAAGACGACTTATGTGACGTGGAAAGGTCTGGAAGAGGCCGAAGAGGCGGTGGAAGAGATCTCTGCCCGGGCCATCCGGGAGCTGAAAGCGGCACAGGGTGAAAATCCATATTTAGAAGAGCTTTTGAATAAATTGGTCTACCGGACCTTTTAAGGATAGAAAATGGTTTTAGATAAGATACAAAAAGCAAACGATATTAAAACACTGACACCGGAAGAGCTGCGGCAGATCCCGGAAGAGATCCGGCACTTTCTGGTGGAGAAGATCAGTCATACAGGCGGGCATCTGGCCTCCAACCTGGGCGTGGTGGAGCTGACCATGGCGCTGCATTTGTCTTTGGATCTTCCGAAAGACAAGATCATCTGGGATGTGGGGCATCAGTCTTATACCCACAAGCTGCTGACAGGCAGAAGGGACGGCTTTGACGATCTGCGGAAATACGGCGGCATGAGCGGGTTCCCGAAGCGGAAGGAAAGTGCCTGCGATGCCTTTGACACCGGCCACAGTTCTACGTCTATATCGGCAGGGCTTGGCTACGTGCAGGCGAGGGAGATCCAGAAGGAGCATTACCGGGTGGTCTCTGTTATCGGGGATGGTTCCCTCACAGGCGGCATGGCTTATGAAGCGTTGAACAATGCAGCTCAGCTGAAAAGCAATTTTATGATCGTGCTGAACGATAATAATATGTCCATTTCCCGAAACGTGGGCGGCGTTTCCCGGTATTTAAGCGGGATCCGTACCGCAGAGGCGTATACCGGCTTCAAAAAGGGCGTGGAGGACAGCCTGCGCCGGGTGCCGGTGGTGGGCGAAGTCATCGCACAGCGGGTGAAAAATGCCAAAAATGCGGTCAAACAGCTGATGGTGCCGGGCATGTTTTTTGAAGACATGGGCATCACTTATCTGGGACCGGTGGACGGACACGATATCCCGGCCATGCTGAAGGTGTTTAAAGAAGCACAGCGGATCCGGCATGCAGTACTGGTGCATGTGGTAACACAAAAAGGAAGAGGGTATGAGCCGGCGGAAAAAAATCCTTCCGGGTTCCACGGCATCGGTCCCTTTGATGTGGATACAGGCAAAAAAACAGAGGAAAAAAGAGCAGATACATACACGGATATTTTTTCAAAGGTCATTTACGATCTGGGCGGAAAGGATCCCAAACTGGTGACGGTCACGGCGGCCATGTCGGACGGCACCGGTCTGACACCTTTTTCCAAAAGGTTCCCGGAGCGGTTTTTTGACGTGGGGATTGCTGAGGAGCACGCGCTAACCTTTGCGGCGGGATTGGCAGCTGGAGGCTTAAAGCCGGTGGTGGCTGTATATTCTTCCTTTTTGCAGCGGGCCTTCGACCAGACGATACACGACGTCTGTCTTCAGAATCTTCCGGTGAAGATCGCAGTGGACCGTGCAGGATTGGTAGGAAGCGATGGGGAGACCCACCAGGGATTGTTTGATATTGCGTTTCTCAGCATGATCCCCAACATGACGGTGATCGCGCCGAAGAACCGTTGGGAGATGGCGGATATGGTGCGTTATCTGGTAGAGTTTGAAGGACCTGTCGCCATGCGTTACCCAAGGGGAGCGGCTTATGAGGGCTTAGAAGCTTTTCGGGCGCCGGTGGTTTACGGACGCAGTGAGTGGATCTATGAAGAAAGCGACATTGCCATTCTGTTCGTGGGTCATATGTCGGAAACGGCAGAAAAAGTACGAGGTCTTCTGAAGGATACGGGTTATCATTGTTCGCTGATCAATGCCCGTTTTCTGAAGCCTTTGGATTGTGATATGCTGGAAGAGGCGGCGAAGGATCATCGGCTGCTGGTGACCATAGAAGAGGGTGTATTGACCGGTGGTTTTGGAGAGCAGGTGCTCTGCCAGGTGCAGAAGCGGCGGCTTCCGCTTCATGTGCTGAACATCGGACTTCCGGATGAATATATCGAGCATGGCAATGTGGAAGTGCTGCGAAAAGAAACCGGCCTGGATCCGGATACGATCACAAAGCAGATCCTGACGACGTATCTTTGTCTGGAGACAGAATAAGAAACAACTGAGAGCTGAGTGAGACAGAAGAAAATGAAACAGCAGGTATTGGAGAAAATATGAAAGAACGATTGGACGTTTTATTGGTAAAAAAAGGATTGGCCACTTCCCGGGAAAAGGCGAAAGCCATCATCATGTCCGGCAATGTGTTTGTGGACGGAGAGCGGGAAGATAAAGCAGGAACGACGTTTCCGGAGACGGCAAAGATCGAAGTGCACGGGCATACCCTTCCCTATGTGAGCCGCGGCGGACTGAAGCTGGAAAAGGCTTTGCAGAATTTCGACGTGACAGTGGAAGGAAAGGTTTGCACCGATGTGGGATCTTCCACCGGCGGTTTTACGGATTGTATGCTGCAAAACGGTGCGGTCAAGGTTTTTGCCATCGATGTGGGGCGGGGACAGCTGGATTGGAAGCTCCGGCAGGATGAGCGGGTGGTCTGCATGGAAAAGACCAACATCCGCTACGTGACACCGGAGGATCTGGGAGAGCCCATTGATTTTTCTTCCATTGATGTTTCATTTATTTCCCTGACCAAGGTGCTGCTTCCGATCCGAAATTATCTGACACCGGAAGGTGAGATCGTGGCGTTGATCAAGCCTCAGTTTGAAGCGGGAAGAGAAAAGGTCGGAAAAAAGGGCGTGGTCAGAGAAAAAAGCACGCATGTGGAAGTGATCCAAAAGGTTGCGGAATACGCCGGGTCGATCGGCTTTGATATTTTAAATATCGAGTTTTCCCCGATCAAAGGGCCGGAGGGAAACATTGAATATCTGATCCATCTCAAAAAAACGGACGGGAATGAAGGCAGAATTTTGACAGACAAGCTGGAATCTGTCACAGACAGCGCTTTTGCGGCACTGTCATAAAGGAGGAACCATGGATACGTTTTATATTATTCCGAATGAGACGAAAGATGTAAATTTAGAGATCACGAACCGCATTATCGATTACGTGGAGAAGCACGGCGGCAAGTGTACGGTGGCCAGTGTAGATGAACAATGGCATATCAAGCCGGGAACAGTGCCGGACAAAGCAGATTGTGCCATCGTGCTGGGAGGAGACGGGACGATGACACAGGCGGCCAGAGAGCTCCGGGGATACAACATTCCGATTCTGGGAATCAATATGGGGACCCTGGGCTATATGGCAGAGGTGGAAATAGACAATATCGAAGAAAGCCTGCAGAAGCTTTTGGATGATGAATATTACATGGAGATCCGTACCATGATCCAGGGAAGCATCAACGGAGAAAGCCCGAAAACGGCCATGAATGATATTGTGACTATGCGGGAAAACGGTCTGCGGGTAGTGGATTTTAATGTATATGTAAATGGAGAATTATTAAACACTTATATCGGGGACGGAGTGATCATTTCCACGCCAACGGGATCTACCGGGTACAACCTTTCTGCAGGCGGGCCGATTTTGGAGCCCAGTGCAGATATTCTGGTGATCACGCCGATCTGCTCCCATTCCTTAAATACAAAGAGCATCGTGCTTTCTGCGGAAAATCTCATCGAGATTGAAATCGGAGAGCCGCGGCACAAAGGAGTAGAGCAGGCTTCGGTGTCATTTGATGCAAAGGAATGTATCCCTCTGGTTACCGGTGACCGGATCCGGATCAAAAAGACGGGAGAATCCGTTGTATTCCTGAAGTTAAATAAAGAGAGTTTTATGCGGACAATGTGCAGAAAGATGAAAGGAAATTAAGCTTATGAAGGTCAGTCGTCATGCAAAAATTGTGGAATTGATCAGCCAATACGACGTGGAGACGCAGGAAGAACTGGCGGAACTGCTGAAAAAGGAGGGCTTCAAGGTTACACAGGCTACGGTTTCCAGAGATATCCGGGATCTGAAGCTGACAAAAGTACAGACAGAAAGCGGCAAACAGAAATACGTGGTTCTGATGCCGGAGGGAAATGCGATCAACGAAAAATACACAAGAGTGCTGCAGGAAGGGTTTACATCCATGGATATGGCACAGAATATCCTGGTGATCAAAACCGTTTCCGGAATGGCCATGGCAGTGGCGGCGGCTGTGGACAATATGAAATGGCCGGAAGTGGTGGGCTGTATCGCCGGAGACGATACGATCATGTGTGCCATCCGGACCGTGGACGATACGATCCTTGTCATGGATAAAATCCGAAAGATCGTAAATGAATAAGAGGAAATAAGAATGCTGCAAAATTTACACGTGAAAAACCTGGCTTTGATCCGGGAACTGGATATCGCTTTCGATAAAGGGTTAAACATCCTGACCGGAGAAACCGGTGCCGGAAAGTCGATCATACTGGGATCTGTCGGTCTGGCTTTGGGCGGAAAATATACGAAGGATATGATGCGCGAAGGCGCAGACTACGGCTTGGTGGAGCTGACCTTTTGTCCCGAGGAGCCGGAATGTATCCGAAAATTAAAAGAAATGGACATTCTTTTGGAGGATGGCTGTGTCCTTTTGAGCCGGAAGCTGACGGACGGAAGAAGTGTCAGCCGGATCAACGGAGAAACGGTCAGTATGGGGACACTGAAGGATGTGGCAAGCATCCTTTTGGATATCCATGGTCAGCATGAACATCAGACCTTGCTGCACCGGAAAAATCATTTGGCGATTTTGGATGCCTACGGCGGAAAAGAGATCGCCGGCCTGAAAGAACAGGTGAAAACGGCTTATCAGAGTTATCGGGAGCTGTACGAAAAACTGGAAAATGCTTCCATGGATGAAAAGAGCCGACAGAAAGAGATGGATTTTCTTGCGTTTGAGATCGATGAGATCGAAAAGGCGGATCTGCGGCCGGGAGAAGACGAAGAACTGGAAGAGCAGTACAGAAGAATGTCGGACAGCCGGAAACTGACAGAATCCATTGCGGAAGCCTATCATTATACGGGAGGCGGAGACGGCGCAGATGCCAGTGATGCTTTGAGCCGTGCCATCCGTGCGCTCCAGGATGTGGCAGATTATGAAGAAAGAGGCGCAGAATTGTGCGGACAGCTGGAAGAGATAGACGGGCTTTTGAATGATTTTAACCGGGAATTGTCAGAATACGGAAAAAGCTTTGAGTTTTCGGAAGAAGAATTTCGGGAGATCGAGGATCGGCTCAATGAGATCAATCGTCTGAAGGCAAAGTACGGCAATTCGGTTTCAGAGATTTTGGCATATGGCGAAAACCAGAGCGAAAAGCTGGCAGAGCTTCAAAATTATCAGGAGTATATGGAACAGCTGGAGACGAAGATCCGACAGGCAGAGGCAGAGTTAAAGAGTCTTTCTGAAAAGCTGAGCGCCGTCCGGGAAAAGAAAAAAGAAGAACTGGTCAAGAAGATTTATGCGGGTCTGTTGGAACTCAATTTTTTGGATGTCCGGTTTGATATGGAATTGACGAAAAAGGAGCATTACAGCGCCAACGGTGTGGATGAGGCAGAGTTTATGATCTCTACCAATCCGGGAGAAAAGCTGAAACCGCTGGGGCAGGTGGCTTCCGGAGGAGAGCTTTCCAGGATCATGCTGGCCATCAAAGCGGTCATGGCAGACCGGGAAGATACGCCGACCTTGATCTTTGACGAGATCGATACCGGGATCAGCGGGATCACGGCAGCAAAAGTGGCGAAGCAGATGCATATCATCGGGAAGAACCGGCAGGTCATCTGCATTACACATTTGCCGCAGATCGCAGCCATGGCAGATCACCATTATCTCATCGAAAAAAGTGTGGCAGATGCCAGAACGGTGACGGAGATCAAAAGGCTGGATCAGGAAGGTTCTGTCCGCGAATTGGCGAGACTTCTGGGCGGCGACAATATCACGGACCGCATTTTGGAAAGTGCCCGGGAGATGAAAGATCTGGCAAAATGCGAAAAATAAAAATGAAAGATTTGGCAAAGCGTGAAAAAGAATACGGGTGTGAAAATCGAAAAAAGTCCACATAATAAAACGACTGTTTGAAACGGAACAGTCGTTTTGTCATATGTTCCGTTTTAAAACATACGAAGACGACGGAAAAGAGGACTTTTATGATGAAAAAACACTGGCAGCAAAGAATCGCCATTGCACTTTTGGTGATCGTGGCAGGCGTATTTTGGGGCGGTGCGATCCGGCATATGGAGGAAGTCAAGGAGCAGGAGGTGACAGCGGAGCAGCTGGAAGAAAATACCGTGCTTCTCGGCGGGATGCCCATCGGTATTTATTTGAAAACGGACGGAGTGATGGTGCTGTCCACTGCATCCTTGGTGGGAGCGGATAAAAAGACCTATGATCCGGCCCGAAACATTGTCAGACCGGGGGATTATATCTTAAAGATCAACGGGGAGAAAGTGGAAAACAAGAAAAGTCTGATCAAAGAGATGGAGGGACTGCGCAGCAAAGAGGTGATCCTGGAGCTGAAGCGGAAGGAAGAAAAGCTTTCAGTACGGCTGAATGCCGTGCGCACCGAACGGGATGAGTATAAACTTGGTATATGGGTGAGGGATGATACACAAGGTCTTGGTACGATTACGTACTTGACCAAAGGAAGTAAGTTCGGGGCGTTGGGACACGGTATTCACGATATGGATACCAATCTGTTGCTGGAGATCGAAAAAGGAAGCCTCTACGATACGTCGATCCGTTCTGTGATAAAGGGAGAAAAAGGGCAGCCCGGCAGTCTGGAGGGGATTATCGTATACAACTCCTACAATCGGCTGGGAACCATCGAAAAAAATACGGAGATCGGCATCTATGGAACTCTGGAAAAACTGGATCGGTTGTTTGAAGAACAAATACCGGTCAAAATCGGAAGCAGAAGCAAAGTGACACAGGGGAAAGCCCAGATCCGCTGCAGCACAGGCGGAGAGGTAAAGTTTTATGATATAGAGATTTTGGAGATCGATATCTATCAAAGAGACGTCAACAAAGGATTTGTGATCCGGGTCACGGATCCGGAGCTCCTGGAAGAAACGGGCGGGATCGTGCAGGGGATGAGCGGAAGTCCGATCCTCCAGGACGGAAAGCTGGTTGGTGCGGTCACCCATGTGTTTGTCAATGATCCGACAAAAGGTTACGGGATCTTCATAGAAGACATGCTGAAAGAGACGGAGTAAAAACCTTGAGAAAGCATAGATTAAAAAGGCAGATTATGGTATGATCTGTGTTAAACAATAAACATTCATACAAAATATTTGCAGAAAAGAAAGGAATCACTTATGAAATTTATTTATAAAATTTTCCGGAAAAATCCGGATGGCCGGGAGGATATCATGGTTATGACCTCCGGCTTGGGTATTTTTGTCAATTTGATCCTGGCGACGGTCAAGGTGCTGATCGGTCTTCTGGCCTCATCCATCGCCATTGTCTCCGAGGGTGTTAACAATGCGGCAGATTGCCTTTCCGCGGTGCTGGCGCTGGTCGGAACCAAGCTGGCAGGCAGACACCCGGATGAAAAGCATCCATTCGGATATGGCAGGATTGAATATCTGGTCAGCCTGATCATTTCAGTGTCTATCCTGGTGACCGGGATTGAAATGCTGATCAGTTCCGTCAAGCTGGTGTTCCATCCCCGGGAACTGAAAATTTCAGTCCTCGCAATTGTGATCGTCGCAGTATCTGCTGCCGTAAAATTCTTGTTAGGGACCTATACCATAAAAATGGGGAAAAAAGCAGATTCCAATGTTTTGGTGGGTGTGGGCGTTGACGGGAGAAACGACTGTTTTGCGTCCATCATCACCCTGGCTTCGTCCCTGTTGTTTCTGGTGTTCCATATTTCTGTGGATGCCTATGCAGGTATTCTGGTATCTTTCCTGATCTTGAAAGCAGGGCTGGACATCCTTGTGGATACGGTGTCAGATCTGATTGGAAAACCGGGAGAACACGATCTGGCCATGAAAATCTACCGGGAGATCCGAAAAACCGACGGCGTGATCTATGCCATCGACATGATGTTACATAATTATGGTCCGGATGCCTGGTCCGGCTCGGTCAATGTCGAGATTGACCATAAAAAAACGGTGGGAGAAGTCTATAATATCCTGCACGAGCTGCAGCTTCGGATCATGCATGACTATAAGGTGACCATGGTGTTCGGAATTTATGCGGTGGACAATGACAATGCAGAAAGCAAAGAATTGCGGAAAAAGATCAGCTCTTTTATAAAAACAAAAGAACATGTCAAGAGCTACCATGCCGTTTATTTGAGCGAGGAGGAGAGGAAACTTTACTGTGATTTCATCGTAGACTACCGTCTCCAGGATTGGGAAACTTTGGAAAAAGAGTTTGTGGCGTATATTACGGAATATTATCCGGAATATGAGATCGAGCTTACGATCGAGACGGAATTTGTCTGATCCCTGCAAAATATTCGTGTGATCCCCGGCAGGATTCCTGCGAATGACGAAAAAAGTAAAAAGCAGGTTTTTTATGGTTTTTGCGGAAAAACGTCAAAATTGTATACAAGGTGCACAAAAAAATGTAAAATGTCGAAAAAAATAATGGTAATAATGGCAATTTTATGTTGAATCTGATTTTTGAAAAGCGTATAATGTCCACGTGGCGTTCTTAGATGCGGGAAGGGAGGATCTATGGAGCATTTAAACGTGGCAATTGCAGATGATAATGAGCGCCTGCTGGATATGCTGGGTAATATTATCAGCGCGGACAAAAATCTGAATGTTGTTGGAAAAGCAAAAACAGGAGAAGGAATTTGTCAGATCATACGAAATGAACAACCGGATGTCGTATTGTTAGATTTGATTATGCCGAAAATGGATGGACTCACGGTTATGGAAAAAATCAATAATGATGCTTCTGTCAAAAAGCGCCCGAATTTTATAGTACTTACTGCGGTCGGACAAGAGAATATCACAGAGGATGCTTTCAAACGCGGCGCAAATTATTATATCATGAAGCCTTTCGACAACGATGTACTGTTGAATCGGATCAAAAGTGTCAGCAGACTTTATCGCTCTCAGATGAAAAAAACAGAAGAAGGGGGAGGAACGGCTGTGGAAAGCGGACTGGAAAATCGTGTGACCAATATGCTGCATGAGATCGGGATCCCGGCACATATCAAGGGATACCATTATCTGCGGGATGCTATCATCATGGCGGTGGAGGACATGGATGTGCTGAATGCCATCACCAAGGTGCTTTATCCGACGGTGGCAAAGAAATACAAGACCACATCCAGCCGGGTGGAAAGGGCGATACGCCATGCCATTGAAGTGGCGTGGAGCAGAGGAAAGCTGGACACGATCGACGAACTTTTCGGCTATACGGTGAGCAACGGAAAGGGAAAGCCAACCAATTCAGAATTCATCGCTTTGATCGCAGATACGATACAGCTGGAGTACAAACACAGATAAAATCCTTTTCACATGCGCTCGGATAGAGTATAATAAGGCTGTGAATACGCTCAATGGGAGGAATGGTTATGAAAAAAATACTGTTTGCAGCATCGGAAGCCGTGCCCTTCATCAAAACAGGAGGCCTGGCAGATGTAGTGGGATCATTGCCGAAATACTTTGAAAAGAGCAAGTATGATGTACGGGTTGTTTTGCCGAAATATTCCTGTATGAAGCAGGAATGGAAGGAAAAACTGGAGTACATAGACCATTTTTATATGAATATCAATGGAGAAGACCAGTATGTCGGTATTTTAAAATGCGTGCTGGACAAGATTACATTTTATTTTATAGATAACGAGTATTATTTTACCGGATATGCCCCATACGGTGATCCCTTGTGGGACATTGAAAAATTTGCCTTTTTTTCAAAGGCGGTGCTCAGTATACTTCCGGTGATCGACTTCAGGCCGGACCTGATCCACTGTCATGACTGGCAGTCGGGTCTGGTGCCGGTATATCTGGATCATTTTCGGTTTGATTCGGAATATTACAGAGGGATCAAAACGATCATGACGATACACAACCTGAAATTTCAGGGCGTTTGGGACAGGCAGACGATCCAGCGGATTACCGGCCTTCCGGATTACTATTTTACGCCGGACAAGCTGGAGGCGTATGAAAGTGCCAACCTCTTGAAAGGCGGTATCGTATATGCGGATAAGGTGACGACTGTGAGCAAAAGCTATGCGGAAGAGATCAAGACTCCGTATTACGGGGAGGGGCTGGATGGGCTTCTCTCGGCCAGGTCAAACGACTTGTGCGGGATCTTGAACGGACTGGATTATGAGGAATATTGTCCGTTTATGGATGAAAAAATCGTCAAACGCTATACGGAAGACAATTTCCGCCGAAATAAGCCGCTGAATAAAACGGCGCTGCAGGAAGAGCTGGGGCTGCAAAAGGATCCGAAAGTGATGATGATCGGTCTGGTGTCACGCCTTACGGATCAAAAAGGACTGGACCTGGTGGATTATGTGATGGAAGATTTGTGCCAGGATGCAGTACAGCTGGTAGTCCTTGGTACAGGCGATCCGAAATTTGAAAATATGTTCCGGTATTTTGCATGGAAATATCCGGATAAAGTATCGGCCAATATTTATTATTCAGAGGAAATGTCCCATCGGATCTATGCTTCGGCGGATGCGTTTCTGATGCCGTCGCTGTTTGAGCCCTGCGGACTCAGCCAGCTGATGAGCCTTCGTTACGGTACGGTGCCCATCGTGAGAGAGACGGGCGGGCTGAGAGATACGGTAGAGCCTTATAACGAATACGAAAAAACGGGGACGGGCTTCAGTTTTGCCAATTACAATGCCCATGATATGCTCCACGTGATCCGTTACGCAGAAAAGATTTTCTACGACAGGAAACGGGAGTGGAACAAGATCTCCCAGCGGGCGATGGAACAGGATTTTTCCTGGAAGAATTCAGCAAAGCAGTATCAGGATCTGTATAACGGACTGATCAACGGATAAAACAACAGACAGGAGTTTACGACAGGATGAAACTTATTGAAAAATTAAACAGCGGAAAAATCAATATTTCCATGGAGGTGTTTCCGCCAAAAACTTCAGATACTTATGAAAAGGTTCAGAATGCAGTGGATCAGATCGCAAAACTGGATCCAGCCTACATCAGCGTGACCTATGGGGCAGGCGGCGGCACCAGCAAAAATACGGTCAAGATCGCCAGCCATATCAAGCAGGATCTAAAGGTAGATTCTCTGGCACATCTGACCTGTGCCTCTTCCACCAAAGAAGAGGTGCGAAACGTGATCTGTCAGCTGCAGGATAACGGCGTTGAGAATATCCTGGCACTTCGGGGAGACATTCCGGAGGGGGTGGTATTCCCGCAAAAGGATCGGTTCCGGTATGCTTCAGAGTTGATACAGGAGATCAAAAAACAGGGAGATTTCTGTATCGGGGCTGCATGTTATCCGGAGGGACACACAGAGAACGAACACAAAGAAGACGACATCAAATATCTGAAACAGAAAGTAGAATGTGGTGTAGATTTCCTGACGACGCAGATGTTTTTTGACAACTCGATCCATTATAATTTCCTTTACCGGATCCGGGAAAAAGGGATTACGGTACCGGTGCTTCCGGGTATCATGCCGGTGACAAACGGAAAGCAGATGAAACGGATCTGCCAGATGTCCGGTACGATACTGCCGGCCAGATTCCGGGCGATCGTGGACAAGTTTGGTGATCATCCGGCAGCAATGCAGCAGGCAGGGATCGCCTATGCGACGGACCAGATCATTGATCTGATCGCAAACGGTATCAAAAATATCCATATTTACACGATGAATAAGCCGGAAGTTGCGGCAGCGATCATGAACAATCTGTCCGAGATCATAAAAGAGGGATAAAAGCTTCAAAAACAGAGGAATCTGAGTATGGAACACAGAGAAAAAGAAGCACTCCGTTATTTGGGATACGGGAGAAAAGCGGCGGATGAAGCGACCTTTTTGCTGGTACAAAATGCGTTCCGGGATCTGGAACGCATTGCAGAAAGGCGCTCTGTCTGCCGTATCTTTGAGTTTGAGCAGGAAGAAGATTCCCGCATGAAAATCGGAGGAGCAGAGGTTATAAGTAAAAATCTGGGAAAAAATTTAAAAGGGTGCTCCGAAGTGATTCTGATGGGTGCGACCCTGGGAATTCAGACGGATCGGATGATCCAGAGGGCATCGCTTCGCAATATGGCGGAAGCGGTGGTGATCCAGGCTTGTGCGGCAGCCATGCTGGAAGAGTACTGTGATGAAGTGCAGGCGGGGCTGGAAAAAGAAATGGCACAGCAGAGTCTTTATCTGCGACCCAGGTTCAGTCCGGGCTATGGGGACTTTCCCATCGAATATCAAAAGCTGCTGGTGCGCATGCTGGACAGCGGCAAAAAAATCGGACTGACATTGACAGAGAGTTGCATGATGGTTCCGTCCAAATCGGTCACGGCGGTGATAGGCGTCAGCAAGATCAAAACACCTTGCCATAAGCAAGGGTGTGAAATGTGTACAAAAACAGACTGCATATACAGAAGGGATACGGCATGATCAGAGAACAGTTGAAAAAGCAAAGAATCTATTTTGACGGAGGAATGGGGACGCTTCTGCAGGAAAAAGGGCTTGCGCCTGGTGAACTCCCGGAAATTTGGAATCTGACCCATGAAAAAGAAATCGAAGAAATTCATTCTGCCTATATCGAGGCGGGCAGTGAGATTATATTGGCAAATACCTTCGGGGCAAATGCTCTGAAGTTCCATGATAAACAGTACGATTTAAAAGATATCGTTTTTGCTGCGATCCGCGTGGCGAAACGGGCAGTGGAGCGTTCGGCGGGCGATCGGAAGGTGTACGTGGCGCTGGACGTGGGACCGACAGGAAGACTGCTGAAACCTCTTGGCGATCTGGAATTTGAGGACGCCTGCAAAGTGTTTCGGGAAGTAATCGAATACGGAGCGGAGGCAGGAGCAGATCTGATCCATATTGAGACGATGAGCGATACCTATGAGATGAAAGCAGCTGTCCTGGCGGCAAAAGAGGCGACGGATCTGCCGGTGTTTGCCACGGCTGTCTTTGATGAGCGGAAGAAATTGCTTACCGGAGCAGATGTTCCGTCTGTCGTGGCAATGCTGGAAGGCCTTCGGGTGGATGCCATGGGCGTCAACTGTGGTTTGGGGCCAAAGCAGATGCTTCCGGTGGTGGAACAATTTTTGAAATACGCATCTGTGCCGCTGATCGTGAAGCCCAATGCGGGACTTCCGGTACAGGAAAACGGGATCACCCATTACGATGTGACACCGGATGAGTTTGCCCGGTGTATGAAGCAGATCGCAGAAATGGGAGCCTGTATCATCGGCGGATGCTGCGGCACGACACCGGAGCATATCCGGAAAATGAAGGCGGCCTGCGACGGGGTTCCGTACAAAGCGCCGGAAGAAAAAGGAAAAACACTGGTGTCTTCTTACGGCGGTTTTACGGAACTGGGAACCGGCTCCAAAATTATCGGAGAGCGGATCAATCCTACCGGAAAAAAACGGTTTAAACAGGCATTGAAAGAAAACGACATTGAATATATCCTGAATGAAGGAATCCGTGAAGAAGACCAGGGCGCGCATATTTTGGATGTCAATGTGGGACTTCCGGACATTGACGAAGTGGCAATGATGCGGGAAGTGATCCAAAAACTTCAGGCAGTGACGAGCCTTCCGTTACAGATCGATACGGCAGACGGGGCGGCTATGGAACAAGCCATGCGTATTTACAACGGAAAGCCTATGGTCAATTCCGTCAACGGAAAACAGGAATCTATGGATATGGTATTTCCTCTGGTCAAACGCTACGGAGGCGTGGTGGTCGGATTGACGTTGGATGAAGGGGGAATTCCGGAAACGGTTCAGGGCAGAGTAGATATTGCAGAAAAAATCATAAAAGAAGCAGCGAAATACGGGATTCAGAAAAAGGACCTGGTGATCGACGTGCTGACCATGGCAGTCAGCTCTGTTCCGGATGGGGCGAAAATCGCGCTGGAAGCATTGCATAGAGTACGGTATGAGCTGGGCGTCAATACGGTGCTGGGCGTGTCCAATATTTCCTTTGGATTGCCTCAGAGACCTGTGATCAATGCAGGCTTTTATATGATGGCCATGCAGCAGGGACTGAGTGCGGGGATCATCAATCCGGGTTCGGAAGATATGATGCGTTCCTATTTCGCCTATCATGCGCTGATGAATCTGGATGAAAACTGTGAACACTATATCGAACGTTATCATCAGATCCCGACGCAGGATGCGGGGACACCTGCAGCACCGGCCCGGAAAAAGGCAGAGAAGCGTACTTTGCGCGGTGCCATCGAAAAAGGAATGAAAGAAGAAGCGGAAGCGCTGACAAGGGAAATGCTGGAGACGGAAGATCCGCTGGAACTTACCAATCAACATTTGATCCCGGCTTTGGATACTGTGGGAAAAGGTTTTGAAAAAGGAACCGTGTTTTTACCGCAGCTTTTGATGAGTGCGGAGGCGGCAAAAGCAGCTTTTGCCATCATCCGTTCCGTTTTGGAAAACAAGGAAACAGAACAGACGGAGAAGAAAGAGAAGATCGTGCTTGCCACGGTAAAAGGCGACATCCACGATATCGGAAAAAATATTGTAAAAGTTCTTTTGGAAAACTACGGATTTGATGTGGTGGATCTGGGAAAGGATGTGGAGCCGGAAATCATCCTGAAGACGGTACAGGAGCAGAAGGTCCGTCTGGTGGGACTGTCGGCTTTGATGACGACGACGGTGGTCAGCATGGAACAGACCATAAAGCTGATCAAAGAACAGACAGACTTCTGTAAAGTTATGGTAGGCGGCGCCGTACTGAATCCGGAGTATGCCGACATGATCGGAGCAGATTTTTACGGAAAAGATGCCATGCAGTCTGTGTATTACGCACAGGAGCTGTTTGGGCAAAACAAGTAGCCGATCAGATAGGTGCTCAGCAAAAGAAAAGATAAAAAGAAAGAGAAAATAGAGAAACAGCAGGAGGGAAAGAGATGATAAGAGGCCTTGACACCCCGATCAGAGAAATCAGAAGAAAAGTATTTACGGAAGTGGCAAAGCTTGGATTGGAGGCAAATTCAGAAACACTTTTGAATGACATGGAAGAAATCCCCTATAAATTGGTCAATGAAGACACAGAGAGGTATCGGGACAGCGTTTACCATGCAAGGGCCATCGTGAGAGAACGTCTCCGGCTTGCCATGGGACTTTCTCTGCGCCCGGAAGACCGGCCGATGCATTTGACGGCAGGGGTAGATGCCAGTAATATTTCAGAAAAGTATTATGAGCCGCCGCTGATGCAGGTGATCCCTTCGGCCTGCGACCGATGTGAAGAGAGAGGATATGAGGTAAGTGACATGTGCAGGGGCTGTCTGGCACACCCTTGCAAAAGCTCCTGTCCGCGGGATGCCATTTCCATGGTCAACGGTTATTCTCATATCGATCAGGAAAAATGTATCAAATGCGGAAAATGTAAATCAGTTTGCCCCTATGATGCCATCGCTAAAAAAGAAAGACCGTGCCAGTGTGCCTGCGGAGTGGGGGCCATTGTCAGCGACCGTTACGGGAGAGCAATGATCGACAATGCAAAATGTGTTTCCTGCGGTATGTGCATGGTCAACTGTCCTTTCGGAGCGATTTCAGACAAATCTCAGATTTTTCAGCTGATGCGAGCCCTTCAGGAGGGAAAAGAGATTGTTGCGGAGATCGCGCCGGCGTTTATCGGACAGTTCGGAGACAATATCACGCCTCGAAACCTGAAGGCAGCTTTAAAAGAATTGGGCTTCAGTGAGGTTTATGAGGTGGCGCTGGGAGCGGATATCGGAGCTGTTTCGGAAGCACATCAGTACGTAGATAAGGTGGTGACAGGAAAGCTGCCGTTTTTGTTGACCTCCTGTTGTCCGTCTTGGGCAATGATGGCAAAGAAATTTTTCCCGGATCTGATCGATCAGATCTCCCAGGAGCTTACCCCGATGGTGGCGACAGCGAGAACAATCAAAAAGGAACATCCGAACGCCCATGTAGTATTTATCGGGCCTTGTGCCTCTAAAAAACTGGAGGCATCCAGAAGAACGGTACGAAGTGACGTGGATTTTGTAGTGACCTTTGAAGAATTACAGGCCATGTTTGACGCCAAGGAGATCGATCTGACACAGTATGAGGCAGAGTCTTCCTTCCACAATGCGACGGGAGCGGGACGAGGCTATGCCTGTGCCGGAGGAGTGGCCAGCGCTATCGAAAAATGTATCAATGAATATTATCCGGGTACCGAGGTGAACATTGAGCATGCAGAAGGCCTGGCGGAATGTAAAAAAATCCTGATGCTGGCAAAGGCAGGGAAGCTCAACGGCTGCCTGATCGAAGGAATGGGCTGTCCGGGCGGCTGTATCGCAGGAGCCGGTACCAACATACCGGTGCCGAAAGCAAAGAAATGTCTGGATCAGCATGTGAAAAAATCTACCAAGGCGATCCCGCCGAAGGAATTGGAAGAAATTGAACTGAATTGATGCCGTTTTTGCGGAAAGCAGCGACAAAAAGTGTGATAATCGGCGGTAAAAGCGGCTTTACAAACGAAAATGGCTATGCTATGATGAACAAAAGATGAATGCCATGATACCTGTACATAACGATATGGAGGTGTGAAAATGGCATTTTTAAAGGCAATTCTGGAGACTGTTTTGAAAGCGTCGGTGACAGGTGCGGCCGGGTTTGCAGGAGTCATGCTCGGGAAAAAGCTTGTAAAGCGCAAAGAATCAAAAAAGTTGTCGAAAGAGAATAAATAAGCACTGTATGGAGTGGATGTGAATCCACTCTATTTTGTGCAGACGTGTCCGCAGACAGGAGGAAGAAAATGAAGCAATATGGCGTAAATGAATTAAGAAAAATGTTTCTGGAATTTTTTGAGAGCAAGGGGCATTTGATCCTGAAAAGTTTTTCACTGGTGCCTCACAACGACAAAAGTCTTCTTTTGATCAATTCCGGAATGGCTCCTTTAAAACCATATTTTACCGGGCAGGAAATACCGCCGAGAAGACGGGTTACGACTTGCCAGAAATGTATCCGTACAGGTGACATTGAAAATGTAGGAAAGACAGCACGCCACGGTACTTTTTTTGAGATGCTGGGTAACTTTTCTTTCGGAGATTACTTTAAGACAGAAGCGATCCACTGGTCCTGGGAATTTTTGACAGAAGTAGTGGAACTGGATCCGGACAGACTGTATCCGTCTATTTATCAGGATGACGATGAAGCGTTCCGGATCTGGAATGAAGAGATCGGAATCGCACCGGAGCGGATCTTCCGTTTCGGAAAAGAAGACAATTTCTGGGAGCATGGTTCCGGACCTTGCGGACCTTGTTCTGAGATTTACTATGACCGCGGAGAAAAATACGGATGCGGCAAGCCGGGATGTACGGTAGGCTGCGAATGTGACCGTTACATGGAAATCTGGAACAATGTATTTACCCAGTTCGATAATGACGGAAACGGAAATTATACAGAACTGGAGCAGAAGAACATCGATACCGGTATGGGACTGGAGCGTCTTGCCTGCATCGTACAGGATGTAGAATCCATGTTTGATGTCGATACATTGAAAGCCCTCCGTGACCATGTCTGTGAGATGGCAGGCGTAAAATACGGAAATGGCGGAAAGGTAGATGTTTCGGTCAGAGTCATTACCGACCATATCCGTTCTGTGACATTTATGATTTCTGACGGTATTATGCCGAGTAACGAGGGAAGAGGCTATGTCCTGAGAAGACTTTTGAGAAGAGCCTGCAGACACGGAAGACTTTTGAATATCGAAGGAGAATTCCTCTCCAAACTGGCCAAGACGGTGATCGAAGGCTCCAAGGACGGATATCCGGAGCTGGAAGAGAAGCAGGAGTTTATCCTGAATGTCATTTCCAAAGAGGAAGAGAAGTTTAACAAGACCATTGACCAAGGTCTGGGGATTCTTTCAGATATGATTGGAGAAATGGAAAAGAATGACCAGAAGGTTCTGGGCGGAGAAGATGCATTTCGGCTGTATGATACCTATGGATTCCCGATCGATCTGACAAAAGAAATTTTGGAAGAAAAAGGAATGGATGTGGATGAAGAGGGATTCCGTGCCGCTATGGAGATCCAGCGTAAAAAAGCCCGTGATGCCCGCGAGGTGACCAACTATATGGGCGCAGACAGCACGGTTTATGAAGAGATCGATCCGGCAGTGACCTCTGAATTTGTGGGTTATGACCGGCTGGAGGAGACTTCCGCCGTTACTGTACTGACTTCTGAGACGGAGGTAGTGGATGCCCTTTCCGACGGAGAAAAGGGAACAGTCTTTACAGAAAAAACGCCGTTCTATGCTGCCAGCGGCGGGCAGGAAGCAGATACAGGTATCATTGAGACTGCGGACGGAAAATTCAAGGTAGAAGATACCATTAAACTGCTGGGCGGTAAGATCGGACATGTAGGGGTTGTGATCGAAGGTATGATAAAAGTGGGCGATCAGGCAACTCTGAAAGTAGATGAAGAGAAGAGAGCGCTGTCTGCAAGAAATCACAGCGCGACCCATCTGCTCCAGAAAGCGCTGCGTACCGTTCTTGGTACCCATGTGGAACAGGCCGGTTCCAGCGTAAACGAAGACAGACTGCGTTTTGACTTTACTCATTTTTCAGCCCTCACACAGGATGAAATCAAGGAAGTTGAACAGATCGTAAATGAAAATATCCAGAAAGCCCTGCCGGTCACCTGCGAATATCTGCCCATCGAAGAGGCAAGAAAAACAGGGGCACAGGCATTGTTTGGTGAAAAATACGGCGATGTGGTCAGAGTAGTGAGCATGGGAGAATTTTCCAAAGAGTTCTGCGGAGGAACCCATGTAAGCAACACGGGCGAGATCACAGCCTTTAAGATCATTTCGGAATCCGGCGTGGCTGCAGGGGTGAGACGTATCGAGGCTTTGACATCTAAAGGTCTGCTGACTTATTACGATGCGATGGAGAAGAAACTGAAAGAGGCGTCAGCCCTTTTGAAAGCAACTCCGGATACGCTGGAAGAAAAACTGCGTCATACCCTGGCAGAAAACAAAGCGCTGCACAGTGAGGTGGAAAGCCTGAAAGGAAAACTGGCAAGAGAGTCTGTAGGAGATATCGCCAGCCAGGTACAGGAAGTGTGCGGCGTGAAACTTCTGGCGCTTCAGGTGGATGGCGCTGACATGAACGGACTGCGTACCCTCGGTGACCAGATGAAAGAAAAACTGGGAGAAGGAGTAGTTGTACTGGCTTCCGGAGCAGACGGAAAAGTAAACCTGATGGTAACAGCTACAGAAGGTGTCATGAAAAAAGGTGCCCATGCGGGCAATCTGGTAAAAGCGATCGCTTCCTGTGTAGGCGGTGGCGGCGGCGGACGTCCGAATATGGCACAGGCCGGCGGTAAAAATGCGGCGGGTATCCCGGAAGCTTTGGAAAAAGCGAAAGAGGTTCTGGCAGAGCAGATCGGATAAAAACGCCGGAAGTATTTTGCAAAAAAGCGACAAAAATGCAAAATATCAGTTGACGTTAAGGGAAAATATGATATAATTCTATATAGTGCAGAAATAAATACCCAAACAGTCGTATGGTGCACAATATAGGACTGGAGGGAGGTTGGGGATAAGTTTATGTCAAATGTTATCGTAAAAGAAAATGAGACGTTAGACAGCGCTTTGCGCAGATTTAAAAGAAACTGTGCAAAAGCTGGCATTCAGCAGGAGATTCGTAAAAGAGAACACTATGAAAAGCCAAGCGTAAAACGGAAAAAGAAATCCGAAGCTGCAAGAAAACGTAAATACAACTAATCATGTATATAAATAGAGTGTCAAAGGGCACTCTATTTTTAGTTTGCCAAGCATACGACAAAGTCTGAGCTTGCATAGCGGTCTTTGACGACGAATACGTCGTGTTATTAAAACTTTAATTCGATAAAATTTTTTGAAATAAAGTATTGACAAGAAAAAGAGCGCGGTCTAAAATACAGTGGGAATGGATACAACAGGAATACGGACACAGGAGGTACGAATATATGTCATATGTTGATGAGGTAATCGAAAAAGTTGTGAAAAAGAACCCGGCTGAACCTGAATTTCACCAGGCAGTAAAAGAGGTTTTGGAATCTCTCAGAGTCGTAGTGGAAGCAAATGAAGAAAAATTCCGTAAAGACGCTCTTCTTGAGAGACTGGTTGAGCCGGAAAGACAGATCAAATTCCGTGTACCATGGGTAGATGACAAAGGACAGGTACAGGTAAATACAGGATATCGTGTACAGTTTAACAGCGCAATCGGACCATACAAGGGAGGTCTTCGTCTCCATCCGTCTGTAAACCTTGGTATTATCAAATTCCTTGGATTTGAGCAGATCTTCAAAAACTCTCTGACAGGTCTTCCGATCGGCGGAGGCAAAGGTGGTTCTGACTTTGATCCTAAGGGAAAATCAGACCGTGAAGTAATGGCATTCTGCCAGAGCTTTATGACAGAGCTTTGCAAACACATCGGAGCAGACACAGACGTTCCGGCAGGTGATATCGGAACAGGCGCAAGAGAGATCGGATATATGTTCGGACAGTACAAGAGAATCCGCGGACTCTATGAAGGCGTGCTGACAGGAAAAGGACTCAGCTACGGCGGATCTCTGGCACGAACAGAAGCAACAGGATATGGTCTTCTTTACTTTACAGAAGAGCTCCTGAAAATGAACGGAATGGATATCGCAGGAAAGACGGTTGCCATTTCCGGAGCAGGAAACGTAGCAATCTATGCTGCTGAAAAAGCAGAGCAGCTTGGTGCAAAAGTACTGACAGTCAGTGATTCTACCGGTTGGGTATACGATCCGGACGGAATCGATGTGGCAGCTCTGAAAGAGATCAAAGAAGTAAAACGTGCAAGACTGACAGAATACAAGAACTATCGTCCGAATTCAGAATATCATGAAGGAAGAGGCGTATGGAGCGTAAAAGTTGATATCGCTCTTCCGTGTGCAACACAGAACGAACTGCATCTGGAGGATGCAAAAGCTCTGGTAGAAAATGGATGCATCGTTGTAGCTGAGGGTGCTAACATGCCTACTACATTGGAAGCTACAGAGTATCTGCAGAAAAACGGCGTTATGTTTGCACCGGGAAAAGCTGCAAATGCCGGAGGCGTTGCAACTTCCGCACTTGAAATGTCTCAGAACAGCGAGCGTCTGAGCTGGACATTCGAAGAAGTAGATGCAAAACTGAAAAACATTATGGTAAATATCTGCCACAATGCATCTGCAGCAGCTGAGAAATACGGCGTTAAGGGCAACCTGGTAGTCGGAGCAAACATTGCAGGATTTGAAAAAGTCGTAGATGCTATGACAGCTCAGGGAATTGTATAAAAATTGATAAAAAGATTGACAATTTTCCGCTTTTTTTATATAGTATCAGATAGATAAAAGGGAGTAACTGGCGTTTCAAAAGAAGCGTTTACGATGTCGTCAATACGATGCCCAGGCATCCGTATCGTAATGAAACAGTGAGACTTTTATTGCAGTTATTAAAGTGCAATAAAAGTCTCTTTTTGT
>CAKRWZ010000022.1 GCA_934418295.1 uncultured Mediterraneibacter sp.
TTTTCTTCTATAAATGAATGATCTGTCAGTCTTCCACCACAATATCCATATGGATCAGCTTTTCCAGATCCGGATAGTCTGTTTTTTTCATGGCATCCTGCCCGGAATGCCGCACTTCTATCTCCACCGCTTTTCCGATCTTTTCTTCGATCAGCCCTTGGATCTCTGCGATGCGCTCCGGGCTGCCCGCTAAAGAGGCATCCATTTCATCGTCAAAGACCAGCAGCAGCCGGTTATCTCCACCCAGGCTCAGCCTCGCGTTTTTCAGGCAGATCTTCAGCGGCGGATGGGTCTCCCGGACAATGCCGCGGAAGTTTTTTACCACTTCTTCCACTTCTTCCGGAATGGCTTTTCGAAGTTCCCGGGCATTTTCTCCCCAGGCGTCTTCCGGATCCGCACCTGCTGCCGTCACACCCGTCACGCCTGCCGCACCCGCAAGGACTCCTCCGTTTCCGCCGGTGTTTCCGTCCGCCGGCTGCACGGCGCTCACTCCGTTTTCCAGTTTTTCTTCCACTGCACGGATCCTCTCCAGCAGCGAATCCTGATTGGTCTCCATAGCCGGAACGCACAGGCGGATCAACGCCACCTCCAGCATGACTCTCTTCTGGGAAGCGTATTTCAGCTGACCGGACAATTCTGAGAAAATCCGGATATACCGCAACAACGCCTCTGTCTCCACCATTTCTGCTTCTTCCTGCAGGCGGACCAAATTTTCGGAAGATACATCCAGCACATCCTCGATGCGATCGGACGTTTTCGCCAAAAGCAGATTCCGCAGATACCAGGTAAAATCTGCTGCCAGCTGGCTCAGCTCCCGTCCCTGCATGATCAACTCTTCCACCATAGCCATCACCCCGGCCACATCCCGCGCCAAAATCTCCCGCAGCAGTCTTCCGAACACCTCCGTATCCACTGCTCCCAGCACATCCAGCACATGATCATAGGTCAGCTTTTCTCCCAGATAGAAGGCGATGCATTGGTCCAAGAGACTCAGCGCATCTCGCATGGAGCCATCCGCCGCTTTCGCAATGTAACGGATCGCCCGTTCCTCCGTTTCCACCTGCTCTTTCTCCATCAATTCCTGCATCCTGCCTGCGATGGTCTCGATGGAGATCCGCCGGAAATCATACCTCTGACATCGGGACAAAATCGTCACCGGAATCTTGTGTACCTCCGTCGTCGCCAAAATAAAAATCACATACTCCGGCGGTTCTTCCAGGGTTTTCAAAAGCGCATTAAAAGCTCCTATGGAAAGCATATGCACCTCATCGATGATATACACTTTATATCGCCCTTCTGTCGGACGGTAAGCCACCTCTTCCCGGATCTCACGAATGTTGTCCACGCCGTTATTCGATGCCGCATCGATCTCGATGACGTTCATGGAAGTGCCTGCCGCAATGGCTTTGCACATTTCACATTCCCCACAGGGACTTCCGTCCACCGGGTGCTGACAGTTTACCGCTTTAGCAAATATTTTTGCCGCCGTGGTCTTTCCCGTCCCCCGGGTCCCGCAAAACAAGTATGCATGGCCGATCCGGTCTGCCCGGATCTGGTTTTTTAATGTTGTAATAATCGGCTCCTGTCCCTTTACATCTTCAAAGGTATCCGGCCGAAACTTTCGGTAAAGCGCCGTATATGACATATTCTATTCCTCTTGCCCATCTCCGAAGCTGATGCCGATCCGTCTTGCCTCCCGGATCAATCCGTCCTCCGGATCTACGTATTTGAGCTTGCCTGCCACCTCGGAAAGGGGAACCTTTTCTGTATGATTTCCTTTCATGGCAACCATATACCCATATTCCCGGTTCAGGATCAGCTCTGCCGCGGCAGCGCCCACTCTGGTAGCCACCACCCGGTCATAAGGGGAAGGTTCACCGCCACGCTGGGTGTGCCCCGGCACTGTGACCCGGACTTCTTTGTTCGTTTTCTCCCGGATTTTCTCCGCCAGCTCATAGGCGATAGACGGATATCTTTTCTGTTCCTGTTTGTTTTTATATTCTTTTTTGGTCAGCGCAGCGTCTTCCTTTGAAACAGCACCCTCTGCCACCGCAATGATCGTAAACGCTTTCCCTGCTTCCGCGCGCTTCTGGATCACCTTTACCACCTGATCGATATCATAAGGGATCTCCGGC
Organism: uncultured Mediterraneibacter sp.; assembly: GCA_934418295.1. Classification (GTDB taxonomy): domain Bacteria; phylum Bacillota; class Clostridia; order Lachnospirales; family Lachnospiraceae; genus Mediterraneibacter_A. The sequence goes on from CAKRWZ010000022.1 coordinate 2,136, forward strand.
AGAAGGATCACGTCTGCGCCCCCTGCGATTCCCGCATGTAACGTCACATGCCCCACCTTATGTCCCATTACTTCCACGATAAACACCCGGCTGTGGGAAGATGCCGTCGTGTGGATCCGGTCGATGGTCTCGGTCGCAATGTTCACGGCACTTTGAAACCCGAATGTCATGTCCGTTCCCCACAGATCGTTATCGATCGTTTTCGGCAGGGTAATGACGTTCAAGCCCTCCTGGGAAAGCAGATTGGCGGTCTTGTGGGTTCCGTTTCCGCCCAGCACCACCAGACAATCCAGGTTCAGCTTGTAATAAGTATGCTTCATTGCCGCAACCTTATCCAGTCCGCTCTCATCCGGCACCCGCATCTGCTTAAAGGGCTGCCTGGATGTGCCGAGAATGGTCCCGCCCTGCGTCAGGATCCCGGAAAAATCCCGGGCAGTCAGCATATCAAACTCGGAATAGATCAATCCCCGGTATCCATCCCGAAAGCCATAAATTTCTACTTTATCCTCGCCAGAGCAAATACCTTTCACTACGCCCCGCATGGCGGCATTCAACGCCTGGCAGTCTCCTCCGCTGGTCAACATTCCAATTCTGAGCATTCTACATCTTCCTTCCTTTTTCGGGCGGCGTCATTTTGCTTCTGCCTTTCACGGACAGCATGCCCCTGTGCCCGCTCCCGCTTTCGTACTATAGTATAGTCTATTTGAGGGAGGGGGGCAAGTCGCTTATTGAAATATTCCATACGATATCCGGCTGTTATTTTATTGTGCACTCTTTTGTTTCGTGGTAGAATATCTGGTGTAGAATTCAGAAAAAGGAGAATTATATCATGGAGAGAAACGAACCCTGTTGGTGCGGCAGTGGTAAAAAATATAAAAAATGTCACATGCATATCGATGAAAAGATCGCAATGCATGCAATGCATGGCGAGATCGTTCCGTCAAGAAGCATCTTAAAGACGCCTGCGCAGATTGAAAAAATCCGCGAGAGCGCAAAGCTGAATACGGCTGTTCTGGATCATGTTGCGGCACACATCCGCGCGGGAATGAGCACCGAGGATATCAACCTTTTGGTACACAATTTTACCGTAGAGCACGGCGGGATCCCTGCACCGTTAAACTATGAGGGATTTCCAAAAAGCGTATGCACCTCTATCAACAACGAGATCTGCCACGGAATTCCGGACAGCCACATCATTTTGGAAGAGGGCGACATTATCAATGTAGACGTATCTACGATTTTGGACGGCTATTTCTCAGACGCTTCCCGCATGTTTAAGATCGGCCAGGTTTCGGAAGAAGCAGGGCGCCTGGTACGTGTAACGGAAGAATGCGTAGAGCTTGGACTGGCACAGGCCAAGCCGTGGAACCATCTCGGCGACATCGCTTACGCTATCAACTCCCACGCCCAGGCAAACGGCTACTCTGTTGTAGAAGAGATCGGCGGCCACGGCATCGGACTGGAATTTCACGAGGATCCTTTCGTCAGCTATGTGACACCAAAGGGCAGTGAGATGCTTCTGGTCCCGGGCATGATGTTTACCATTGAGCCGATGATCAACGAAGGAAGCGCCGACTTCTTTGTAGACGAAGACAACGGCTGGACGGTTTACACCGAAGATGACGGTTTGTCCGCTCAGATCGAATATATGGTCCTGATCACAGAAAACGGCTGCGAAGTTCTTACCAAATAAAAGTACAAAATCAAGTATAATCACCGGAAGTGCCGGACGGCACTTCCGGTGATTTCTTATGGTGATTTTAGGGTCGGAACGCAAAGTCAAGCTCCAAAATAGATCGAGATTTCCTTTCCTTTTCCGTCCTCTTCCGTATGTTTCAAAATGATCGCGGAATGCGCCCCCAAATTCAATGACAAGCTGCCGTTTTCCAGGCGGTATTCATCATACTCTGTACTGCAGCCATTCTCGTAGCTGCAGAAGAGTCTTTTCAGTCTGCCATCCTTTTGCACTCCTGCCCTCCAGGCAGGAACTTCCGTCTCTTTTCGTTCTTCTCCGCCGTTTAAAGCCACGATTAACTGTTCTTCTTTCGTGAACCGTCCGTAGACCAGCACATGCTTTTCCTGATACAGCATCAGCCACGAACCGGTCCGCAGCGCCTTTTCCCGTCGGCGCAGTCCGATCAGGATTCTGTGGCATTCCAGCAAAGACTGATCTTCCCTTCCCCAGGGATAAGTCCTTCTGCTGTCCGGATCGGTAAAGCCGCAAAGTCCGGCCTCGTCTCCGTAGTAAACCGTCGGCATGCCTTCCATGGTCATCTGCAGCACCACGGCCAGGCGCATCACAGAGGGTTGCACACCCTGTTCTGCCCGCTCTGCTCCCACCGATTCGATCCGGCCGACCATTTGATTGGTCCGGGTCAGAAAACGAGAATGGTCATGATTGGACAATTCATTCATCGCCACCTGCCAGGAAGGCATCAGCATACGGCTTTTGAATCTTTTCACCGCAGCTACAAATGCATCTGCATTTCCCCGCAGATCCTCTCTGCGCTCATCGCTGTGTTTTTCCATTCCGGTCAAAAACCAGGTCACCGGCTCCATAAAGCCGTCGTAATTCATGACTGTATCCCACTGGTCACCCTGCAGCCACATGCCGGGATCCCCATAATGTTCTGCCAGAATCAATGCTTCCGGATTGGCTTCCTTAACCGCACTCCGGAACCGCGCCCAAAACTGATGGTTAAACGTGTCGCTGTGTCCCAGATCCGCCGCCACGTCCAACCGCCACCCATCGGCGCAATAGGGTTCGGAGACCCATTTTCTGCCGATCCGCAGAATTTCTTCTTCCAGCTTTGGCGATTCCTCGTAATTCAGTTTCGGCAGCGTATCATATCCCCACCAGCCTTCATACTTTCCATTGTAAGGCCAGGCGTCTTCTTTATCTTCCCAAAACCGAAAATACGTATGATAAGGGCTCTCCCGGCACACGTAAGCCCCCGGCGGATAATTCCTATCCCCCTCGTAGATCCGTTCCCGGTCCATCCATTTATGAAAAGAGCCGCAGTGGTTGAACACACCGTCCAGGATCACCCGCATCCCACGCTCATGCATTTCCTGCACCAGTTCGGCAAACAGCTGATTTCCGGCTTCCAGGTTTGCTTTACTGCAGACCCGTTTCCGATAATCCCCGTCTTCTGCGATCTTCCCGAAATGCGGGTCGATATAATCGTAGTCCTGGCTGTCATATTTATGATTGGAGGGTGAAACAAACAAGGGATTAAAGTAGATTCCCTCTACTCCCAGCTCCTGCAGATAGTCCAGCTTCTGCCGGACCCCCTCCAGATCTCCGCCGTAAAACCGGTGCACATCCGGGCTTTGGGGGAGCTCCTGCCAGTCTTTCACACGGCAGACCGGCGTTCCGATGTATACATATTCCTGATCTTCCACATCATTGTCCGGATCCCCGTTGCAGAAGCGATCCACAAAAATCTGATACATGACCGCACCTTTCGCCCAGTCCGGCGTGGAAAATCCGGGCACGATCCGAAAAGCAAAAGGATCTTCTCCCACACGGTAATTTTCTTTTTCAAAACAGCCTTCCATGTTGTAATAGCAGCTTTCTTTTTCTGCCAAAACCTGAAAAGCATAACAGAAAGGAGCCTCTCCGAGGCTTTGCTGTATTTCATAATAATCAAAGTCCCCTGATGCTCCCTTTTTTTCCAGAGGATATTCCCCCGTATCCGTAATCAATTTCACTGCGTCCGCATCCTCCTTCCGGGTGCGGAAACGCAGTGTTACGCTTTCGTTTTTCTGTGGCTGGGGCGGATCCACATAATCCTCCGTCCCGTCACTAAACAACGCTTCTCTGTTCATTTTGCCTCCCACGAGATCAATCCGTTTCTATTTCCGGCTGCTTTTCCTCAAAAAGCGCCTCAAACTCTTCCCGGGTGATCTTTTCCTTTTCCAGCAAAAGCTCTGCACAGCTATGCAGTACGCTGTCATATTCTTTCAGGATCTTTCTGCCTTTTGCATAGCATTCATCGATGATCGCCTTGACCTCCCGGTCGATCTCACTGGCCACCGACTCGCCGTAACCTCTGGAAGTATGGCCGAAATCCCGTCCGATAAAGACTTCGTCACTGTCGTTGTCGTAATTGATCAAGCCCAGCTTTTCAGACATTCCGAACTTCTTGACCATAGATCTGGCAACCGCTGTCGCCTGTCGGATATCCTGGGACGCTCCTGTGGTGATGTCTTCAAAGACTTCTTCCTCTGCGATACGTCCGCCCAGGTCAACGGTGATCTCCTGCAGCATCTGTCCTTTTGTATTGAACATTTCATCCTTTTCCGGAAGCGGCATCGTATAACCGCCGGCCATTCCCGTCGGGATGATGGATACACTGTAAACCGGCCCCACATCCGGAAGCACATGGTACAGAATCGCATGGCCGGACTCATGGAATGCCGTGATCCGTCTTTCCTTTTCAGAGATGACACGGCTCTTCTTCTCCGGTCCGATCCCCACTTTTACAAAGGCATGGCGGATATCCGACTGACGGATAAATCCTCTTCCCTCTTTCGCTGCCACGATGGCAGCCTCATTCAACAGGTTTTCCAGGTCTGCCCCGGTAAAGCCTGCCGTCGTCTGGGCGATCTGTTTCAGATCCACGTCGTCTCCCAGAGGTTTATTTTTAGAATGTACTTTCAAAATCTCTTCTCTGCCCTGCACGTCCGGTCTTCCGACCACCACATTCCGGTCAAAACGGCCCGGCCGCAGGATCGCAGGATCCAGGATATCCTTCCGGTTGGTGGCCGCCATCACGATGATGCCTTCATTGACCCCGAAACCATCCATTTCCACCAGCAACTGGTTCAAGGTCTGTTCCCTTTCATCATGGCCGCCGCCCAGACCGCTTCCGCGCCGTCTGGCCACCGCGTCGATCTCATCGATAAAGATGATGCAAGGCGCATTTTTCTTGGCATCCTGGAATAAGTCACGGACTCGCGAGGCGCCCACTCCGACGAACATTTCCACAAAATCTGATCCGGAAATGGTGAAAAACGGCACGCCGGCTTCCCCTGCAACGGCTTTTGCCAGCAAGGTTTTTCCGGTTCCCGGAGGTCCCTCCAGCAATACGCCTTTCGGGATCCTTGCCCCTACTTCAATATATTTTTTCGGAGTTTTCAGAAAATCTACGATCTCTTCCAGTTCCCCTTTTTCCTCTTTCAAACCGGCCACATCCGCAAACGTCACCTTCGTCTCCGTACCGTTTGTCATCTTTGCCCGGCTTTTTCCGAAGCTCATGGCTTTCGCATTGGCATTTCCGCTCTGCCGGTTCATCAGCAGGAACAACGCTCCGATCCCCAAAAGCATGATCAGCGCCTGGATCACCATAGCACTCATCCAAGACTCCTGCGGAATATCTTCCAATGCATATTCGATTCCTGCCTCATCCAAAAGTTTCCGCACTTCATTAATGTCGGAAACATTCACCGTCTTTGTCTCGCTCGTCTTTTTCAGGCGGAAAGAGACCACGCCCGTCGGCACCTCTTTGTTCTGTTCGATGGAAACCTCTTCTATGTTGTCATTTGAAACTTCTTTTGTAAAAGCTGCATACGTCGTTTTCTGTTCCTTGCCCTGTAAACGGTTGATAAACCAGAGTACAAAAAAGCAAAAAGCTATAAGCAACAACAGAGTTGCTCCGCTTGTACGCCGGGTTGTTTTGTTATTATCCAAATTATTTCCCCTTCCTATTCTACGCCTTCTATGATTCCGATATATGGAAGATTCCGGTATTTCTGTGCATAATCCAGGCCGTAACCCACGACAAATTCATCCGGGATCTCAAATCCCAAATAATCTACTTCAACATTTTCTACCTCCCGGCGATCCGGTTTATCCAGGAGTGTACAAAGCTTCATGCTTTTCGGCCCTCTTTTTTTCAGTACCTCCAGCAGATAGGATAGGGTTCTTCCGGAGTCGATGATATCCTCCACTACCAGCACATCCTTGCCTTCCAAAGACTCATCCAGATCTTTTGTGATCTTTACAATACCGCTGGATTTTGTTCCGTCTCCATAGCTGCCCACGCACATAAAGTCCAGAGTCACCGGAACAGAAAGCCTTTTCGCCAGCTCACAGAGGAAAAAAACGCCTCCCTTTAATACACAGATCATATGAATCTGTTTTCCTGCATATTCTTCGCTGATCTGTCTGCCCAGCTCTGCGATCCTCTTGTCGATCTTCTCCTCTGAAATCAATTCTCTTATTGTTTCCGCCATATTTCTTTTCCTCCATTGAATTCTATCCGTAAAAGCCTTCTGGTCGTATCTTTCACAAAACGTGCGCTGCTCCGCCGGTATCCCAAAACCCACAGGATCTCACTTCCGTCGGCCAGCAGAGGAATGCGGTCCCGCTCCTCCGAAGGGATTTTTTCATTGATAAACCAGGCCTTCAGCTTCTGTCGGCTTCCCTTTTCATCGATCACCAGAAAATCGCCGGGCCGCCTCGTCCGCACCGTCAGTCCGTTTTTCATTATATCATAGTCAAACCATTTCGTGTAGGGGGAAGGATGCAGTTGTTCTGCAAAAAAATCGGCTTTTTCTTCTGCCAAAGTACATCGCAGTTCCGTCTTTGCCCAGGGAATTTCCGTCTTTCCCGAAACACAAAGCAAAATTTCTTTACATTCTTCCTTCTGTGTGTCTCTCTGCGGTGAACGTGCTTTTCCTTTTCCGCGTTTCTGTGTCTTTTGCAAGAAAACACCTTCCGGACAGCGGACTGCCTCCACCCCATAGGGCAGCTCCACTCTTCTGCCGCTTTGCTTTTCCAGTAAGCCCTCCAGGGCTTCTATATGCTGTCTGGACATATCCTTTTCCCTGCCTGCCGTGCGGATCAGTTCTTTTCTCCACAGCTCTTTTTGCAAAAACGGATGCAGAGCCTTCATCGGTTTTTCCAGGATCAGCAAACGTTCCGGCCTATCCGTCCCGTCCGCTGCATTTTCACTCCGGATCACCCGAACTGCCTGCCGCTCAGCCTCTGCAGTCTGTTCGTCTACGTAGGATTTCAGTTCCTGCATCTGCTCTGACACTTCCTGCAAATGCAGCACCGTCCCCGCATTGACTTCCCTTTCCAAATAAGGAAGCACATGATTTCGGATCCGATTGCGCACATAATGGTCCCCTTGGTTTGTGGAATCCTCACACCACTGCACCTCTGCCGTTTTACTCCAGCGCTCTATCTCCCGCCGATCCACACAGAGCAGCGGCCGGAAACAATTCCCGTTTACCGGGCGGATCCCGCCCAGACCGTTCAATCCGGTTCCCCGCGCCAGATTCAAAAGCATGGTTTCCGCATTGTCATTCTGATGATGGGCCAGAAAAATTTTGATGGCACCAGTCTCTTCCATCACCGTTTGAAAACACCTCTGCCGTACCGTGCGCCCCGCTTCTTCCACGGACAACTTTTTCTCTTTTGCAAAAGCCTCCACGTTTTCCTCAAACACCCTGCAAGGGATCCCATGTTCCCGACAAAGTGTTTCCACAAACTGTTGATCCCTCTTTGCCTCTTCTCCCCGAATCCGGTGATTGACATGCACCGCCGTCCAGGTAAAAGGGATCTGCTTCTGACAATATAACAGCATGAAAAGCAGGCATACCGAATCCACTCCTCCCGATATGCCTGCTACCAGCCGGTCACCGGCTGTGATCATCTGATGTTTTTTGATATAATCCAATACTTTTCTTTCCATTCTTAGTCCAGACCCAAGAGCGCCTTTGCCCGATCCACCTGTTCCTTAGTCGGCGGATCTACGTCTTCCAACCGGTAGGGGATCTCCAACTCTTTCCATTTAAAAACACCCAACGTGTGGTAAGGCAGAATTTCAAACCGTTCCACCGTTTTCAGAGATTCTACAAAAGCGCGCAGACGCTTGAGATCTTCCTCATCGTCCGTCACACCCGGCACCAGCACATGGCGGATCCACATGGCTTTTCCCTGTTCCGACAGATAAGATGCCATATCCAGAATATTCCGATTACTGCATCCTGTCAATTTTTTATGCTTTTCTTCATCAATTTCTTTGATATCCAGCATAAACAGATCCGTCACTTGCATCAATTCCTGAAACTTTCCCCAGAATGGCTCTTTTCTGGTAAACGGATTTCCGGAAGTATCCAGACAGGTGTGCACGCCCTTTTTCTTAGCTAACGTGAACAGCTCGATCAGAAAATCAATCTGCAAAAGGGCCTCTCCTCCGCTTACCGTAATTCCACCGTTTTTCTTCCAATAAGTTTTATAACGCAGCGCTTTTGTCAAAACCTCTTCGGCACTCTGCCAATTCTCCCCCGGAAGCGGCGCATCCTGTGTCCCGCAAGGTTTTGCCCAGGTATCCGGATTGTGGCAATATGCACAGCGCATATCACAGCCTTTCAGAAAAACGATATAACGCACGCCCGGTCCATCGGCTGATCCGAAGCTTTCTACGGAATGAATATTTCCCAGCATTTTGATTTCCTCCTATATAACGGCGACCCAGCTGAATCGCTATGCTTTCAGCTGAGTCGCTAAGGTCTTACACTTTATTTTCAGTGTGTGCAGTTTAGATTACATATGATCGTGGCAAGTTCTTGCGATAACATCAAGCTGCTGCTCTCTTGTCAGATCGATGAATTTTACAGCGTATCCGGATACACGGATGGTAAAGTTTGCATATTCTTCTTTCTCCGGATGCTCCATTGCGTCGATCAGTTTTTCTTTTCCGAATACGTTTACGTTCAAATGATGTGCACCCTGATCGAAGTATCCGTCCAGAACCTGTACCAGATTGTCTACACGCTCGCCCTCGTTGTTCCCAAGTGCGCCCGGGTTGATGGTCTGAGTGTTAGAGATACCATCCAAAGCCCACTCATACGGCAGTTTTGTAAGAGAGTTCAGAGAGGCCAAAAGCCCATTCTGCTCTGCACCGTAGCACGGGTTTGCTCCTGGTGACAGCGGCTCGCCTGCTTTACGTCCGTCCGGCATGGATCCTGTTGCTTTTCCGTAAACAACGTTGGATGTGATCGTCAGGATAGATGTTGTAGGCTCGCTGTGACGATAGGTGTGATGCTTCTTAATCTTATCCATAAAGGTTCCGAGAAGCCATACACCGATCTCGTCTGCTCTGTCGTCATCATTTCCGTATCTCGGGAAGTCTCCTTCGATCTCGTAGTCTTTTGCAAGACCATTCTCATCACGGATTACCTTTACCTTTGCATATTTGATCGCGGAAAGGGAATCGATTACGTGTGAAAATCCGGCGATACCGGTTGCAAACGTTCTCTCCAGCTCTGTATCCATCAAAGCCAGTTCTGCTGCCTCATAATAATATTTGTCATGCATATATTGGATCAGGTTCAAAGTGTTTACATAAAGGCATGCCAACCATTCCATCATGTCGTCATAGCGCTCCATAACCTCATCATAATCCAGATATTCGGACGTAATCGGACGATATTTCGGTCCAACCTGGTCTCCCGTTTTTTCATCAACACCGCCGTTGATTGCATAAAGGAGGCATTTTGCAAGGTTTGCCCTTGCTCCGAAAAACTGCATTTCCTTACCGGTCTGTGTTGCGGATACGCAGCAGCAGATCGCATAATCATCTCCCCATACCGGCTTCATCGCGTCATCATTTTCATACTGGATGGAGCTTGTATCAACCGAAACTTTTGCGGCATATTTCTTAAAGTTCTCCGGCAATCTGGAAGAATACAGAACCGTCAGGTTCGGCTCCGGTGCAGGTCCCATGTTCTCCAGTGTGTGCAGGAAACGATAATCTGTCTTTGTAACCAGAGAACGTCCGTCTACGCCTGTTCCTGCCAGATCCAGCGTAGCCCATACCGGGTCTCCGGAGAACAGCTGATTGTAAGAAGGAATTCTTGCGAATTTTACCATTCGCAGTTTCATTGTAAAATGGTCTACCAATTCCTGGATCTCTGCCTCTGTGATCAGGCCTTTATCAAGATCTCTCTGGAAATAGATGTCAAGGAAGGTCGTAACACGTCCTACAGACATTGCTGCTCCGTTCTGTGTCTTGATCGCTGCCAAATATCCAAAGTACAGCCACTGAATTGCTTCTCTGGAGTTTACTGCAGGTCTGGAAATATCATAACCGTAAACGGCTGCCATTTCCTTCATGCCTTTCAGCGCTCTGATCTGCTCTGCCAGCTCTTCTCTCTGACGGATCACTTCGCCTTTCATTCTGCCGTGGCCATAATCCAGTTTATCTTTTTCCTTCTCTTTGATCAGAAGGTCGATTCCGTAAAGGGCAACTCTTCTGTAATCGCCGACGATACGTCCTCTTCCGTAAGTGTCCGGAAGACCTGTCATGATTTTATTATGACGCGCTTTGATCATCTCCGGTGTATATGCATCAAATACTGCTGTATTATGTGTTTTATGATATTTTGTGAAAATCTCTTTCAGAAGAGGATCTACTTCATATCCGTAAGTCTCACATGCCTGTACTGCCATTTTGATTCCGCCGTATGGCATAAATGCACGTTTCAGCGGCTTATCTGTCTGAAGTCCTACTACAGTCTCCAGATCTTTCAGGGATTCATCGATATATCCCGGACCGTATGCGGTCAATCCGGAAACTACCTTTGTCTCCATGTCCAGCACTCCGCCTTTTGCACGTTCCTCTTTCTGCAGCTTCTGCAAAGCCCCCCACAACTTATCCGTAGATTCTGCAGGGCCTGCCAGGAAATCCTCATTTCCTTCGTATGGAGTGTAGTTGTCCTGAATAAACTGGCGGACATTAATCTCCTCTTTCCAGAGTCTTCCTTCAAATCCTTCCCACTCTTTCATCTCAAACATTATTCTGCTTCCTCCTTTCTCGGTAAACGCTTGTTTACCTGTTGCTTAACGCGACATTTGCCCTCAACCTTTTTCCTGCAAATATCTTTGTTTTTTTTCTCGCCTTGTCTTTACTCGTTAATTTTATAACACTCAGTGGGAATATTACAAGTACTTTATTAAATACAATTTGATTTTTGTGTATTTTTATAGATACTCTTTATCGTTTCCAGATCCCGATTACCAACACTGTCATGTCATCCAGTGGTTCTTCCCCTGTCCAGGACAAGACTTGCTCCAAAACATGATGTGCCATTTCCTTCGGATTCTGCTTTTCTGTTCCCTGGATAATCGTTTCCAGGATCAGATCCTGCTCTCCCACCGGAAGAGCATCCAGAATCCCGTCTGTCACCATGATCACAAAATCTCCGTCAGACAACGTGCGGAGCGCACTGTCGATTTCCACTTTGTGGAGGACACCGATGGGCAGGCTGGTAGAGCAAAGATGCTCTACACCGCCCTTTCTTTTAATAAAGGTAGAAGATGCCCCCGCCTTTATGATCTCGCAAGATCCGTTGTACAGATCGAACACTGTCATATCCACCGTCGAAAACCGCAACTCCTCCCGTCCCATCACCAAGGCAGTGTTGATCATTTGTACCGCCGTCTCCGGCGGGAACCCCGCTTTCAACAGATCTTCCAGCAGATCTGTCACCAACCCGCTTTCCCGGCGTGCCTCTTCTCCCGCTCCCATCCCGTCGGACAAAGCTGCGCCGGATTTTCCGTCCGGCAGCTCCAGCAGCATAAAACTGTCTCCCGAAATTTTGCTGCAGCCCTTTCCGATCTTGGCGATCCCCTGCATCGTATAAAAGGTCGGTCCTTCCAAAAACACCAGCGGCATATATTCTTTTCCCAGCACCTGGCTCTGCTCCTTGTCCGGGATCATCCGTTTTCCCATTATCTCCGAAAGAACGCTGCCCACTTCTTTCACCGGAACGCCGCCTCCGTCCGCGGATCTGGCGATCAGCCGGATCTTGTGTTTTCCCTCCCGGGTAAGGAAGAAGGTTATACACAACACCCGGATCTCTTCTTTTTTTAATGCTGCCGCTATCTGCTTTTCTTTCCGGTCATCCATATAAATGCTGTCTTCCATTTCTTTCGCTGCCACTTCCAGCATATCTGCAAAGGCATTCATCTGCATCGCACAGCATTTTCGGCTTTGGACCATGCGGTTCCGCCACAGGATATTCCGTTTGGCATTTCGGAACGCGTCCAGCATCCCCCGCAAAAAACGAGGTGCTTTCACACAGCATTTCTGCAACTTTCTTTTAACTTCCACGCTCAGTTCGTTTCCGTAATTTTCTATGGCTGAAAAAATCTCATACCCAAGTTGATAGGTATGTACAAAATTTTCGCCCCAGCACCAATTGCACTTTTCGCACTCTTTGCACACGCCGGATCTGACTTCCCGAAACATCCGTTCCATCTCTTCGCTGGTCAGTCCTTTCTGTTTTTCTTCCAGCTCCAAAAATCTGCGGGACAGTTCCTTTACGGAATTCGCATATTTTTCAATCTGGACCACATACGGGCTGACATGAAGTGCCTGTCCCTCTCTCATACATTCTCTCCTTCTCGAACATCATTTTCTTCGTGTTTTATCCGCTGATTAACGATCGTCAAATGCTGTCATGCAGGCATGGCGCATTTTCCTCGTCGCCATGACCAAAAAAGATCCACCGGATCTTTTTATCGTATGCTTGGCAATAAAAAAGCTTTGGGATTTTCCCAAAGCCTTCTTTTGTATCTTTATATGCATTTTTATTTCTGTGGTTCAAACAAAATCTCACCCGGCAACGCCAGTCTCAGTTTTTCTCTTGCGACTTGTTTGATATATTCGTCCGACTGTATATATTCTTTATAAGCCTCTATCTGCTCCGACCGCTCTTGCTGCTCTGCGATCTGTGCCTTCAATTCCGCTTCCTGCTGTGCGCATTCTTTATTTTCAGAACGGAGAGATAACGATCCAAAAAATACGGTCACCGCCAGCAAAAGTACAACTGTGCTGATCCATTTCACGCTTCGCCTGTACCTGCGGAGCTGGCTTTTTTTATACTGCCCGTTCCTTCTATATGCTGTTTTCCCCATTTATACTCACCCAACTTAATTCTGTAATCTACATCGTGCAAAAACCAATAGACTGCTCCCCTAGTCTATTCAGATATTGTACTCTGTTTTTCTCTATTTTTCAACCTTTTTTCCGGCTTTTCCCTTTCGATTTTGCATCCGGTGCGCTCCCCATTTACGGCATTTTCGTACCATCTGATCGGTGCATATCGCTCCGGCAACCACTCCAAGTATAAAGTACCAGCGTATAATACCATATGTTGTTTGATACATCTGATAAAAGAGGTAACCGCTGATTCCCAGCCAATATAGGATATCCTCTGCGTTTATCAATTTTCTTCCGTGTTTCCACAGACCTCTTACCACATTTAAGATCTGGTAAACGTATACTGTCACGCATCCGGACAGGAATGCACAGAAAAAAATCGCGGTTTCTTTTTCAAGCCCCTGCATCTCTATTTGAACAGTTTGGAAAAGAAACCTTCTCCGTTTTTGGAAACCGCCGTAGTGGTACTGGAATATGCAATGCTGTCGATATTTCCGGAGAGATCTACCTCCCCTTTTTCGACGGTCAGCCGGTTTACATGCAGATCTGTACCTTTTACCATCAGCATCCCCTGCTCCGTTTCCAGCAGGATTTCATTCAAATCAAAAGATAATACATCCAGCACCCCTGTTACGGTGCTGGTTTTCCGATTGTTTACGATCAATCTGTGTGATTTTACTGCCTGTCGTTCTTCCATTTCTGTCCCGTTTCCTTTCCTCTTTATCAGAATGTATATGACAGGCCCTTTTCTTTTATGCGCATTTACAGATAGCGAAACAACTCTTTCGCCGCTTCTTTTTTCGAAGTGTCCTGAATATCCACCACCTCGGCTTTCACCGCACGGGTTCCGAACTGGATCTCCAGTACATCCCCCGGCTTCACTTTCACAGAGGCTTTCGCCGGAGTTCCGTTTACCGTTACTCTTCCTGCATCACAGGCCTCATTGGCCACCGTTCTTCTCTTGATCAGGCGGGACACCTTCAAAAATTTGTCCAGACGCATGCTTTTTTCTTCCATGCTGCTCCTTTCCTCCATAACAGCGATAAAACTCGCTTCGCAGTTTTATTTAATCTTTTGGTTTTATGCTCAGCACCAGCGATAAAACTCGCTTCGCGGTTTTATTCGCTGATTAGCGGTCGTCAAATGCCGCCATGCAAGCATGTCGCATTTTCCTCGTCGCCATAACAAAAATAAGAGTTCGCATCGGAACTCTTACTTTACATCATCCTAAAACAGATTATTTTTCATTTACAGCATCTTTCAAAGCTTTTCCTGCTTTGAATTTTGGTGCCTTGCAAGCATCGATCTTCATTGTTTTTCCCGTCTGTGGATTTCTGCCTTCTCTTGCTGCTCTTTTGCTAATTTCAAATGTTCCGAATCCAACCAGCTGAACCTTCTGCTCTTTTTTCAACTGAGCTGTTACTACATCTACGAATGCTTTCAGCGCTTTTTCAGAATCTTTCTTTGACAATTCTGCTTTTTCTGCAATAGCAGCTACCAATTCTGTTTTGTTCATGGAATATTTCCTCCTCTTAATTTATACCAGAAACCTCATGCTGTTCTCGTCGACAGTCATGTATTCTGCAATAGTAATGGCTTGTCCATACGACAATCGGTATGATTTCACCCTCAGTTACTGTTATACCTGTTTCCCTGATGTTTGTCAAGGATTTTCCCCCGGAAAATCGGCACTTTCTGCCGATTTCTCATTTCTTTACGCCTTCTGTTTTTCTTTTATTTCAGACCATTTTATGGATCATTTTCAGGACCTCTTCTCCCATGGTCTCGGATTTTTGATCTGCGTCTTCCAGGGAGGTTCCTTTCACACCATAATAGAATTTCACTTTCGGCTCTGTTCCGGAAGGACGCACACAAAGCCATGTGCCATCCGGCATATCATAATACAAGACATTGGACTGTGGCAGTCCTGTTGTACTGGTTACTCCTGTTTTCATATCCACAACGGTATCTTTCTGATAATCTCTCACCTGCAGCACCGGATAGCCTGCCACTTCCTTCGGCGGATCGTTCCGCAAGGTTTCCATGATCGTCCGGATCTTGTCCACTCCTTCCAGACCTTTCAGTGTGATGGCCTGCACACCATCCTTGTAATATCCGTACCGGTTGTACATATCCAACATGGCATCCCAGAGAGTCTTGCCCTGGGTTTTATAGTAAGCTGCCGCCTCGCAGAGCGCCATCGTTGCCACGATCGCATCTTTATCTCTGGCATAAGTTCCGATCAGGCAGCCATAACTCTCTTCAAAGCCGAACAGATATGTTCCTTTTCCGCTCTCTTCAAATCCTAAAATCTGCTGTCCGATAAACTTGAACCCGGTCAGCACTTCGATCAGCCGCACTCCGTAATACTCGGCGATGGCCTTTGCCATGTTCGATGTCACAATGGTCTTGATCAGGCAGCCATCCTCCGGAAGTCCCCGGAGGGCTTTTTTCTGTCCGATCTCATATTCTGCCAGCAGGCAGCCTGACATGTTTCCGGTCAGCACTTTGTATTCTCCCGATGCAGTATCTTTTACATAAACGCCCAGACGGTCAGCGTCCGGATCGGTAGCCAGGATCAGATCCGCATCGATCTCTTTCGCCAGCTTCAGGCCCAGCTCAAAGGCTTCCGAAGACTCCGGGTTTGGATAAGAAACCGTCGGAAAATCTCCGTCCGGCAGTTCCTGCTCCTTTACCACGTACACCTGGTCGAAGCCCAGTTCTTTCAGGATCCGTCTCACCGGGATATTTCCGGTGCCGTGCAGCGGTGTATACACGATCTTCAGTTTGGAACTCATTTCTTTGATTGCTTCCGGATGCAGCACCTGCTTTTTCAACTCTGCCATATATGCATCGTCAACTTCTGCCCCGATCACCTGATACAGGCCTGCTTTTTCCGCCTCTTCCAGAGAGATCGTCTTCGGTGTCGTATAATCTTCGATAGCCTTTACCTCTGCCATGATTCCTTTGTCGTGAGGCGGGGTGATCTGCGCCCCATCCTCCCAATAAACTTTATATCCATTGTATTCCGGAGGATTGTGGCTTGCCGTCACATTGATCCCCGCCGTGCATCCCAGCTTCCGGACCGCATAGGACAGCTCCGGTGTCGGACGCAGGGACTCGAATATATAGGCCTTGATCCCGTTTGCCGCAAGGCACAGTGCCGCTTCCCGGGCAAACTCCGGAGACATCCTTCTGGAATCGTAAGCGATCGCAACACCTTTCTTCTCCGCGCCCTGTTTCAATACATAGTTGGCCAGCCCCTGCGTCGCTTTGCGGACGGTATAAAGGTTCATCCGATTGGTTCCTGCACCAATCACGCCTCGCAAGCCTGCCGTTCCAAACTCCAGCTCCTGATAAAAGCGCTCCTTGATCTCCGGGTCATTTCCCCGAATGCTTTCCAGCTCCGCCTTGGTATCCGCATCAAAACACGGGTTTGACAGCCATTCCTCATACATTTTCATATAGTCCATCCTGACACCTCCGGTACTCATACTTTCTTCTCTGCATACTTCTGTTCTGTATTTTTCGTTTTTCTGATTATACACCACTTTCTCACAAATGAAAAGACAGGATCTGCTCTGCAAACTGCTTCCGTTCCCCGGTCTGTTCCACGCAGATCTTCAGTTTTTCCACACTTTTTTCCGGGATCCAGGCTTTATTGGAATGGTAGTACGCATTGGCGATCTTCCAAAATTTTTCCGGATAACAAAACCGCAGCGCCAGATATTCCTGTTCCGCATCGGAAAGCGGCCGGATGCTGCTGTAGGCCCGCAGAAGCTTTTCTCCCAGTTCCCGTCTCCACCGGTGTTTTTCCATGACCTTCCGTAAAAAATAGTAGAGATCCGCCATTTGTACATCCGGGCGAAAACTGTCAAAATTTACCGTCACCGGCTGATTTCCGGGAAAAAGAATATTGTGATAGTTGTAATCTCCGTGTACCAGCCGTTTTTCTGCCAGACTTTTTTGCAAAAGCTGCTCATAGGAAGAATCTGCCAGCCGGTTCTTTACCGAATCCGCCAGCCGGTACATTCCTTCAAAATGTTTCAGGTATAACAGTTCAAATTCCCCTTTATTCCTTTTGGCACGTATAAACGCCCTTACTTTCTTCATTTCCCTGCAGTGGCGGAAATATTCCTCCCGCAGGTCTCGCCCCTGTGCCGGCGGTTCTTCCTGGGCTTCCCAGTACATCAAAAGATGAAGCCGGGCCAGATTTCGGACGGCCGCCAAAAGGTCCTGTTCTTTTTTCACATCACATTCCCGTCCGGAAAACCACCTTTTCAAAAGATACTTTCTTCCGTCCCTCCCGGAAGCCAGGCAGTCTCCCTCTTTCGTGAGGATCGGCATATCCACATCGGGATAGCCCCTGCTCTCCAGCTGCCTGCACAGCAACACCAAAAGCGGCGCTCTTTTTTCCGAGAAATGCACCTCCTTTAACAGCACATTTCCCCGATCCGTATCGCAAAAAAACGCACCCCTTATTTTGCGGGTGCTTTTGATTTCTATATCATATTGACTTAATACTTCCAGTTCGTATTCCCTCATGGCCGCCCCCTGCACCATACCGTTTCGTCTTTTCAATGTATGATGCAGGAAAGGCGGATATGCTAAAGTCCCAACTTTTGTTTTGCGTAATTACAAAGATACTCTTTCGTGTTGTGTTCCGGAACGTCCAGCACCTTATTCAGCAGTTCGTTGAGCATGTCGCCCATCTCTTTTCCCGGCTCCATGCCAAGCTCCATCAGGTCCTTTCCCGTCACTGCCAGCTGCCGCAGGGTCACGCATTCCTCCGATGCCATAATCTCCCGGTACAATTCTCTCATATCCAGAATGTTTTCGATCTTCTCCCTGCGCTTGTAGGTGCTTTGTGCCTTAACATCTGCCATCCGCACTTCCAGGTACAGCGGAAACAGCTCCACACCGATCCGGTTGATGGTATGCCGCACATTTTTCGGCGTCGCTGCCACACGGTAATCGTGATAGCAGACCAGACGGGTCACTTGCCTGACCGTCTCATTGTCAAACTTTAATCTGCGCAGTACCTTGCGCGCGATCTCCTCGCTGACCAGCTCGTGATCCCAGAAATGATCCACGCCCATACTGTCCGTCCGCTTCATGGCCGGTTTGCCCATGTCATGGAACAGCATGGTCAGACGCAGGATCCTGTCCGGACGCACATTGCGCAGCGCCTGCAGGGTGTGTCGGTCTACATCAAACACATGATGCTTGGAATGCTGTCTGACACCTACCATGTCATCCCACTCCGGCAGGATCACCTTAGTAATGCCCAATTCACAGGCTTCGCCGATCATCTGCGGATTGTCTGATACCAACAGCTTTACCAGCTCTGTCTGGATCCGCTCTGCGCTGACATTGGCCAGCTTCGGTGCCAGCTGCCGCATTGCATCGGAAGTCTTTGGCTCAATCCGCAAAGACAGCTGTGCAGAAAAACGGATCGCCCGCAAGATCCGAAGCGCATCTTCCGAAAAACGCTCCACCGGCTCTCCGACACATTTCAGTCTGTGATGGTTCAGATCCTTCATTCCTCCGAAAGGATCCACCAGACGGCTTTCTTCATTATATGCCATGGCGTTGATCGTAAAATCTCGCCGCTTTAAGTCTTCTTCCAGGCTTCTGGTAAACGTTACCTCTTTTGGGTGGCGGCTGTCCTCGTATACGCCGTCGATCCGGTAAGTCGTGACCTCAAACCCCTCTCTTCCGATCATAACGGTCACCGTCCCGTGCTCGATACCGGTGTCTACCGTCCGCGGAAAAAGTGCCTTTACCTCCTGCGGTGTCGCAGAAGTCGTAATATCCCAGTCTTCCGGCGTCCTGCCGAGAATGGAATCTCGCACGCAGCCGCCGACAATATATGCTTCATAGCCATGCAATGTAAGATTGTTTAAAATCATACTTACTTTTTCCGGCAATGGAATCTTCATAATACTCTCAGAACCTTTCTCTTTCTATCGCTCTTCTCAAATCTATGGTACTAACTTTACCACAAAAAATCCAGAAATACAATCAGCCATCCTCCGCCTTGCACATCTTTTCTTTTTGCTTTACAATAAGAATTGCACAAAATAATAGAAAGAAGGATTTTATAAATGCAAGAATTAAACGCTTTCTTTCAGGAAAATTTAACCCGGGAGCTCATCAGCGGGATTTTCAGCAATCCTAAGTCTGACAAGACATTTCGGAAGATCCGCATCCGGCCCCTTGAAAAGAATAAATCCCTTTATTTTCAATTTGAACAGTTTACCGACACGCAGGTTTTTCACGAAAACCTTTCTGAAAACGAGGCGCTGGCAAAATGTACGGATCTGATGATGAACTTTCGCCAGCTCCAGCTGAAAACCCGCTCGGCAGAAGCCTCTGTCTTGGTCAGCAAAAAAGGAAAAGTGACCCTGCGTTCCCGGAAAACAGATCCGGATGCAGCTTTGACATCTGCTCCGGAACTTTCCCACAACCGCCGGAAACACTATATTTTAGAAGAAGGGACCTGCGTTCCCTTTCTCCAGGACTTAGGCGTCATGACCTCCGACGGACGGATCGTACATTCCCGTTACGACAAGTTCCGCCAGATCAACCGTTTTCTGGAATTTATCGAAGATATCCTTCCCGCCCTGGATCAGGGACGGGAGTTGACGATCCTGGATTTCGGCTGCGGCAAGTCCTATCTCACGTTTGCCATGTACTACTATCTGCATGAGCTGAAACACTATGATATCCGCATCATCGGACTGGACCTGAAGCAGGACGTTATCCGGCACTGCAACGAACTGGCAAAAAAATACGGTTACGAAAAGCTGTCGTTTTTGATCGGCGACGTAGCGGACTATCAGGGCACCGATTCCATCGACATGATGGTGACCCTCCACGCCTGCGACACCGCCACGGATTATGCCCTGGCCCGTGCCGTTCAGTGGAACGCCCGCGTGATCCTTTCCGTGCCCTGCTGCCAGCATGAGCTGAACCGGCAGGTACAAAACACCGCACTGGCTCCGATCCTGAAATACGGGATCTTGAAAGAGCGTTTTTCGGCTCTCCTCACTGACGGGCTGCGCGCTCAATATCTGGAACAGGCCGGATATGATACCCAGATTCTGGAATTTATCGACTTGGAACACACCCCGAAAAACCTTCTGATCCGCGCGGTAAAACCGGCGGGAAAGATTGACTATAAAAAAGGAAACTCTGCCAAAGCGATCCGAGACTGCGAGGAACTCCTGCATGTCTCCCCTACCCTTGGCAAACTGCTTTTCCCAAAGGAAAAGCCCGAACAGACACCTTGATGATCCCGGATCATCCAATGGAGGTATTATGAAAAAACGACGTTTCTGGAAGCGCACCGGAATCCTGACAGCCGTGTTTATCGCGGCGATGATCGTCAGCAGCCTTCTCACCAACCAGGGAACTGCCGACCGGTCTGTCGATATGGCTTCCCCCGCCCTTCCCCGCATAAAATTTTTGATCGATACAAAAAAAGAGCTCAATCCGCTGGTCGGCTATCGGGATGAAATGGAAACTGCCGCCATGCGCGATACGATCACTCCGGTACAAAGCGACCAGATCCTGATGGTCCTGGAACGCCACGGAAATGACATTTCCAAGATCCAATACACCCTTTGTTCCCTGGACGGTCAAACTACTTATAAAAAAGGCTCCGTAAAAGAGTCCAACGGTACTGTAAAGATTCCGCTGGAGGGTACACTCCCTCAAGGAGAAGAAGGCGTTCTGACCGTTACCCTGACGGTCAACGGCAAACCACTGCACTATTATACCCGCGTGGTTTCCGCAGATGTCACCGGTGCTTCTTCCTGTTTTTCGTTTGCACAAAAGTTTCACGAAGACACCTTCGGGGAAGATGCCTCTGCTCTGACCTCTTATCTGGAATCCAACGAAGACGGCGACAATTCCACCTATCAGACGGTCACGATTCATTCTGACATCACCCATGTGATGTGGGGCGATCTGAAACCCACTGTCTCCATGGAGCCGGAATGGGATGTCAAAGAGAGCAACAATACCTATACTTCTCTTCTGGCCAAATACCAGGTGACGATTCCCGACGATTCTGACACCGTTGCGACTTACAACGTCAAAGAATTTTTCCGGATCCGCTATTACCGCGGGCAGCTTTACCTGCTGGACTATCAGAGGACCATGGATCAGGTTTTTGACCCCTCCTCTCACCAGGTCCTCACCGAAACCGGCATCGATCTGGGGATCACAGATTCCGACATCGACTACCGGACCAACGCCAGCGGTACCGTCGTTTCTTTTGTCGCCGGCCGGGATCTCTGGACCTACCGAAAGGATTCTGATGAGCTTTCCCTGGTCTTCAGTTTTTCCAACACCGAGGGCAACGACATCCGCAACTGGTACGACCAGCACAAAGTCCGCATCCTGGATATGGAAAAAAGCGGAAGCACCACCTTTGCCGTCTACGGCTACATGAACCGCGGTGACCACGAGGGACGTGTGGGCGTCAATATTTTCTATTTTGATATCGACACCAACGCATTGGAAGAAAAAGCCTTCATCCCCAGCACAAAATCCTTTGTCGTCGCAGAGGATGAGCTGGGACGTATGGTCTATTACAACCGCTCCAACCATCTGCTGCACGTACTGACGGGCGGCACCCTTTACGAGATCGACCTGCAAAACGGCGAGCAGAAAAAACTGGCCGAGCAGCTCCAGGAAGGACAGTACGTCACTTCCGAGGACGGACATCTGATCGCCTATCAGCCTTCCGGCAGTTTAAACAACGCAGACTCTGTCATCGTTATGGATCTTGCCGCCGGAACCAGCCGCACCGTCCGCTGCGACAAAGGGGACACCATCCGTCCCTTAGGATTTATTGAAAATGACTTTATCTATGGTCTCGCCCATACCTCCGATACCGGCAAGACCATTTCCGGAAAAGAGATCCTGCCGATGTACAGTCTGGTCATCCAGGATAAAAACAACAAAACCGTCAAAACCTTTCAGTCTGACGGCATTTACGTTGCAGATATCCTGATCGACCAAAATCTGGTCACCGTCAACCGGCTGACCAAAAAGAACAGCCTTTACATCGGAACTTCCCAGGATTACATCACCTGTAATGAAACGGCCGAAAAGAGCAATTTTACATTGAATGCTTATCTGACCGAAGAACGGGGCCGACAGATGCGGCTGACTTGTGAGGAAGGCATTTCCGATCAAAATCCGAAGATCCTGAAGCCGAAACTGACTGTGCTGAAAGACACGATGACGCTTTCCCTGGACGATCAGAGCACCGCTTTGAAATATTATGTTTACGGGATGGGCGAACTGACCGACGTTTTCGATCAGGCTTCCTACGCCATCCAAAAGGCGGAAAGCATTTCCGGCGTCGTCATTTCCTCTTCGCAGACTTATATCTGGGAAAAGGGAAACCGCGATCTGTCTTACGATACCGAAATTCCTGCTTTCAAGGCAGAAGGCGTTTCCTCTCTGGAAGCCTGCCGCCATTATATGGAGCAATTCCCGGTCGAAGAGATCGATCTGACCGGCTGCACCGTGGAGCAGATCCTTTACGTCATCAATAAAGGCTATCCGGTCATCGGCGTTTTGAATGAAAATCAGGCGATCCTGCTGACCGCCTACACTTCCGGATCTATCTCTTACATTGATCCTTCCACCGGGCAGACCGGTCAAGGCAGCTACGCAGAGATCGCCCAGCTTATGGCAGCTTCCGGAAACACATTCTTTGGATATGTAAAATAAGATACCGGCTTTTTAGCACCATCCTTTTGCCGCATTTTCCTCGACACCATTAAAAATACCAGATAATGAACTGTATTTTTATTTCATTCATTATCTGGTATTTTTTGTTTTTATGACATTATCTTTATAAGAAATCAGGCTGTCCGAAAGATTTTGTGCTTATATTTTTCCAACGCCGTCGCAAGGATGCATCCCAGCACCTCACAGGAAATCACTTCTCCCAATCCTACCGTGCCCATCAAAAGCCAGATCGGAAGCGGGACCTGGTATCCATACTTCAGGACAAATGGAACGATCAGAATGTTGGCCACGATGGGGGGCAACGCTGCCAGACATTTGTGCCGTCTGCGGAGCAGCCACGTCCCGGCGGCTCCCAAAAGCGTCGCCAGGCTTCCGAAAATCACATCCGGCAAAATACAGCCTCCCAAGATATTACTCAGCAGACACCCCAGGAACAATCCCGGTACCGCTGCCGGTGTAAAAATCGGCAGAATCGTCAGCGCCTCTGAAATCCTCACCTGTACCTCTCCGTAACTGATCGGTGCAAATACGATCGTCAACACTACATAAATTGCGGCGATCATCGCCGCCTGTGCCGTAAAAAGCACACACCTGTTTTTTCCGTTATTCATTTTTTCTCTCCTTTAGTTTTGTTTTACGAGTGGAAGGTCACGAACACTCGATTCATTTTCGCGCAGCAATGAGTCAGGCGGGCATGCCTGCATGAACATCTGACTAATGCCGCGGAAGGCATATACAGAAAGTATATGGCCTTACGCCGGGAATCGGCGGCTCCCTGATAAGACCTTATTTTTCAGGGTTTTGTAACGGGTGATAGTATAGCATGGAAACGAAAGATTTTCAAGCACCGCCTTAAATCTGCAAACAATTCGCCTATATATGCACAATTCATCCACAATAATGTATCTTTTTCTCCTAAGACAGCATAAATTTCCGGATCACCTGAAGCACACCGTCCTCTTCATTGGTTCCCGTCACATAATCTGCCGCTT
>CAKRWZ010000023.1 GCA_934418295.1 uncultured Mediterraneibacter sp.
GTTTTGGGGAAAGTGATCCAAGGATACGGAAATTATGACGCAGAAGACGGCCGGGAGCAGTTCTGTGCCGGAAGCGGCGGAATCGCAGGCTACCTGAAAGAAGGGCAGATCATCAACTGTATAAACTATGCAAGAACGACTATGGAAGGCGAAGCAATGTACCGAAACTCCGGCGGAATCGTCGGAATCAATCGGGGGCTGATCATGCATTGCGAAAACTACGGAAAGCTTTCCACGGTAGTCGGATTTGCACAAAATCATGTAGGCGGAATTGTAGGATTGAATTACGGGGCAAACGCACAAGTCCTGAATTCGGTCAACTATGCAACGGTTCAAGGATATTTTTATGTAGGCGGAATTGCAGGTGCGGTAAAATCCGGTTCAGAAATCAATTCCTGCTGTAATTACGGAACGGTTAAAGGAAATGCATATCTGGGCGGAATCGCAGGAAGGCTTTCCACGACAGGAGCGTACAGTACCGGAAGCGGAAAAGAGTGTGCGATTCAGAATGTTTACAATTTGGGAAATGTGACAGGCTACGGAACCGGAAGCGGAATAGAAAGAGGCGGGATCGTCGGGCAGATGGGGTATGAAAATTGGACCCAGGAAGCGACACCGCCGATGCCGTTGATTTCCAATGCATATTCTACAGCAGATTTTGGAGTGGAACGTCGTGTAGGTGCTATTGTCGGCTATATGCTGAGCGGACGTTACGGAACTATTTACGGGCGAAGAGGAGAAAACAGCTATTTGAGCCCGATCGGTTCGATCAATAACCGGGCGGTAAAGATCGAAGGCGAATCTTTGATGCTGACGGATGATCAGCTGAAAAGCGCCGGGATGATCGAAAAGCTGGGCAGTGCCTTTACCATGTCGGTACCAGCTTATGATACACTTAATAATGGATATCCGAAGCTGACCTGGCAGGGACTTCCTTCTGATATTCTGGGCAAGATTGATGATGCGTATCTGGAACTGAACGGATGGCTGGGCGATACAAACCGCAGAAGGTATGGAAAAAATTATGCGCAGATTGAATCTTTGGTAGAAACCTATAAAGAAAAATTGGGGACGATCATTACCCAGGAAGATCTGGACAGGATCATGACAGAAGCCCGTGAAAAGCTGGCGGCAGTGAAACCGGCGGCACAGGAAGACGCAGAGTTGGCAGAAGCGATCGACAACGGGGTGATCGCCCTGCAGGAGTACTATAAAAAAATATTGAAAAACAATGAAGATCTGACGGATTCTGAAAAAACGGTTTTAAATAACGTGTTGGAAGAAGCCGTGAAAAAAGTAGAGGCGTCTCTGATAGAGGAAGAAGTGCGTTTGGCGATCCGGGACGGAAAAGATGCGCTGGATTCACAGCTGGAAGCATTTACCGCAGATAAAAAGCTGGAAGAAGTGCGGGCAAACGCGTTGCAGATCATAAAAGATTACCGTGCTTCCGAAAAATATGATGCAGTCTGGATGAGCAAGATCAAGACCAGACGGGATCAGGCGTTGAAGGATATTGAAAAAGCAAAAACGGTAGACGAAGTCACAAAGCTGATGGAAAAGGCCAAAAATGATATCGATGAGATTATCGATCAGGTTCCGGAGGCGGGGGCATGGGACGGCAAGACCAAGACTGAGCCGAAGAAAAATGCAAACTCCGTCTATCAGATCAGTAACGGAAACGAATTGGCCTGGTTTGCAGAACAAGTGAATAAAGGATCACAGGATATCAGCGCAGAATTGACCGCAGATTTCAGCTTGGGTGGAAATTTGTGGACACCGATCGGGACAGATGTTGCGTTTCGGGGAAGTTTTGACGGAAAAGGACATGTGATCCGCGGGTTGTACATTGATGTAGAGGCAGACAATGTAGGACTTTTCGGTAAAGTCGGCGGCGGAAATGGTCAGAAAATACAAAATCTTACTGTGTCCGGAAACATTGAAGTAGGCGGCAGGGTCAGCTATGTGGGCGGAATCGTCGGAAACGTAGAGGGAACATCAGATGCCGACCGTTGCCAGATCACCAATTGTCAGAATAATGTGGTAGTTACGGTCAAAGGGATCCGGACGTTGGATGCCGGTGCGGGAGGTATCGCCGGAAAAGCGTCTAACGCAGTGATCACTGCCTGTGCCAATACGGCGTCGATCAGTATCCCGACCGAAGAAAAGGGAGGAATTTCTTACTATTCCGGTGGCCTGGTGGGCGTGATCGCCGGCGGTGTGAGATTACAGACTTCATATAACAGCGGAACCATTTACAGCGGACACACAGCGGGAGGACTGGCCGGGGAACTGGGGAAAAAACAGACCTCGGAAATCTATTCCTGTTACAACGGAGGAAATGTGACCGGAATTTATTATTCCGGTGGTTTGATCGGATCGGTGGTGTTCAATGTAAATGCGATCAAATGGTGTTATACCTCAGGTGCGGTAAATCCGGAGGATTCCGGACTTTCCACAGGAGCTTTGTTTGGACTGTTTACAGGTGGTGACTATGATTCGCTTCTTGCTTTAAAACGTGGAGATACTTTGAACCGAAGTTTGGTAGGTACTTCTTCAGAGTTTGTGGCCAGCGGAAAATTTATCAGTGAATCGGAACTGAAAAATGATGACACACTGAATGTTTTAAATAAAGGCGGCAATTGCTTTATCCGCGATTACCTAGGCTTTCAGAATGGGTATCCGATCCTGAGCTGGCAGATGACACTGGAAGATTTTAAAGTCGGTTCTATTACAGAATTACAAAAATCTGTGTCAGAGGATGACTATGTGGCCGAAAACTGGGCAGAAGTACAAAGAGTACTGGCAGAAGGGGCAGAAAAGATCCGTGCAGCAGGAGATATGGAAACAGTGGATGCTCTTCGCACCCAGATCAAAGAAGAACTCAGAAAAATCGAGACAAAAGCAGGGACGGAAGAGAGAAAGCTGCAAGAGGCAAAGGATGCAGCAATCTCCGTTTTAGAAAATTATGTGGATCTGACAGTTTACCGAGATCAGGAGCAGACAGAAATTCGGAATCTGATCGCCAATGCGAAAAAATATATTTTGATGTCAGAGTCGATTGCTGAGGTAGAGCAGCATCGTGATGAGGCAAGAGAGCAGATCGACCGTCTGCCGACGGCATGGCAGTATTACAACCAGATCAATATGGAAGCAGCAGCCCAGGTAGATGCCTTTATCGCCGATATCGGCGAAGTAATCTATAATTCTTATGTTAAAACTTCTATCCAGCTGGCAAGAGATGCTTATGACAGTCTGACAGAGACACAGAAAGGACTGGTAACAAAATATCAGATCCTTCTGGATGCGGAAGAAACATGGGCAAGACTGGAAGAGGAAAATCGGCCGACAGATGAGGATCTGGAGTTGGCAGCAGAGGTGGACCGCCTGATCGCGGCGATCGGGGAAGTGACTTTAGACAGTGGTGATGCCATTGCAGCGGCAAGGCATGCATTTAATGCGCTGACAGATAAACAGAAAGCGCTGGTCTCCCAGCCGGGCGTTCTGACCGCAGCGGAGCAGACTTATAATCAGTTGAAAGCAGATCGGGTGACGGCAGCTATTGCGGCGATCGGAGAAGTGACGCTGGAGAAAAAGGATGTGATTTTTGCGGCGCAGGATCTTTATGATGCACTGACAGATGAACAGAAAGCGTTGGTAACGGCTTATCCGACGCTTCAAAAGGCAGTGACGACTTATCAAAATTTGTTGGCAGCTCAGCCGGTTATCGACATGATCGATGCCCTGGGAAGCGTGGATGATATCACTTTGGACAGCAGAGATCAGATTTTGGCGGCGATCCAGGCATATAACAGCCTGACTGGTGATCAGCAGCAATTGGTGAAAAATTATGGGGTTTTGGAGGCGGCAGCCAGTGTATATGATGCTTTGGCAGCGATTCAGAATACCATTGATCTGATCAATCAGATCGGGATCGTCAGCAGTGCCAGTGGCCCGCAGATCCGTGCGGCCCGAAATGCGTATGATTCTCTGACGCCAGCGCAACAGAAACAGGTGCCCAATGCTTCTGTACTGGAAAATGCGGAGGCGGCATTTGCAGCACTGTCAAATCCGACAGTGGATGACGGAAGCAATACCAGTCAGATCAAAGGAAATCCGTTGACAATGGACGATATCAAAGGTTCCGGCGGGAATGGAGACGGAGACGGAAGCAGCATTGCAGCAGATGATAACAAGAATGCAGGACCGGAGGGGATTGCGGCAGACGTGGATTCTCAGGAGGAAAGTAATGAGCTTCCGGCATGGCTGGCGGCGCAGCTGGGCACGACAGAAAGTGACGATCAAAATCAAAGTTTGACCCCGACAGAGGTAACCGCAAAGAGAAAAAAGGAATTGCTCTGGCTTTTGGGAATTGTATTGTGTGTTTGCATTTATCTGACGGGAGCTTTTGGATGGAGTATGAAAAAGGCTTCGAAAAAGCGAAAGGATAAAAGTGTACATTATTAGGAAGGAGCTTGGCGTGATGAGTGCGAGGAAAGGAAAAGCAAAGAAAATAGCGGCGCTTTTATCTGCGGTGTTGCTGACGGGAATATCTGTAATATCAGCTTTTGCACCTGCAGGTGTAGTAAAGGCAGAAAATAAAGATGCGGCGAAATATAATGCGGAAAACATCCGAAGTCTGCAACAGGGAATCGTGGAATGGAAAAAACAGACCGAAGGGGAAGCGCAGGTTTTGGCCGGAGATCTGTTGGACGGCGCCGGAGGCGGAAGCAGCGATTGGGTAGCTTTTGATATTTCCCGTATGGGAATCCGGGATAATCAGGCAGCATATTTGAGCCGTTTGAAGGACCAGGTGGAAAAAATTTATAAAAATCTGGACGACAGCCGTACAAGATACCGAGTTTCAGATATACACCGTCTCGTTTTGACCATCGGGGCATGCGGCGGAGATCCGACGAATTTTGGAACAGATCCGGACGGAAAGCCCATTGACCTGGTCAATGACAGCGTTTGGAACAGCCTGTGGGGTGACCCGGGTGACCAGGGACTGAATGGCTATATTTGGGCACTTCTGGCGGCAGACAGCAAAAATTATGAAGAGCCGGAAGGCGCAGAATGGACCCGTCAGAGGCTGGTGGAGGCGCTGCTTTCCAGACAGCTGGCAGACGGTGGTTTCGGACTGGTAAAGACAGACCCGTCGGATGTGGATTTGACTTCCATGACGTTGACGGCTTTGGCGCCTTATGCAAACTCTGACAAAACCTACACGGTGACCAATATCGTAACAGAGCAGGAGACGACGCTGACAGTAGATCAGATGGCGGAAAAGGCATTTGCGTGTCTGTCGGATCTGCAGCAGAAAGACGGTACCATGATCACTTATAACGAGCGTACTTCGGAGAGCACCAGCTGGGCAATGCTGGCGTTGGCTTCCTGGGGAAGAGATCCGGATACGGACGAGCAGTTTATCAAGGACGGAAACTCTCTTTTAGACGGAATCCAGAAATTCCGTCTGGCAGACGGAGGCGTGATCCACAGTCTGGACGGAGATGACAAAGAAACCGTGGGAAATAATATGGCAGGTTACCAGGCTGTTTATGGTCTGGAAGCTGTTTATCGCCTGAAAACCGGGGCGCCGAAAGTGTTTGATCTGTCGGATGCATCCACGATCTCAGAAGAAGAGATCGAAAAGGCAGGGGCATCTCTTCCGGCATTGAAAGAAAAGAAAGAAGAAAACCGTTCCGGAGAGGAAGTCCAGGCGGATGTGGAAAACAGAGGGCTTTATCTGACCATCGGGATTGCGGCAGTCATTGTAGTGATTGTCGGGGGATTTTTGTTCTTCTTGCTGAGAGGCGGAAAGAAACAAAGCGGCAGCAAAAAGCAAGGAAAAGGTTTTGCGCCTGAGGACGACGATGATGACGATGACGAGGAAGAGTGGTAAGGAAAAACGATGAAAAAGAATATTCTGCTGCTGGGAGTGGTGGTAGTTTTTGCTCTGTTCCTGGTCAAAGGGACAAAGATCCAGTCCGTAGATGAATATTATCTGACCCATATGGAGGATATCAAAGAGGATTCTGAAACGGTGACCATCAGTATCCGATGCGATACTCTGCTGCAGCCTGAAAATTGGAAAATGCTGAAAAAGCAGCTGCGCAAAGAAAAGTACGTTCCAAAGGACGGTGTGATCCTGAAGGAGACCACTTATGTGCTCCGTGAGGGAGACACCGCCTTTGATCTGACAAAGAGAGCCTGTCAGTATAATAAGATCCAGATGGAGTACAGCGGTCCGGATACGAATCTGTACAGCACCGTGTTTGTTCAAGGAATCAATCATCTTTACGATCATTCCTGCGGGGAACTTTCCGGATGGATGATCCGGATCAATGGAAAATTTCCAGGCAAAGGCCCCAGTGCCTGTCCGCTGAAAGACGGAGACAAGGTAGAGTGGGTCTATACCTGTGATCTGGGTCGGGATGTCGGCGATGATTACATGGACAAGCAAAAACAAAAGACGTTGGATAAGACGGAAGAAACAGAAGATACAAAAA
This sequence comes from uncultured Mediterraneibacter sp., assembly GCA_934418295.1. Classification (GTDB taxonomy): domain Bacteria; phylum Bacillota; class Clostridia; order Lachnospirales; family Lachnospiraceae; genus Mediterraneibacter_A. Next base: position 6,507 of record CAKRWZ010000023.1, read on the forward strand.
CAAAAGAAGATACAGAAGACACAAAGAAAACAGAAGATACAAAAGAAACGGAGGAAGCGAAATGAAAGGATTTGAAAGTTTCCATCCGGCGGTACTATTCCTTTACTATGTCTTGGCGGTCGGGATTTCCATGGTGAGCCTGCACCCTATGGTACTGGCCGCATCTGTGATCGGCGGTTTTCTTTTGTTTGGGGCGATGAAAGGAATTCGGGAAGTGCTGAAAGAAATTGGATTTTTCTTCAGCCTTTTTCTGTTGATGTCCTTGGCGAATCCGCTTTTTGTGCATGACGGGGAGCATATCCTGTTTTTTATGAACGATAATCCGGTGACGTTGGAAGCGATGCTTTACGGCATGGCTTCTGCCGTGATGATCATAAGCGTTTTGCTCTGGTGCAAATGCTACAGTGAGATCCTGACGACTGATAAATTTTTATATTTGTTCGGCAAACTGATTCCGAAGCTGGGCTTGATCCTGTCTATGGCATTTCGGTTCATTCCGCTGTTTAAAACACAGATCAAGAAGATCAATCAGTCGCAGAAAACCATGGGTCTGTATGCATCACCGGGAATTCCCGACAAGGTCGGCGGAGGGCTTCGGGTTTTCGACTGCCTGCTTTCTTGGTCAATGGAAAATTCCGTGGAGACAGCAGATGCGATGAAGGCCCGGGGATATGGGCTTCCGGGGAGGACCTGTTTTACGCCTTTTCAGTTTCGGAAAAGGGACGGGATCCTGCTGGGGATCGTCGGTATTTTGACGGCGGGGATCCTCATCAGTTATGCGTTGGGGGGATATGAGTTTTATTATTACCCGACGGTGGCTAAATTGAGCTGGAATTTCAAAAGTGTGATCGGATATTTGCTGTTGTTGGGATTTATGTGTATTCCGGGAGTGATCGAACTGAAGGAGAAAATGGCATGGAATTACTTAAAGTCGAAGATTTGACCTTTACATATCCCGATATGGGTGACGGAGGAAAAAAGACAGAAAAACCAGAACCGGCGTTGGAGCATGTTTCTTTTGAACTCAAAGAGGGCGAATTTGTAGTGGTCTGCGGAGAATCCGGCTGCGGCAAGACGACGCTTCTGAAGCTGTTAAAAAGAGAATTGGCACCGGCAGGTGAAAAATCCGGGAAGATCTGGTTTGGCGGAGTGGAGCAGGAAAAGCTCTCGGAACGGGAGGCAGCCTGCGACATCGGGTTTGTATTGCAGAATCCGGAGAATCAGACGGTGACCGATAAGGTCTGGCATGAATTGGCTTTTGGCCTGGAAAACATGGGAGTACCGACACCTGTGATCCGTAGGCGGGTGGCAGAAATGGCGTGCTTTTTCGGGATCGACGACTGGTTCCGAAAAAAAACGACGGAGCTTTCCGGCGGGCAAAAGCAGCTGTTGAATCTGGCTTCTGTCATGGTCATGCAGCCTCGGCTTTTGATCTTAGATGAGCCCACCAGCCAGCTGGACCCCATTGCGGCATCTGATTTTATCAATACCCTGGTAAAGATCAATAAAGAGCTGGGCTTGACCATTTTGATGACCGAGCATCGTCTGGAAGAGGCCTTTCCGGTGGCAGACCGGGTGCTGATTATGGATAAGAAAAAAGTGCTTCTGATGGAGCCGCCTCGTCAGGCGGGAAGAGATCTGAAGCGGCTGAATGCCGGACATCGAATGCTTCTGGGGATGCCAAGTGCCGTCCGGATCTATCAGGAACTGGACGCAGAAGATCAGGAGTGTCCGTTGACCGTAAGAGACGGCAGGCAGTTCTTGACAGAAAATTATGCAAATAACATAAAAACGCTGGAAAGAGAACCGGTCAGTTACGGAAAAGAGCGCCCGATCGCCATGCGGATGAAAGAAATCTGCTTCCGCTATGAAAAAGAACTGTCGGATGTGTTGGAGAATGCGCAGCTGACGGTATATGAAGGAGAGATCATCAGCCTTCTGGGAGGAAACGGTTCCGGGAAAACGACGCTTTTGAAAGTGGTTTCCGGTACCTGCAAGCCTTACAGAGGAAAGATCGAGATTTTCGGAAAACGGTTGAAAAAATATACGGGAAACAAATTGTATGTGGGAAATCTTGCGTTTTTGCCGCAGAATCCGCAGACCGTTTTTATCAAAATGTCGGTGCGGGAGGACTATGACGAGATCCGTAAAGTAATGGGCTATACCAAAGAAGAAATGAGGGAAAAGACGGAAGAAATGGCGGAAACTTTGGGGATCAGTCATCTGTTGGACCGCCATCCTTATGACTTAAGCGGTGGGGAACAGCAGAAAGCAGCTATCGGAAAAGTCTTGCTTTTGAAACCCAGACTGCTTTTGATGGATGAACCGACGAAAGGAATGGACGCCTGGTCCAAACGCCAGCTGCGGCTCCTTTTAGAGAAGTTGCAGGAAAAAGGAATCAGTATTTTGATGGTTACCCATGACGTGGAGTTTGCTGCGGAGGTTTCAGACCGCTGCGGGTTGTTTTTTGATCATGAGATCACTTCACTGGATACACCGGAGGCATTTTTCGGGAACAACAATTTTTACACGACAGCGGCCAACCGCATTTCCAGAGGCCGCTATGAAAATGCTGTAACTTGCGAAGAAGTGATCAAGATCTGTAAGAAGAACGGGAGAATCAAATGAGTAGGGAGACGAAACGGATCCTGAGTTGGATAGGACTGGTGGCAGGCGTTGTTCTGTTCATCGTAATGGGTGTCCGGCTTTTTGCGGATCGGAAATACGGGCTGGTATCGGTTTTGATCGCATTTTGGGCCTGCCTTATTTTTTATCTGGCATATGAAAAGAAAGAAGGAAGCATCCGGCGGATGGTCATGATCGCAGTCATGACGGCGATCACGGTGCTGGGAAGATTGATATTTGCGGCTGTTCCGGGCTTGAAACCAATGTGGGCGATCATCATTCTGACGGGGATCTATATGGGGCCGGAATGCGGGTTTTTGGTGGGTTCTCTTTCGGCAGTTGTTTCCAATATCTTTTTCGGACAAGGGCCCTGGACTCCGTTTCAGATGCTGACCTGCGGAGTGACCGGACTGCTTTCCGGACTTCCGGGGTGGCGAATGCTTCTGCGAAAACGCTGGATCTTAGTCCTCTGGGGGCTTTTGATGGGTGCCATGTATTCCTGGATCATGGATATTTGGACGGTTTTGAGCCTGATCGGGAAATTCAGATGGAGTCTGTATCTGGCAAAGCTGGGGACAGCGCTGCCTTACACGATGAGTTATATGACGTCGAATGTAGTTTTTTTGATGATCGGGCTGAAACCGGTGGGAGAAAAACTGGAGCGGATCCAGAAAAAACATGGGATCTTCTGAGATAGTTTCAGAAAATCCCATATATTTTTTAACTCAGAAAATGTGCCAGCCGTTTTCGCAGCTCCGGTCCGATCAGGAGAGCCAGGAACATTTTGATGAGATCTCCGGGGATGAATAAAACAACACCGGAGAACAGGGAGGCGCCGAAGCTGGTATGGGTTTGGTAGGCAAGCCATGCCGTGCCGAAAAAGCAGCAGACCAGATGGCCTAAAATCATACCGCCGAAAGAAATCAATCGGCTGTTTTTCCATTTCTGCATGATGATACCGGTGATCGGGATCAGGAACAGGAAGCCGAACAGGTATCCGCCGGTGGGACCGAGCAGCTTAGCAGCTCCGCCGGAAAAGTTGGAAAATACCGGAACGCCGGCGAGCCCCAAGAGCAGATAAACAAGATAACAGATAAAACTGTTTGTAGTGCCTAGAATATAAAGCGAAAGAAAAAGAACAAAGTTGGTAAGAGAAAGGGGAACCGGGCTGAGAGGAAGAGGGATGGAAAGCGGAGCCAGGATACAGAGTATCGCCGTCATGAGACCGATCAAGGTCAGCCGTTTTGTAGAAAAAAGTGGTTTCGTTACAGGTTCCTGTGGGTTTGTTTGGTTTACGTTCATGATGTAAAATTTCCCTTCTGTAAGATATGAGAGCCAAAAGCTGTTTCTCCCATAACTTTACCGTACTGACGCATTGCGGTCAAGCAAAAGCACAGTTGAGAGGGCAGAAAGATTCTAACTTGTAACTATTTGAAAAAAAGTGTAAGATAGAAGAGCAATGTAAAGGACGAAAAGAAAAAGTACGGGAGGAGAGCCGGATGGTAGAGAAAGGCATGATACACGGAAGATTTCAGATCTTTCATCTGAAGCATATGGAATATGTGCTGGCGGCGAAAATGCACTGTAAAAAGCTGTATGTCGGGATCACACATCCGGATCCGACGTTTTCCGCCACTTCTCCTTTGGATATACACGGAACAACCCGGCGGGACAATCCGATGACGTATTATGAGCGGTATGAGATGATACAGGGGGCCATGGCGGACTTTGGGGTCAGAAGAGAAGAATATGAGATCCTTCCTTTCCCGATCAGCCGGCCGGAATACCTGTTTCAGTATGCTCCGGCGGATGCCATACATTATATGGGGATTTATGATGAGTGGGGCGAGGAACGTTACCATACACTCCAGTCGCTGGGAATGCAGGTAGAAATCCTGTGGAGAAAGAAAAATGAAGACCGAGGCGTGGTATCCACGGATGTGAGAAGATGTATCGAGCAAGGGAAAGACTGGCAAAATCTGGTGCCAAAATCGGTGTTCGAATATATCACCGTACATGGGATCGATCAAAGGATCCGGCAGCTGGCGGCAAAAGGCCTGGCAACCGGTGAAGAATTGTAAAAAGCTGTCTGCTTTTTCAAATAAAACAGCGCCCGGCAGGAAAGAAGAATTCGTGAATTCTCTTAAATCTGACAGACGCTGTTTTTATTGAAAAATCCGGTGGATTTTTAGTTGCCGGGTATGTGGCCAAAAGATCCGGTGCCCCTTTTTTAGCAATCGTAATCCGGCACATAGGATATGATTGGAGGTTACGAAACAAAAAGCTCACAAAGCATAATAGAACATGAAAATGTAGTGGCAGAGGCTTCCGGCCATTACAAACAGGTGGAAGATTTCATGGCTGCCGAAGTTTTTGTGTCTGCCGTTGAAGATGGGCAGTTTTAAAGCATAGATAACGCCGCCGATGGTGTAGATGACACCGCCGGCCAGAAGCCAGCCAAAGGCAGCAGGAGTCAGTGTGGCAAGAAGCGTCGGAAAAGCCATGACACAGGTCCATCCCATACCGATATACAATACGGATGAGATCCATTTCGGACAGAAAACCCAAAAGGCTTTGAAAAGAATGCCAAGAGCAGCCAATACCCAGATGACAATCAGCATTGGGATACCGATGTGTTTCGGCAAAACTAACAGACAAATAGGAGTATAGCTTCCAGCGATCAGGACACAGATCATCATGTGGTCAAATTTTTTCAGGCATTTATTTCGCTTTTCATCCAGATCAAAGGTGTGGTAAGAGCTGCTGGCACCGTAGAGCAGCAGAAGGCTTAGGGTGTAGACCAGCATGGCGATAAAACCAGGGAATCCGGAAAATTTGACTGCCTTATGGAGCAGCGGGAGGGCTCCGGTAGCGGCCATGACAAAGCCGATAAAGTGCGTGATGGCGCTGCCGGGATCTTTGATATAAAAAGGCTTCCGTTCAGAAGAACCATGAAATACATTGGGCTTGGGACAAGCAATACGAGTAGTTGACATAAAACATACCTCCAATACTTACAAAACAACAAGTAGTTTTCAAAACTACATTAAGTATATACATATATTACAACCGGTATTTACAAAAAGCAAGAGAAAATTTCGGGAAAAGTGTACTAAATGAGAAAAGCGGAGCATATAATAAAAGCAGTTTGTGATAGAAAAAGGTGTTACAGTGTTGAAATTAGAAGGAACAAATACAGAATTACTGTATCGAAACGCGATCAGGGCAACGGAAAAATGCCTACAAGAATGCAGCCAAAAGGTGGCTTCCCGTTATGGCGGTGAACCGATCCTCTCGGTATCAGACCGGATCAAAACGCCGGAAAGTATTCAGAAAAAGCTGGGGAAAAAGGGATATGACCAGGATACGGGGGATGCGTTGGATAAACTGAACGATATTGCCGGAGTCCGTGTGGTATGCGGATATTTGGACGATATTTACAGGATCCGCAGAGAACTCCGAAAGCATCCGGAATTTGTGATCCTAAAAGAAAAAGATTATATCCGCCATCCGAGAAAAAGCGGTTACAGAAGCCTGCACATCATAGGCTCTGTTTCAGTGGCTTCTGAAAACGGGATCCAAGACGTCAAAGTGGAGATCCAGCTTCGGACACTGGTCATGCATCTGTGGGCAGAGCTGGACCACGATCGCTATTATAAGAAGCAGAAGAAGGAAGAATCCTTGGATCAGATTTTGAAATCTTGTGCAAAAATGGGAAAAAAGCTGGACGTACAGATGCAAAAAGCCAGAAAACAGATGGATCTGGAAGAAAAAGCAGAGCGGGAACACGGCGAATGGATGCTGCATACAGGAAAAGAGGAAGACAGAGATGATTGACGGAAAACTGATACATAAGAGCCTGAAGAAAATGCCGTATTCCGGAAGTTATCACGGGATGCGCTATTATCTTACGGTGGAGGATAATGTTTTAAAGACCTACGTCTATCCGGAACCTTTCTGCTTTGAAAAAACGCCGGAAGAACAGAAAATCTTAAAAGAGATCCCTTATGACGATACGGCGGCAGATGCCGCGGTGAAATGGCTGGAAGCGCTTTATGAAGAGCGCAGGTCAGAGTGGGAAGAAGCGGAGCGGAATCAGTTTCGGTTCTGAAAATCCGGGGAAAAATGAAGAGAAGAAAGGTGCAGCTCCGATGCGGGAGACTGCACCTTTTATCATCATGTGTTTTGTTCCGATGAAGGAAAGTATGATCACAGGGATCAGAAGATCCAGGTACCGGTCTTCTTTTTGATACTGTCTTTCAAGTGATCGAAAGAAGTGATCAGGGCCTGTCTGCCTTCCCGCTTTTCGATAAATTCCACGGAAGCTTTGATCTTCGGCAGCATGTTGTACATACCGAACTGGCCCTCTTCCATATATTCACGGGCGCCGGATACGGAAAGCTCGTCCAGCTCTTTCTGGTCGGGCTTGCCCATGTTCAGATAAACCTTTTCCACGCTGGTCAGGATGATCAGCATGTCTGCGTCGATCTCTTCCGCCAGCTTACCGGCAGCTAAATCTTTTTCGACAACGGCGCTGGCGCCGTGGAGATGATGATCCTGCTGCAGGACCGGGATGCCGCCGCCTCCGCAGGCGATTACGACCTGACCGGCTTCCAGCAAAGCGTTTACGGCGTCAGATTCCACGATGCGGACCGGATTTGGGGATGCCACGACTCTTCGGAATCCTTTTCCGGCTTCCTCGATCACGAAATTGCCCTTTTTCCGCTCTTCGTCCGCTTCACTGCCGTCCATGTAACGGCCCAGGATCTTGTTCGGCGTATAGAAAGCGTCGTCGTAAGGATCGACTACGACCTGGGTGATGATGGTGCTGACGCTGCGGTAAATGCCGCGGTCCAGAAGCTCTTCCCGCAATGCATTCTGCAGGTCGTATCCGATGTAGCCCTGGCTCATGGCAGAGCAGACAGACATCGGTGCTGCGGTGTAGTCATCGTGGGATTTTGCGAACTCGTTCATAGCAGTGTGGATCATGCCGACCTGCGGTGCGTTGCTGTGGGTGATGGCAACGTCAAATCCGTCTTCGATCAGATCAGCGATGGCTTTGGATGATTTTTTTACGGCAAGCTGCTGCTCCGGAAGGGTCGTGCCCAGAGCACGGTGTCCCAAAGCGACAACGACTTTTTTTCTCATATTGATTACCTCTGTTTCTGAAAAGTTAAACTCATAATATGTTCCTATTATATGGGTTTGCCGAGGGTTTGTAAAGTGATATATTCAAGGTGCAGATCGTAAAAAAACAGAAAAAACGGCATATGATATTGCAAAGAGGATTGTCGGAGAAGAATATGAGACTGTGTGAGCTGCGTTCAAAAGAAGTTATCAATATGTGCAACTGTAAAAAGCTGGGCTGTGTGGAGGATGTGATCCTGGATCTGTGCTGCGGGCGGATAGAAGCCATCATCATCCCGGGGCCGGGAAAGTTCTGTAATTTTCTGGGAACGGAGAAAGAATACGTGATTTCGGTGGAATGCATCCGAAAAATAGGGCCGGATATCATCCTTGTGGAGATCCAGGAAGAAAAATGTCTTCAAAACTGCAAATTATAGTAGGATTTTATGGAAAACCAGCATGATATTGTGTATAATAAAACCAGTTATAAATGAGTGAGTTTCAGAAAGGTGGAAATGAAAACATGAAATGCCCATATTGCGGACATCTGGATACCAGAGTCATTGATTCCCGTCCTGCAGACGATCGCAATTCGATCCGTAGAAGAAGATCCTGTGACGAGTGCGGAAAAAGATTTACAACCTATGAAAAAGTGGAGACGATCCCGCTGATCGTCATTAAAAAGGATGACACCCGTGAAGAGTACGATCGTTCTAAGATTGAGGTCGGTGTTCTCAGAGCATGCTATAAAAGACCGGTTTCTGCAGAGAGTATCCAGGAAGTGGTAAACGCAGTAGAGACGGACATTTTCAACAGAGAAGAAAAAGAGATCTCCAGCAGTGTGATCGGAGAGATCGTTATGGAAAAATTAAAAGCTCTGGATGCGGTGGCTTATGTTCGGTTTGCTTCCGTATACCGTGAGTTCAAAGATGTCAATACATTCATGGAAGAGTTGAAGAAGATCCTCGGATAAGATTCTTGAACAAGGATCGACAGGATTCCTTGCAACTGCAGGCAAAATGTGCTACAATGCTTTCCGACAATTTAATAATGGAGGTTATTTGAAGAAGGAGACGACATGAAAAGAGTAATTTCTATTCTTTTAGTGGCAACAATGACGCTTACTATTGCACTGACAGGATGTTCAGGTGATAAGAAAGACGGCAAGTCAACGACGGAGAATAATACTTCCGGAAAACCCACCGAAGGAGGGAGCATCACAGTAGGGATCTCCCAGGATTTGGACAGTCTTGACCCACATTATGCAGTATCGGCAGGAACCAAAGAGGTTTTATTTAACATTTTTGAAGGTCTGGTAAAACCGGACGCTGACGGAAATTTCGTCAAAGCCCTGGCCAGTGATTATGAAGTTTCAGACGATGCGAAGGTATACACATTTACCTTGCGCGACGGCGTGAAATTCCACAACGGACAGGCAGTGACGGCAGAAGATGTAAAATATTCGATTGAAAGATGCGCCGATACGTCAAATGGGGATCCATTGGTATCGGCGTATTCTATTATTGAAAGCGTCAATATTCTGGACGATAAGACTGTAGAGATCCGACTGTCTGAGCCAAACACAGAGTTTATCGCTTATATGACGACGGCGATCTTGCCGGCAGATTATGACAAGCAGGCGACAGAGCCGGTGGGAACCGGTCCGTTCAAGTTTGAATCCAGAACGGCAGATGAGAATTTCATCATGGTGAAAAACGAAGATTACTGGGGAGAAAAGGCACACCTGGACAAAGTAGTCTTCAAAATCGTATCTGACGCAGATATGTTGGTAACGAATCTGAAAGGCGGTTCCGTAGATATGGTCATGAGACTGACCTCTTCACAGGCAGCAGAGCTGACAGAAGGCTTCCATATCGAAGAAGGAACCATGAATCTGGTACAGGCATTGTATCTGAACAATGCGGTAGAGCCGTTTAATAATGAAAAAGTAAGACAGGCGCTCTGCTATGCGGTAAATCCGGATGAAATTATGATGATGGTATCTGACGGAAAAGGCGAACGTGTCGGCAGCAGCATGTATCCGGGGCTGAAAAAATACTATGACGAGGATCTCAACAGCTTCTACACACAGGATGTGGAAAAGGCAAAAGAGCTTCTGAAAGAAGCCGGATACGAAAACGGATTTGATATGGAGATCACAGTATGCTCTGCAGACCAGCCGCACATGGATACTGCCCAGGTGATCATCGAGCAGCTGAAACAGGTTGGCATCAATGCAAAGATCAAACCGGTAGAGTGGAGCACATGGTTGGAAGAAACGTATACAAACCGCAACTTCCAGTCCACGGTAGTCGGCGTAGACGCCGCAAACCTGACAGCCCGTGCAATGCTGGAGCGTTTTACTTCAACAGCGGACAACAACTTCATCAACTTCAGCGACAGCAAGTACGACGAGACCTTCAAAAAGGCTATCGCAGAGCTGGACGATGATGAGAAAACAAAGCTTTACAAAGAATGTGAAGAGATCCTGACAGAAAAAGCAGCCAACGTTTATATCCAGGATTTGGCAAACCTGGTTGCAATCCGCGACGGATACGAGGGATATGTATTCTATCCGCTTTATGTACAGGATATGGCAAAAATTTATAAGACAGAGTAAGCGATGATCGGGAAGCGGCTGTGGAAAAGCAGAAGCCGCCCGTCATAAGAAAAATCAGTAAAAAGAGATACAGGAAAGGAGGACAGCATGAAATACTTTATGAAAAAAACAGCAGGTCTAATAATCGCATTATTAATTGTCAGCATGCTGGCCTTTCTTGTGTTTGAGATCATTCCGGGGGATCCTGCCAGAGCCAGGCTCGGCACAGAAGCCACAGAGAGCAAGGTGCAGGCCCTCCGGGAAGAAATGGGATTAAACGATCCGCTGCCGGTCCGGTACGGAAGATGGCTGACCAATTTCCTGAAAGGGGATATGGGCACCTCTTACAAGTATGAGCAGCCGGTGCGGCAATTGATCGGAGACAAATTGCCGGTGACGTTGACATTGACGGGGCTGGCATTTCTGTTTATTCTGGTGCTGGCGATCCCTTTTGGGATTTTGTGTGCCAAATATGAAAATACCTGGCTGGATCGGCTGGGGATCATCCTCAATCAGATCAATATGGCGATCCCGCCGTTTTTTGTCGGCATGGTGCTGACGGTTTTATTTGGCCTGGTGTTCAAGGTGTTTACGCCGGGTGGTTATATTTCTTACAAAGAAAGCATTTCCGGCTTTATCGGCTATTTGATCCTGCCTGCCTTTGCGGTGGCATTGCCAAAGGCGGCTATGACTGCGAAGATATTGAGAAATTCTTTGATTTCCGAGATGCACCAGGACTATGTACGGACTGCTTACAGCAGAGGAAACACGCCATTAGGAGTGCTGCTCCGGCATGTGCTGCGGAACGGGATTTTGCCGGTGGTCACATTTCTGGGAATGGCTATCGCAGATATGATCGCAAACAGCATCGTAGTGGAACAGGTATTTGGGATCCCGGGAATCGGAAGATCTCTGATCTCTTCTATTTCTAACCGGGATTATCCGGTGACGGAGGCGTTGATCGTACTGATCGCAGTCGTCATATTAGTGACCAATGTGCTGGTAGATCTGCTTTACAGGAAGCTGGACAAGCGGATCGAGATCGGATAAGAAAAAAACAGCAGAAAACAGAAACGGGAAAGCGTTATGAAAAAGAAAATACATTCCTACAATCTGAATATCGGTCTTGTGCTTACGGCCGTCATCACGGTGTTGATCGTGATCGGCTTTTTCTGGACGCCCTATGAGCCGGATACCATGCAGGGTACCCTGAAGCTGCAAGGGCCAACCTTAGCACATATTTTCGGCACGGATCAGTTTGGGCGTGACGTGTTCAGCCGTGTTTTGGTAGGAGCCGGCAATACCCTGATCGTTGCAGTGGGAACGGTACTGATCGGAGGAACGGTCGGGATGATACTGGGGGCAGTCACCGGATATTTCGGCGGCTGGCTGGATGAAATACTTATGAGAATCAATGATGCACTTGCGGCTTTTCCAAGTGTCCTTTTGGCGTTGGCTCTCATAAGTGTTTTTGGGACCGGTAAATATAAAGTAATGATCGCGCTGGGGATCGGATTTATCCCAAGTTTTGCCCGGATCGTAAGAGGCGAATTTATGCGCTGCAGGGAAGAAGATTACGTAAAGAGTGCGATCCTCACGGGAGTTCCCGTATGGAGGATCCTTTTTGTGCATATTCTGCCGAATATCGCGCCGGTGCTTCTGTCGTCTCTGACCATCGGGTTTAACAACGCAGTGCTTGCGGAGACGAGTATGAGTTATCTGGGGATCGGAGTGCAGCCGCCGGACGCCAGTCTGGGACGTATGCTTTCCGAAGCGCAGACCTACCTTTCCACCGGCGTATGGTGCGCGATCTTCCCGGGAATCTTCCTGGTGCTCCTGGTGCTGGGAATCAGCCTGCTGGGAGAAGGAATCTTGGATCGGTTCGGAGGTGGAAGATAATGCTGGAAGTAAAAAACCTTTCCATTCATTTTACAGACCGCGGCATGCGGGAAGAAGCAGTGAAGCAGGTAAACTTTTCCATGAAAGAGGGAGAAATCCTGGGCATTGTGGGCGAATCCGGTTCCGGGAAAACGATGACGGCCCTGACCATAGCGGGACTGATGAAACAGAGTGCCCGTCTGGAGAGCGGCGAGATTCTTTTGGACGGCGTGGATCTTTTGTCTTTGTCGGCAAAAGAAAAAAGAGCCTGTCAGGGCAATCAGATCAGTATGATCTTTCAGGAGCCCATGACTGCGTTAAATCCCACCATGAAGATTGGAAAGCAGGTGGAGGAAAGCCTTCGTTTACATACAGATTTGTCAAAAGAAGAGCGCAGGCAGAAAGCGTTGCAGGCGCTGGAGGATGTGGAACTGGAACATCCGGAGCTTTTGTATCACAAATATCCCCATGAATTTTCCGGCGGCATGCGCCAGAGAGTAATGATTGCTTCGGCTATCGTGTGCAGACCGAAGCTTTTGATCGCAGATGAACCGACGACGGCATTGGATGTCAGTACCCAGGAGAGTATTTTGCAGCTTTTGAAGAAGCTGAACCGGAAATATAAGGTCGGGATCTTGTTTATTTCCCATAACCTGCGGGTGGTAAAGACCCTTTGCGAAAATGTGCTGGTCATGAAAAACGGGGAGATCATTGAAAGAGGAAGCGCGGCGGAGATCTTTGAGGCGCCGAAAGAACCGTATACCAAACAATTGATTGATGCAATTCCGACCAGAACAAAGTATAATAAATACTATGAGTTATTTGCAAAACAGAAATAGCAGGTGGAAACATGGCGGAAAAAGTACTGGAATTAGAGCATGTAAATGCGTATTATAAAGAGGGAAAAACGAGAAAACAGGTGCTGTGTGATGTGTCTCTCACGATCATGGAGGGCGACATTGCCGGCCTGGTAGGAGAAAGCGGAAGCGGAAAATCCACGCTGTGCAAGGCGGTGCTGGGACTTTTGAAAGATTATGAAGGAAAGATCGTTCATTATACCAGCCGTCCGCAGATGGTGTTTCAGGATCCTTTCCGTTCTCTGAACCCGCGAAAGACTATTGGATGGATTCTGGAAGAGCCATTGAAAGTAAAAAAGAGCTGTGCTAAAAAGGAGCGCAGGGAAAAAGTAGAAGAATACCTGCAAAAAGTCCATCTTCCCATAGAATTTTATGATCGGTATCCGAGAGAACTCAGCGGCGGACAGCGGCAGAGAGTCAGTCTGGCTCTGGCGTTGATTTCCGGCGCCCGCTTTATTTTGGCGGATGAACCGCTCTCGGCGCTGGATGTGACGGTCCAGGCACAGATTTTACAACTGTTAAAAGAGTTGAAAGAAAAAGAGGGGCTTTCCTATCTGTTCGTTTCACATGACATTGACGTGGTCAGCATGATCTGCAACCGTGTGTTCTTTTTGAAGGACGGACAAGTAAGAGAAATTATAAGAGACGAAGAAGACTAGAAAGCAAAGGAAAGAATAAAAAATAAAAAGAAAAGCAAAGCAAAGAAAAAACAGAGGTGAAAGCAGAGTATGCGGACATATAAATTGACGGTCACCTATGACGGCTCCAAATATCAGGGCTGGCAGAGGCAGATGAACAGTGATCTGACGATTCAGGGGATCCTGGAGCGGACCATCGGCAGGATCGTCGGCTACAACGTGGAATTAAACGGTTCCGGGCGGACAGATGCGGGCGTACACGCTCTGGGGCAGTCCTCCAGCCTGGTGCTGAAAGGCCAGGTGGACATCCGGGAGTTTATGGCAGATCTGAACCGTTCTTTGCCGGAAGATATCAAGGTTGCCAAGATCGAATTGATGAGAAACGGTTTCCATGCCCGTTATAATGCAAGGGGAAAGCGGTACGAGTATTATCTGGACACTCGGGAAAAGCCGGACGTATTTACCAGAAGATACAGCTTTCATTATCCTTATGAGCTGGATATAAATGCCATGAGAAAGGCGGCAGAATGCCTGCTGGGGACTCATGAATTTGATACCTTTACGGATCAGAAAGATCCGGAAAAATCCACCAGGCGTACCATTAAAGAAATCCGGATCGAGCAGGAAGGGGATAAGACGCGTCTGGTCTTTATCGGCGACGGCTTTCTCTATCATATGGTCCGGCGACTGACAGGAACCCTCCTGGAAGTGGGAAGAGGCGAGAGAAGCCCGCAGTCCGTGGCAGCAGCGCTGTACGCAAAGGACCCGAAAAAGGCAGGATTTTTGGCACCGGCCAGAGGCTTATTTCTCCGGGAAGTTTACTATAAATATGCAGACAAAGGCGTCGGCCGTCTGCAGGAGATCGATACAAGACAGGGAGAGCATGTGTTTGACTGGGAGGAGAGACGATGAGATTTATATCATGGAATGTAAACGGGATCCGCGCTTGTGTCCAGAAAGGATTTCTGGACTTTTTTCAGGAAGCGGATGCCGACATCTTCTGCATTCAAGAGACGAAAATGCAGGAAGGACAGCTGGTGCTGGATCTGGAAGGATATGAGCAGTACTGGAATTATGCAGTGAAAAAAGGATATTCCGGAACGGCCGTTTTCACGAAAAAGAAACCCTTGAGTGTGGCTTACGGTATTGGCATAGAAGAGCACGATCAGGAGGGAAGAGTGATCACCCTGGAGTATGAAGATTTCTACTTCATCACCGTGTACACGCCAAATTCCCAAAACGAACTGGCAAGACTGGATTACCGTATGCATTGGGAAGAGGATTTCCTGGCTTATTTGAAAAAGCTGGAAGAAAAGAAACCGGTGATCTTTTGCGGAGACCTCAATGTGGCACACAAGGAGATCGACCTGAAAAATCCGAAATCAAACCGAAAAAACGCCGGCTTTACCGACGAAGAAAGGCAGAAATTCACAGAGCTTCTGAATGCCGGTTTCATCGATACCTTCCGCTATTTTTATCCGGATCAGGAGGGAATGTACTCCTGGTGGTCTTATCGTTTCAAGGCGAGAGAGAAAAACGCAGGATGGCGTATTGATTATTTTTGTGTGTCGGAGGGCTTGAAAAATCGCTTAAAAGGTGCGAAAATATGGACAGATGTCCTGGGATCGGATCATTGTCCGATCATGTTGGAAATCGAATAAGGATGTTATCCCAAAGTGCCTGGAAGGATCTTCCGGCACTTTTCAAGTGGTGCATCCCCAAGGTATGTAGTTACAGTAAAAGGAGACGATAAATATGGCAAAAGTAGATATTATTTCCGGATTTTTGGGAGCCGGAAAAACAACGTTGATCAAAAAACTTCTGCAGGAAGCTTATCAGGGAGAAGAAGTGGTGCTGATCGAAAATGAATTCGGTGAGATCGGCATTGACGGCGGGTTCCTGAAAGAAACCGGCATCGAGATCCGGGAAATGAACTCCGGATGTATCTGCTGTTCCCTTGTGGGAGACTTCGGAAGCTCTTTAAAAGAAGTGGTAAAGACCTATCATCCGGACCGAATTCTGATCGAACCCTCCGGGGTCGGTAAGCTTTCCGACGTGATCGGAGCCATCTGCAACGTACAGGATGAGGCAGATCTGGAGCTGAACACCTTTGTGACCGTGGCAGACGTGACAAAATGCAAGATCTATCTGAAAAACTTTGGAGAATTCTTCAAAAATCAGATCGAATATGCAGGCACCATCGTTCTGAGCAGAACAGATAAAGCAAAACCGGAAAAAGTGGAAGAGGCAGTAGCACTCTTAAGAGAGATCAATGCGAAAGCACCGGTGATCACGACACCGATCGCAGAACTTCCGGCAGAAAAGCTGATCGAGATCATGGAAGAAGGAAAATCGCTGGAAGAAGAACTGCTTGCGGAGATGGCGTGCCCGGTATGCGGCGGCCATCATCATGACCATGAGCATCACCACGACCATCATCATGACCATGACCACGACCACGAGGGCCATGAGCACCATCACGACCATGACCACGAGGAGCACGAGCACCATCACGATCACGACCACGAGGAGCACGAGCATCATCACGATCACGAGCATGATGAGCACGAGCATCATCATGATCACGAGCATGGACCGGGGTGTACATGCGGATGCCACGACCATGACCACCATCATGATCATCATGCAGATGAGGTATTTACAAGCTGGGGTAAGGAGACTGCCAAGAAGTTTGCAGATGCCGATATGGAACAGATTCTGAAAACACTGGCGGACAATGCAGAGGAATATGGAATTATCCTCCGTGCGAAAGGAATCGTTCCAAATACAGACGGTGAGTGGATTCATTTCGACCTGACACCGGGCGAATATGAGATTCGTAAGGGCGCTGCCGATTATACAGGAAAGCTTTGCGTCATCGGAAGCAATCTGAAGGAAGACAAGTTGGCAGAGTTGTTCGGGGTTGCATAAACCGGAGCAGCGGGAAGATAATAATAGGCGGTTTGGAAGTGGCAGGATCCGGTATGCGGGATCTGCCCCGCTTCCCGGCTGACGGACAGATAGAGAAGAAAGGAAATAGACTATGGGACCAACAAAGGAAGTAGAAGAGATTCCGGTATATATGTTTATGGGTTTTCTGGAAAGCGGAAAGACAACCTTTGCGAACGAAACTCTGATTGATCGTGGATTTACAGAAGGCGAACCAACCCTTCTGCTTGTCTGCGAAGAAGGAATCGAGGAGTACGATGAGGAGTATCTGAAGAGTCAGAATATCTTCGTGGAATATCTGGAGGAATCCAACTTAAATACCGAATATCTGCTTGATCTGCAGGACAAGTATAAGCCGACCCGCGTGATGATCGAGTATAACGGTACCTGGAAGATGGATAAGCTGTTTTCCATTCGCGTGCCAAAGGGCTGGACAATCGTACAGGTAATCACATTTGTCGATGCATCCACCTTTGATGTGTATGTGGCAAATATGAAAGCGATGATGATGGAACAGTTATCAAGCGCGGATATGATCATCTTCAACCGATGCGATGAGAATACAAAGCGTGCGGAGTACCGCCGGAGTATCCGTGCGGTAAATCGTCGTGCCCAGGTGATCTTCGAGAACAAGGATGGAGCAGCCGATGTCGGTGATGAGGAGTTAGATCTGCCATACGAGATTGATAAGCCAAGCATTACACTCGAAGATGAAGATTACGGTATCTTCTATATTGATGCGTGCGACAATCCGGATAAATATGTAGGAAAGCAGATTACATTTAAGGCAATGGTACACAAGCCGAAGAGCTACAAGGCAAACGAATTTGTACCGGGTAGATTTGCAATGACATGCTGTGCCGAAGATGTCGCATTTATCGGATTTAAGTGCTATTCCGATCTGACAAAGCATCTGAAGGACAGACAGTGGGTAACGGTTACTGGAACGATCGACAAGGAATTCTATCCGGAGTTTGAGGGCGAAGGACCAGTGATCCGCGCCACCAAGATCGAACCGGCCAAGCCAGCCGAAGAAGAACTTGTATATTTCAACTAACGAAGGAAAAACAGAACAAGAGGTTCGAAGAATTATAGAACAATTGTAATTTGTGTGTATTTCATATATTTCAAAAACAAATTCATGAAATATACATATGTTTGGAATTTAGATGTTCTTAATGCTCTGTAATCAATCAGCAATGTTTGAACACGATGTTCAAACAAGCCGCCACTGAGCCATGGATGGCGAA
>CAKRWZ010000024.1 GCA_934418295.1 uncultured Mediterraneibacter sp.
GGATGACACCTATATCGTGTTTGACATAGAGACGACGGGGCTGAGCGCGATCAAAGACAAGATCATTGAGATCGGTGCCGTCAAGGTGGAAAAGGGCGTCATTACGGATCATTACAGCACCTTTGTAAATCCGGGGATCCCGATCCCTTATAAGATCACGAAACTGACCCAGATCGATGACTCCATGGTAAAAGATGCCCGGGATATCACCCGGGTCCTGCCGGAATTTCTGGAATTTGTGGGTGATGCGGTGCTGGTGGCGCACAATGCGTCTTTTGACGTAGGCTTTATAGAGCAAAACTGCAGGTACCAGGATATCGTTCCGGATTTTGTGTCGGTGGATACGGTGGCCTTATCCAGAGTACTCCTTCCGGGGCTTTCCAAATATCAGCTCCACATCGTTGCAAAAGCGCTGGATGTCTCTTTGGAAAACCACCATCGGGCGGTGGAAGATGCGGAAGCTACGGCAGAGATTTTTGTGAAATTGATCCGGATGCTGAAGGACAGAGGGATTACGACATTAAAAGGCATGAACCATTTCGGAGAGATGACACCGGAGATGATTCGAAAGCTAAAGACGTATCATGTGGTAATCTTAGCCAAAAACCTGGTGGGGAGAAACAACTTGTATAAGTTGATCTCCATGTCTCATCTGACCTATTTCGGCAGACGGCCGCGCATTCCGAAGAGTGAGCTGAGCAAGCACAGAGAAGGATTGATCGTGGGAAGCGCCTGCGAAGCGGGGGAACTGTTTCAGGCGATCTTAAACCAGAAGTCTGAGGAAACCATCGCCAGGCTGGCGGAGTTTTATGATTATTATGAGATCCAGCCCATCGGGAACAATCATTTTATGATAGAAAGCGAGAAGCATCCGGATATACATTCGGAAAAAGATCTGCAGGAGCTCAACCGAAAGATCATAAAACTGGGGGAAAAGTTCCATAAGCCTGTGGTGGGCACCTGTGACGTGCATTTTCTGGATCCGGAGGATGAGATCTATCGACGGATCATCATGTTTGGAAAAGGCTTTAACGATGCCGATGACCAGCCTCCTTTGTATCTGCGGACGACGGAAGAGATGCTGGCAGAATTTGATTATCTGGGGGCGTCAAAAGCCAAAGAGATCGTCATAGACAATCCTAACCGGATCGCAGATATGGTGGAAAAGATTTCGCCAATCAATCCGGATAAGTGTCCGCCGGTCATTGAAAACTCAGACCAGGAGCTGCGGGAGATCTGTTACCATAAAGCACATGAGATGTACGGAGAAAAACTGCCGTTGCCGGTGCAGGAGCGACTGGAAAAAGAACTGAATTCCATCATTTCCAACGGATATGCGGTAATGTATATCATTGCACAAAAACTGGTATGGAAGTCGAATGATGATGGATATCTTGTAGGATCGAGAGGCTCTGTCGGTTCTTCTTTCGTGGCGACCATGGCCGGGATCACGGAGGTAAATCCCCTGAGCCCCCATTATTATTGTAAAGAATGCCACTACTATGATTTTGATTCGGAAGAGGTAAAGGCCTATGCCGGAAAATGCGGATTCGATATGCCGGACCGGATATGCCCGGTCTGCGGTGCAAGGCTGGTAAAAGCAGGGTTTGACATACCTTTTGAGACCTTCCTTGGATTTAAGGGAGACAAGGAACCGGATATCGACCTGAACTTTTCCGGAGACTACCAGGCGAAGGCCCACAAGTACACGGAAGTACTTTTTGGAGAGGGACACACCTTCAAGGCAGGAACCACCGGTACGGTGGCGGACAAGATGGCTTACGGTTATGTGAAAAATTATTACGATGACCACAATATCGGGAAGCGCAGATGTGAAATCGACCGGATCGTGCAAGGGTGTACGGGGATCCGGCGGAGTACTGGCCAGCATCCGGGCGGTATCGTTGTGCTGCCCCACGGGCATGATATCAATGAGTTTACTCCGGTCCAGCACCCGGCCAACGATATGGAATGCGGGATCATCACGACACATTTTGATTACCATTCTATAGATCATAACCTGTTGAAACTGGATATTCTGGGGCATGATGATCCTACGATGATCCGTGCACTAGAGGAATATATTACATCGGATGCTATGGAAAATGAATACAATCGGGATCATCCTTTCGTGGCGACGGAGATCCCGCTGGACGACAAACAGGTATTGACCCTTTTCCATGACACCAGCGCGCTGGGGATCAAACCGGAGGATATCAGCGGGTGTCCGCTGGGATGCCTTGGGATTCCGGAGTTCGGAACAGATTTTGTGGTACAGATGGTGCAGGAGGCCAATCCTCAATCTCTTTCCGACCTGATCCGGATCTCCGGACTTTCCCACGGGACCAACGTGTGGATCGGAAATGCACAGGAGCTGGTAAAATCAGGAAAGGCAACGATTTCCACTGCGATCTGTACACGAGATGATATCATGATCTACCTGATCAATCAGGGGGTGGACAGTGCTCTTTCCTTTACGATCATGGAAAGTGTCCGAAAGGGAAAAGGACTGAAACCGGAGTGGGAGGAAGCCATGAAAGCACAGAATGTACCGGATTGGTATATTTGGTCCTGTAAACAGATCAGCTACATGTTCCCGAAAGCGCATGCGGCGGCTTACGTTATGATGGCGTATCGGATCGCTTATTGCAAGATCAATTATCCTCTGGCATATTATGCGGCTTATTTCAGTATCCGTGCCGATGATTTCTCTTATGAACTGATGTGCCAGGGAAAGGAACAGCTGGCATACCATCTGCAAGACTATAAAAATCGGAAAGACAGTCTTTCTAAAAAAGAACAGGATACCCTGAAAGACATGCGGATCGTGGAAGAGATGTATGCAAGGGGCTTTGATTTCCTGCCTATGGACGTGTATCATTCCAAAGCGAAAAAGTTCTGCATTGTAGGGAATAAGCTGCTTCCGCCTTTTGCCAGTATCGGCGGAATGGGGGACAAAGCGGCAGAAGCAGTGGAAGAGGCAGCAAAAGACGGACCGTATCTGTCACTGGATGATTTCAGGCAGCGGACAAAGGTGGGAAAAACAATGACGGATCTGATGGCAAAGCTGGGAGTCCTTTCCGATCTTCCGGAAAGCAATCAGCTGTCCCTGTTTGATTTCGCCGGATAGAGCTTGCTAAATTTGCGGAGAATGTGGTATAATTGCCCGGGATTATCGGGTGATTATCGAACATCCAGATAGAAATACGGAAACAAAACATGGAGGAAATGAAATGTACGATTTTGAAGAGATTCTGAAAGATGACCCGGAGATTGCCGGAGCGATAAAAGAAGAGATGGAAAGACAGAATTCCCATATAGAGCTGATCGCTTCAGAAAACTGGGTAAGCAAAGCGGTTATGGCAGCAATGGGAAGCCCGCTGACAAATAAATATGCAGAAGGTTATCCGGGAAAAAGATATTACGGCGGATGCCAGTGCGTAGACGTTGTGGAAGAACTTGCCAGAGAGCGCGCGAAAAAGCTGTTCCACTGCGAATATGCCAACGTTCAGCCGCATTCCGGCGCCCAGGCAAATATGGCAGTCATGTTTGCAATGCTGGAACCGGGCGACAAGATCATGGGAATGAGTCTGTCTGACGGCGGACATTTGACACACGGTTCACCGGTCAATCTTTCCGGAAAATATTTCAATGTCGTTTCTTACGGAGTAAATGAAAACGGTGTGATCGATTATGACAAAGTAAGAGAGATTGCGCTTGCCGAGAAACCGAAGCTGATCGTTGCCGGAGCAAGTGCTTATGCGCGGACCATCGATTTCAAAAAATTCAGAGAGATCGCAGACGAAGCAGGCGCATATCTGATGGTGGATATCGCACATATTGCCGGACTGGTGGCAACAGGACTTCATCCGAGTCCGATCCCGTATGCACATGTGACGACCACGACTACACACAAGACATTGAGAGGACCTCGCGGAGGACTGATCCTGTCCAGTGAAGAGATGAATAAGAAGTTTAATTTCAACAAAGCTGTATTCCCGGGAATCCAAGGCGGCCCGCTGATGCATGTGATCGCAGCAAAAGCTGTCTGCTTCCAGGAAGCACTTCGTCCGGAATTTAAAGAATACCAGGAACAGATCCTGAAAAACGCAAAGGCTCTCTGCGAAGGCCTGCAGAAACGCGGTGTCAAGATCGTGTCCGGCGGAACAGACAACCACCTGATGCTGGTAGATCTGATCGGCAAAGGAGTTACCGGAAAAGAACTGGAAAAACGTCTGGATGATGCACACGTTACCTGCAACAAAAATACGATTCCAAACGACCCGGCATCTCCGTTTGTGACCAGCGGTGTCCGTCTCGGTACACCGGCTGTTACCACAAGAGGAATGCAGGAAGAAGACATGGATAAGATCGCCGAGATCATTGCAATGGTCATTGAAAGCGAAGACAATATAGAAAAGGCAAAAGCAATGACAGCAGAGCTGACAGCAAAATATCCGCTTTGCTAGGCGAAAGAGCTGCAGCCGGAAAGGAATAAAAATGGAAGTAGGGATTACCGGAAGACAGACGATCCTCGTGACGGAAGAACTGACGGCAGAAGTATTCGGAAGCGGAAGCCTGCCGGTATATGCGACTCCCGGCATGATCGCTTTGATGGAAAACACTGCCATGAACAGTGTGCAGGGAGAACTGGAAGAAGGCCAGGGCACCGTGGGCACTTTGATACAAGTGGAGCATATCTCTGCAACACCGGTGGGGATGCGGGTTACCTGCGAGACAAAGCTGGTGGAAGTAGACCGGAAACGCCTGGTGTTTGAGGTGAAAGCTTTTGATGAAAAGGGATTGATCGGACAGGGCAGACACGAAAGATTCGTGATCAGCAGTGAAAAATTCCTGAAAAAGGCAGAGGCAAAGAAAGGTGAGAACCTGTAACCTTGCCACCGCCATGCGGATATGCATTTTCCTCGTTGCCATACCTACAGAACCTGCCACTGGCAGCTTCTTCCGGATGCATTGCAACTAAAAAAGGTACACTGGATTTTTTTGTCGTATGCTTGGCAATCAAAAAGGAGCTGTGAAATGAGAAATCATTTTCACAGCTCCTTTTCTTAATCGAATTATCCTGTTTTATTACAAAATCTTAAAATTTATATATAAAAAAGTGCAATTCAGATTATCGTTCTGCTTGATGGATTAGAGCTTTGTTACGTTAACAGCCTGGGGACCTTTTGTTCCTTCTGTTACATCGAATTCAACTTCCTGACCTTCTTCCAGAGTTTTGTATCCGTCCATGTTAAGTCCTGTGTAATGAACAAATACGTCATTTCCTTCTGCGTCAGAGATAAATCCGTATCCCTTTTGGTTGTTAAACCATTTTACTGTACCTGTACTCATTGTGTTACCTCCATAATGAATAAAAAATAATAGTTCTGTATTGTACCGAAGTGAAATACGAGTTCAGAGTAGCACGTTTTACAAAGTATGTCAACGCATTTTAGGATTTATTGTAAAAATATACAAATATAACCAAAAGTGGAAGCGAAGTTTGTGTTAGAAAAAGGTATTTGACAAAAAAAAAACAAGTTCGACAATAAAAAAAATCAAGATAATAACAGAAGGAAAAGATTGAGAATATTTTGTCAAAAAAGTGGGTTAACCGTTGAAATAAAAAGTGAAATATTATATACTTACAAAAAGAGATACAAATCCACAAGTAAAAACGAAAAGGAGACGTTGAAAATGAAAGAATTTAAATATGTAGTGACAGATCCAGAAGGAATTCATGCAAGACCGGCAGGACTGCTGGTAAAAAAAGCTGCAGAGTTTAAATGCAAAGTTACGATTGACAAAGCAGGAAGAGCAGTGGACCTGAAAAGAATCCTTGGAGTTATGGGACTTGGAGTAAAGGCCGGAGAAGAAGTGACTATCTCAGCAGACGGAGAAGATGAGGCTGCAGCGATCGAGGCACTGGAAGCTTTCATGAAAGAAAATCTGTAGGAGCAGGCAGTCTGTAAGAATAAGCGGCAAAAAAGCAGAAAGCAGTAGAAGCGAGCAGTAAAGCAGGAGGCTAAACATTATGATTACACTGAAGGGGAAAAGTGTATTCGGCGGAGTTGCGATCGGAAAAATTTCTTTTTATAAAAGAAATGAAACCGTTATCAAAAGAGAGCATGTGGAAGATTCTGATGCAGAATATCAGCGTTTTCTGGATGCAAAGGATGAGGCTTTGGAAGAGTTGTCGGCGCTTTATGAAAAAGCGGTCAATGATGTCGGAGAAGCCAATGCGATGATTTTTGAAGTGCATCAGATGATGCTGGAGGATCTGGATTATCAGGAGTCCATCGAAAATATCATCAAGACACAGAAGGTAAACGCAGAGTTTGCGGTGGCTACGACTGCAGACAATTTTGCCAAAATGTTTGCATCGATGGATGATGCTTATATGCAGGGACGTGCGGCAGACGTAAAAGACGTGTCTGAGCGGGTACTGAACATTTTGAGCGGTGCAGGCACAGGTGTGGTCAAGACGGAAGAGCCGGTGATCATTGCAGCCGATGATCTGGCGCCCAGCGAGACGGTACAGCTGGACAAGGATAAGGTCCTCGCCTTTGCGACGATGTATGGATCATCCAATTCCCACACGGCGATCCTGGCAAGGACTATGAACATACCGGCGATCATCGGCATCGGCGATATGATGAGTCCGGAATATGACGGGAAAATGGCGGTGGTAGACGGCTTTACGGGACAGATCTATATCGACCCGGATGAGAAAACATTGGCCGATATGAGGGAAAAGCAGAAAGAAGACCTGGCAGAGAAAGCACTTCTGGAAGAACTGAAAGGCAAAGAAAACGTTACAAAAAGCGGACAGAAAATCAATATTTATGCCAATATCGGAAACGTTTCGGATATCGGAGCCGTTCTGAAAAATGATGCCGGCGGTATCGGGCTTTTCCGAAGTGAATTTTTGTATCTGGAAAATGAGACATATCCCACGGAGGATCAGCAGTTTGCGGTCTATAAGCAAGTGGCAGAAAGCATGGCAGGCAAGAAAGTAATCATCCGTACACTGGATATCGGCGCAGACAAAAAAGTGGATTACTTCAATCTGGATCCGGAGGAAAATCCGGCTATGGGATATCGTGCAATCCGCATCTGTCTGACCCGTCCGGAAATTTTTAAGACACAGCTGAGGGCATTGTACCGTGCTTCTGTTTTTGGAAATATCTCCATCATGTTTCCGATGATCATTTCCGTGAAGGAAGTGCAAAAGATCAAGGAGATCATCGCGGAAGTGAAAGAGGAATTGAGAAAAGACGGCATTCCTTTCAGAGAGGATGTGGAACTTGGAGTGATGATCGAAACACCGGCGTCTGTCATCATCAGCCGGGAGCTTGCAAAGGAAGTAGACTTCTTCAGTGTAGGAACCAATGATCTGACTCAGTATACATTGGCCATCGACCGTCAGAATAATAAACTGGATGCGTTTTACGATCCGCATCACCCGGCGATCCTGGAGATGATCCGGATGGCGGCAGAGAGTGCCCATGCAGAGGGCAAGTGGATCGGAATCTGCGGAGAGCTCGGAGCAGATCTGGAATTGACAGAAACCTTCCTGGAAATGGGATTGGATGAGCTGTCTGTAAGTCCGGCTATGGTACTTCCGCTTCGGAAAAAAGTACGAGATGCGCAGTAAAATAACGCGCAAAAGTAAAAAATAAAAAAGAAGAGCAAGAAGAAATATAAGAGATACCGCATATGCGACATGATCCGGCGAAGAAGCCGGGAAAATGGCTGCGTATGCGGTATCTCTTAATATACTCCCGGTGGTTTAGGATTGTCAGACGCAGGGATTTATGGCATAATAAAAACATAAGAGAATGATTGACTGCCATAGGAGGGAATATGAAAAAAAATCTGATTGTAGGACAGTCCGGTGGACCGACCGCTGTGATCAACAGCAGTTTGTATGGGGTGATCGCAGAAGGTGCCCGTCAGGAAGGTATTGGCGTAGTATATGGAATGATCCATGGGATCGAGGGCTTCCTGAAAGAAGAATATATGAATTTGTCGGAGCTGAAAGAAAGCGAAAATCTGCTGCATACCCCGGCAGCTTTTTTGGGATCTTGCAGATATAAGCTTCCGGGAGATCTCGAGGATCCGGTGTATCCAAAGATCCTGGAAAAGTTGCAGGCACTGGATATCGGTTATTTTTGCTACATAGGCGGAAACGATTCCATGGACACTGTAAGTAAGCTTTCCCGTTATGCTGCGCAAGTAAACAGTGACATCAAATTCATCGGGATTCCGAAGACCATCGACAATGATCTGGTGCTGACAGACCATACGCCGGGTTACGGAAGTGCAGCAAAATTTGTGGCGCAGACCGTCCGCGAGATCATTCACGATGCCTATGTGTACGATAAAGAGTCTGTTACGATCGTAGAGATCATGGGAAGACATGCGGGGTGGCTGACGGCAGCTGCGGCCCTGGCCCGGAAAAATACGGGAAATCCATATTTGATCTACCTTCCGGAGGTGGATTTTGATGCCGAAAAATTTGTGACGCAGGTGCGGGAAGCGCTAAAAACAGAAAAACGGCTGGTGATCTGTATTTCAGAGGGAATCCACGATGCAGAAGGAAAGTTTATCTGCGAAGCTGTAGGAAAGGCAAGTAAAGATACTTTTGGACATACTATGCTGACAGGTGCAGGAAAATGTCTGGAAAATCTTTTGAAAGAGCGTTTGGGAATCAAAGTGCGCTCCGTAGAATTCAGTGTGGTACAGAGAAGCTCCTCGGCACTGATGTCGAAGACCGATCAGCAGGAAGCGGTACAGGCAGGGAAATATGCGGTGAGGGCAGCTCTTTCCGGTGAGACCGGCAAGATGGTCGCTTTTCGGCGGATCAGCGATGCTCCTTATAAGATCGAATGTGTCCTGCAGGATGTCAATAAGATCTGCAATCTGGAAAAAGCAATGCCGGTGGAGTGGATCACGAAAGACGGGTCCGATGTCAGCGAAGAATTTCTTACATACGTTCGGCCATTGATCAGAGGAAAAGTGGAAATACCGGAGGATGAATCTGGATTAGCTGATTTTGCAATCCGTAAATAGGCAGCAAAAGATAAAAATAAAAAGAAAGAAAAGAGAAATTTGGGCACTTGCAGAAATGCAGGTGCCTTTTATATCGTTATTGTTATTTTGAAATCTTTATACTTGCGTTTCGCAGACAGGTATGATACACTGAAAACGAACAGATGTTCGATTCAAAAGGAGCAAAAATGGAAGTACAGATTTATGAAGCGCAAAACGGACGGCATTTATCGGCGGAACGAGCAAAAGTAAAAAGAACGGATGCGGAATACAAAATGCCGGTGGAGGAAAAACTGAAGATCTTGACGGATGCTGCAAAATACGATGTGGCATGTACATCCAGCGGAACGGATCGGAAAGGTGACGGGAGCGGGATCGGAAATTGTGTGTCCAGCGGGATCTGCCATAGCTTTTCTGCAGATGGCAGGTGTATTTCCCTTTTAAAAATCTTGCTTACGAATGCATGTGTTTTTGACTGTAAATACTGTATCAATCGTTCTTCCAATGATGTGCCGAGGGCGGCCTTCACACCGGAGGAGATCTGCAATTTAACCATTGAATTTTATCGGAGAAATTATATTGAAGGTTTGTTTTTGAGCTCAGGGGTGCTGAAAAGTCCGGATCATACCATGGAACTGATCTACCGGACCTTGTATCTGCTCCGTACCGGCTACCATTTCCAGGGATATATCCATGTAAAGGCGATACCTGGCGCCAGTCAGGAGTTGATCCAAAAGACCGGATTTCTGGCGGATCGTATGAGTATCAATCTGGAGCTCCCGACTGCAGACAGCCTGAAAAAATTAGCGCCGCATAAAAATCGAAAGAACATCCTGGCGCCCATGCGCATGGTGCAGGAACTGCGGCAGGTCAACAAAAATGAATTAAAGGTGTACAGAAAAGCGGCATCCTTTGTACCGGCCGGCCAGAGTACCCAGATGATCATCGGAGCGACCCAAGAATCCGATTACCAGATCCTAAAGGTGGCAGAAGCTCTTTACCAGAAATTTGACCTGAAAAGAGTGTTTTACTCTGCGTTTGTGAATGTGAACCAGGGAATGTCTTATCGGGGAAAAGAGGAGGGGCTTTTGCCGGTACAGGGGTCGGAGGGACCGCCGCTTCTCAGGGAGCACCGGCTTTATCAGGCAGATTGGCTGCTGCGTTATTATCATTTTGAAGCAAAAGAGATCCTGACGGAGGAGTCCCCTAATTTTAATATCTGGCTGGACCCGAAGTGTAATTGGGCACTGAAGCACCTGGAGTTTTTTCCGGTAGAGGTAAACACGGCTGATTACCAGACTCTTTTGCGTGTGCCGGGGCTGGGATGGAAATCCGCCCAGAGGATCGTGCGCGCCAGAAGGTTTGGAAATCTGACCTTTACAGATCTCAAAAAAATGGGTGTGGTTTTGAAACGGGCGGTCTATTTCCTGACTTGCGGAGGACGGACCATGTACCCTATAAAGATAGAAGAAGATTATATTTTGCGGAACCTGCTGCACACGGAGGAACGTGTTCCGAGAGAGGTAAAGAATCTGTCATATCAGCAGCTTTCCCTGTTTGATGATGTGAGATTCCGACAAGAAAATGCCTGTGAGGTGATAAGCGGATGAAACGGATGTATATCGGAGAGGGGACGATGACCGGCATCTTTTCTGCGATTTATGATGCCTGGCTTTTTGACAGAAAAGAAGGAGAGACAGGCGTATGTATCCGGGGAGAATACGAGACAGAGCTTTTTTGTGAGTACTGTGTGTCGTCAGAATCTCTGAAAAAGGCGGAAGCAGTGCGCAGGCTGATCCGGAAGCATATGGGGGATCCGGTGTATCAGCATTTTTGTCAGGTGCTTTTGTCTGTGGATCCGAAACGGGCAGATCTGGTGTTTCGGGTGATGCAGACGGCAAGAACATTAAAAAAACCTTACCTGGTTTTGGAGTATCTGGGGCATCCGGCGGTGAAAAGAGTGTTTGACCTGAGTCGGCGTGTGGGAAATGAAAAACACTTTTTTATTGAGATCCTGCGGTTTCAGGAGCTGAAAAACGGGGTGTTGTATGCAGAAATCGAGCCGGAGAATCGGATCACAGAAAGCATTGCGGACCATTTTGCAGACCGTTTTCCTCTGGAAAACTGGGTTATCCATGATAAGACCTATAAAATCTTTGTGTTGCACGAATGTGGGAAGCGCTGGAAAGTGCTGAAAGGAGATGTAGATCTTGAAAAAACGGATCTGTTGTCCGGAGCTGAAGAAAGATATAGCGGTCTCTTTGCGCAATTTTATGAGACAATTTCCATAAAAGAAAGAAAAAATCTTAAACTTCAAAGGACAAACCTGCCGTTGAAGTACAGAAAAAATATGACGGAATTTTGTGGAAAAAAACAGAAGAATTAGTTGTACACAAAAGAAAAAAGTGCTAAAATATTAACAAATAAAAATCTTTCAAGGAGGTTGCACGATGAAAAAATTTATTAATGACGTATCTAAAGTAGAGGACGAAATGATTATGGGTCTGGTAAAGGCTTGTCCGAGTCTGAAAAAACTGGACTGCGGAAACGTAGTAGTACGTGCTGACAAGAAAGAGGGAAAAGTAGCTTTGATCAGCGGCGGCGGAAGCGGACATGAGCCGGCACACGGCGGATTTGTAGGAGAAGGTATGCTGGACGCAGCCGTTGCAGGTGCTGTATTTACATCCCCGACACCGGATCAGATCTACGAAGGAATCAAAGCGATCGCAACAGATGCAGGCGTCCTGATGGTAGTAAAGAACTACACGGGAGACGTTATGAACTTTGAGATGGCTGCTGATATGGCAGAGGCAGAGGGAATTCCTGTAAAATATGTTGTGACAAACGATGACGTAGCAGTAAAAGACAGCCTCTATACGATCGGAAGAAGAGGTGTTGCAGGTACTTTATTTGTACATAAAATCGCAGGTGCAAAAGCCGAAGCAGGTGCAAGCCTTGACGAAGTACACGCGGTTGCACAAAAAGTAGTAGACAACGTTCGCACCATGGGTGCAGCCATCAAACCTTGTATCGTACCGGCTGCAGGAGAGCCTGGATTTACTCTGGCTGAGGATGAGATGGAGATCGGTATCGGTATCCACGGAGAGCCTGGTACACACAGAGAAAAGATCCGTCCGGCAGATGAGGTCGTTGACATTCTTCTGGATAAGATCCTTGCAGACATCGACTATACAGGAAGCGAAGTTGCTGTTATGATTAACGGCTCCGGCGGAACTCCTCTTATGGAACTTTATATCATCAACAACCATGTAGCAGACGTACTGGCTGAAAAAGGAATCAAAGTATACCGTACACTGGTAGGCAACTATATGACATCTATCGAAATGGAAGGCTTCTCTATCTCTCTGCTGAAACTGGATGATGAGATGAAAGAACTTCTGGACGCAAAAGCTGACACACCGGCTTGGAAGGAATAAGAAACGAAATAAAAGATCGATACAGAGAGAAGGGTAAAATTATGGCAGACAGCAAAAAAGTAATAGAGATTATCCAGGCGATTTCCAAAAAGATCGAGGAAGAAAAGGATTACCTTACGAAATTGGATCAGCCGATCGGTGACAGTGATCACGGGATCAATATGGCAAGAGGATTCGGAGAGGTAGAGAAAAAGCTTCCGACTCTGGAAGGAAAAGATATAGGAACGATTTTGAAAACGGTTGGAATGACACTGGTTTCCACAGTGGGCGGAGCATCAGGTCCTTTGTACGGATCTGCTTATCTGAAAGCCGGAATGGCAGCAGCAGGCAAAGAAGAGTTGTCTATGGACGATTTCATAGGAGTCATGAAAGCTGCGACAGAAGCGGTAGAACAGAGAGGAAAGGCTGTGCTTGATGAGGCAACCATGCTGGATGCAATGATTCCTTCTCTGAAAGCGATGGAAGAAGCAAATGCAGGCGGTGCAGATGCAAAGGCCGTTTTAGATGCCGGCGTGAAAGCAGCCTGGGCAGGTGCTGAACATACAAAAGAACTGATTGCGACAAAGGGACGTGCCAGCTACGTGGGAGAGCGCGGAATCGGACATCAGGATCCGGGTGCGACCTCTTACAGTTACACTTTGGAAGTAATTCGCGATCAGATTTAAGGAGAGGACAGACATGGTAGGTTTTGTAATTGTTTCACACAGTAAGAATCTGGCAGAAAGCGTTGTAGAGCTGACGACGATGATGGCACCGACAGCCAGTATTAAAGCTGCAGGCGGTATGGAAGACGGCGGCTTCGGAACCAGCTTTGAAAAAATTAAAGATGCCATTGATGAAATCTATACAGAAGAAGGCGTTCTGATCCTGATGGATATGGGAAGTGCTGTCATGACGACAGAGATGGTTCTTGAGATGATGCCGGAACGCAAAGTGAAAATGGTGGACTGCCCTCTCGTAGAAGGTGCGGTTGCAGGCACAGTCAGTGCAGTAGGCGGAATGAGCTTTGAAGAGATCGCAGATCAGTTGGCAGAAGCAGGAACAGAACACAAATTCTAAAACGAGTATGAATGAGCAGCAAATAATAAAAATATCCGTGCGGGATCTGGTAGAGTTTATCCTCAGGGAAGGGGATATAGATAATCGAATAGCGGGCGGTATGGACAGAAATGCCATGCAGCTGGGAAACAAGATGCATCGAAAGATCCAGCAGGGGATGGGAGCTGCCTATCATGCGGAAGTTCCGCTGAAGATGCAGATACCGTTGGACGGTTTTCTTCTTCAAGTAGAAGGAAGGGCTGACGGGATCATAGAAGAAAAAGATGGTGTAATCATCGATGAAATCAAAGGCGTGATGAGGGATCTTTCCCTGATCACGCAACCAATAGGCGTACACCTGGCGCAAGCCAGGTGTTATGCCTATATTTATTTGTACAGCAACGAGTCAAAGTTTGGGCTTGCTCAGACTCAGAACCTTGACGACTGCATACAGTCCCGGCAAGTGCCGACAGGCACTTCCGGAGAAGTGTACAGCAACGAGTCAAAGTTTGGGCTCGCCCGGGAATTGACAACCTCTTTGAAAGTACGCATGACCTACTGCCAGTTGGAAACAGAAGAAATCAAGTATTTTATGGAAGAGGAACAAACGGAAGAATTGAAGCGATGGTTTTTCGAACTGGTTCATGCTTATGAGAAATGGGCGAAATTTCAGCTGGAATGGCGAAAATGCCGTAATGCTTCCATCAAACAGATCAAGTTTCCGTTTGCTTACAGGGAAGGGCAAAAACAGTTGGCAACAGCGGTCTATCGGACGATCTCCAGGGAAAAGCTTTTGTTTGTACAGGCGCCGACCGGAGTAGGGAAAACCATTGCGACGGTCTTTCCGGCGGTCAAGGCGGTAGGGGAAGAGCTGGGAGAAAAGATTTTTTATCTGACGGCAAAAACGATCACAAGGACTGTTGCAGAACAGGCTTTTTCTGTATTGCGGGAACAGGGGCTGCAGTGGAAGAGTCTGACATTGACGGCAAAAGAAAAAATCTGTTTCTGTGAGGAGACAAATTGTAATCCGGAGGCCTGCCCTTATGCAAAGGGACATTTTGACCGCGTGAATAATGCGGTCTATGAATTACTGACAATGGGAGAAAAGCTGGACAGAACTTCTGTGGAAGAACAGGCACGGAAGCATCGGGTATGCCCTTTTGAGATGTCTTTAGATCTGTCGGAATGGGTGGATTCGGTGATCTGTGATTACAATTATGTGTTTGATCCGACAGCAAGGCTAAAACGGTTTTTTTCTGAAAACGGCAACGGAAAAAAATATATTTTTTTGATCGACGAAGCGCACAATCTGGTAGAAAGAGGACGGGAAATGTACAGCGCCGTCCTTTATAAAGAAGATTTCCTGGAAATCCGAAAGCTTGTACAGACAGAGGATCCTCGTCTGGCAAAGCGGCTGGGGGAATGCAATAAAAGCTTGCTGGAGCTGAAAAGAACCTGTGAAACTTATGAAATCCAGGAAAATATTTTGCAAGTGATTCTGAAACTGATGAATCTGACGTCAGAGCTAGAGCGCTATTTAGAAGAAAAAGAAAATCCGGAAAAGGAAATTTTGGACTTCTTTTTTGCGCTGCGGGCGTTTTTGGACATTTACGATCGAGTGGACGAAAACTATGTGGTCTATACGGAGCTGGAGTCGAACGGAAAATTTAAATTAAAGTTGTATTGCGTGAATCCGGCAGTCAATCTAAGGGAAAGTCTGGCTTACGGAAAAAGTGCGATTTTCTTTTCGGCCACCTTTTTGCCTATCCATTATTACAAAAAGCTGTTGAGTGTAAATTCGGATGATTACGCAGTGTATGCAAAGTCTCCTTTTCTGGAAGAAAACAAAATATTGTTGATAGGAAAAGAAGTGAGTACCAAATATACGATGAGAAGCCCGGAAATGTATCGGCGGATCGCAGATCAGATTTTACGTGCAGCCCGGATCAAACCCGGAAACTATCTGGTCTTTTTCCCTTCTCACCGGGTTTTGGAAGAAGTATACAAAGAAGCAGAAGAGTTGGTTGAAGAGAATGAGAGATCAGGGGAAATTGGGGCGGAGACGATTCGTATGTTCCGGCAGATGCCCTATATGACAGAGGCAGAACGAGAGGACTTTCTGGAAAATTTTGAAAATTTCAGAGATTCTGGGAATTCCGAAGATTCTGGAAATTCCGGAGATCACGGAACTCCTGAAAATCAAAACCAGCTTCGGCTTGGCTTTTGTGTGCTGGGCGGGATTTTCGCGGAAGGGATCGATCTTCCCGGGGAGCGTCTGATCGGAGCTGTGGTCGTAGGCACCGGACTTCCGCAGGTCTGCAACGAACGAGAGATCCTGAAACAATATTTTGATGAAAAAGGACAGAGAGGATTTGATTATGCTTATCTCTATCCGGGCATGAATAAAGTGCTGCAGGCTGCGGGCCGGGTGATCCGAACGGAGAAAGATAAGGGGATGATCCTGCTGTTAGACGAACGGTTTTTGCAGAGAAATTACCGGGAAATTTTCCCCAGGGAATGGAGTCGGTTTAAAACCGGGAAAACAGAAGTGCTTTTGCAGGAGCTGGATGATTTTTGGAAGCGCACAGAAAATGAAGAAAATGCTCTGAAAGAGAAGCCACAGGCCCCGGATCAGAAATAATCCAGAAAGGCCTGTGCTGTTTTCGATAACGGGATCTGTTCGTTGTGGGCGATGATCAGTTCTCGCGCCGGAAGCTTTTCCTGGGTCTCCAGCACAAAAAGATCAGAAGGCTGTTTGGGCAGACAAAAGTCCGGGATAAATGCGATGCCCAGACCGATACGGGCCAGGTCGATCAAAAGATCGTTGCTGGTCAGTTCGATCTCAGGGATCAGATCCAACTGGTGTTTTAAAAACTGGCGGTGCAAAAATTCACTGGTGGCACTTTTGCGGTCCAGCATCAAGATCGGATATTGGGACAATCCTTTATAAGACAATTTTTTGCCTTTGAGATCAGAAAACGTATTGTTGGCGATGAAAACATCGTGAAAGGTCTTGATTTTTTTGATCGAAGAAATATTGCTCAGGTGGGAATTGGGATAGTTGACGACGATGAGATCGACCTGACCGCTTTCCAGTAGTTCCACACATTTGATAGAAGTCTGGTTGAGTACCTTAATATGGGTATTGGGAAATTCCCGGTGAAATTTTTCCAGGTAGGGCACCAGAAAATAACGGCAGATTGTGTCACTGGCGCCGATTCGGATCTGTCCGCCGGTGACGATGGTATCTGTCAGCTGATTTTCTCCGCGTTGGATCAAGTTGATGGCCGGCTCGATGTGACGAAGCAGGATCTCTCCCTCCGTGGTGAGTTGGACCCGCTTTGTGCTGCGGGTAAAAAGCGTTTGATCCAGCTTTTTTTCCAAGGTCTTTATGGACTGGCTTACAGCGGACTGTGAGATAAAAAGGCGCTTGGAAGCCTCGGAAAAACTGAGCGTAATGGCGACATAATAGAACACTTTGTAGAGTTCGTAATTGATATCCATTTTATAAGACCTCCTAATAAAAGATGGATTTATTATAAGCAAAAAAAGAAAAAAAAACAATGCTAAAAAGAAGGAAAGGGCAAAGACGGAAGGGCTGTGGAAAGGAGAAACAAAAGTGAGAAAGATTCAGTATGGGATCGGTTTTCTGGCAGCTCTCTGTATGATCGTGGTCGTATTGATCACGGCATTTCAGTTGGGTATCTACGGAGACGAATCTTTTTACGAAAAAGAATACAGGAAATACCAGGTGTCAAAGGATCTGGATATGGAGATGGAAGACATCGTGGATGTCAGCAGGAAGATGATGGATTATCTGACCGGGAAACGGGAAACTCTTTCGGTGCTTACAAAGATTGGCGGAGAGGAAAAAGATTTTTTTAACGAGCAGGATAGGCTGCACATGGCAGATGTAAAAGCGCTGTTCCTGGGCGGATTGGATCTTCGTCTCTGGTGCCTGGGACTGATGATTGTTTTATTGGGTGTTCTGATTTTTATGAAAGCAAAGCTTCGGGAAATTTTGCCCAGAGTCTGGGAGGCGGCAGTTTTGGCAACGGGTCTTCTGGCAGCTTTTATCGGGATTGCGGCAGCCAATAATTTTACCCGGGTTTTCACGAAATTTCACGAGATCTTTTTTACGAATGATCTGTGGATGCTTGATTATGCGAATGATTACATGATCCGGATGCTTCCGGAAGGCTTTTTCGCAGATATGACATTGCGGATCGCATTAATCTTCGGGGGAATGATGTTATTGATCACGGTGATAGGGATTTGGCAGCAGGTTGCGCTTCGCAGGGCAAGAAAAAAGATTGATTAGAATAGCTTATGAAATATTTTAATTATATTAATTATTCTAATAAAGAAAAGAATGTTATAATGCTCCTATACAAGTATTGGATCAGAAAATGAGTTTTGATGGAGGAGACTTATGAGCGAGGTAAGACGTGTTTATGTGGAAAAGAAACCGGAATTTGCTGTGCAGGCGAAAGCCTTGTATCAGGAGATTCAAAACTATCTCGGAATAGAAACGGTGACGGGCGTCCGGGAGTTGATTCGCTACGATGTGGAAAATGTCTCAGAAGATATTTTTGAAAAAGCTTGTAACGGGGTGTTTGCAGAGCCTCCGGTGGATGTGCTTTATCACGAAACCTTTTCTGCAGGGGCGGAAGACCGGATTTTTGCAGCAGAATTTCTTCCGGGTCAGTTTGACCAGAGGGCAGATTCTGCCGGGCAGTGCATCCGTTTTATCAGCGAGGAGGAGCAGCCGGTGATCCGTACAGCGGTCACGTATGTGATCGAAGGAGAATTGACAGACGAAGAGTTTGAAAAAATCAAAAATCATTGTATTAATCCGGTGGATTCCCGGGAAACGGGGTTGGAAAAACCGGATACGCTGGTAGTGGATTATGAGGAACCGGCAGATGTGCGTATTTTTGACGGATTTCAGGAAATGCAGGGGGCGGAACTGAAGGAGCTTTATGATTCTTTGGGACTTGCCATGACGTTTCAGGATTTTTTGCATATACAGAACTATTTCCGGACGGAGGAAAAACGGGACCCGTCCATGACAGAAATCCGGGTGCTGGATACCTATTGGTCGGATCATTGTCGTCACACTACCTTCTCCACGGAGTTGAAAAATGTGGTTTTCGGTGAAGGAGACTATAAAGAACGGATCCAGGGGACATATCAGCGTTATCTGAGGGATCACGAGGAAATGTACCGGGGCAGGGACGACAAATTTGTCTGCCTGATGGATCTGGCGCTGATGGCCATGCGCAAGCTGAAAAAGGAAGGCAAACTGCAGGACCAGGAAGAATCGGATGAGATCAATGCCTGCAGTATCGTGGTCCCGATCAAAGTGGACGGACAGGAAGAAGAGTGGCTGATCAACTTTAAAAACGAAACTCATAACCATCCTACGGAGATCGAGCCTTTCGGAGGGGCGGCCACCTGTCTGGGCGGCGCGATCCGAGATCCGCTTTCCGGCCGTACTTATGTGTATCAGGCCATGCGTGTGACCGGTGCTGCAGATCCGACGGTACCGGTGGAGCATACCTTGAAAGGAAAGCTTCCTCAGAAAAACATTGTGCAGAAAGCAGCCCAGGGCTACAGTTCTTACGGAAACCAGATCGGCCTTGCCACCGGATTGGTAAAAGAGATCTACCATCCGGATTATGTGGCAAAGCGAATGGAAATCGGCGCGGTGCTGGGAGCGGCTC
The DNA here is from genome assembly GCA_934418295.1 of uncultured Mediterraneibacter sp. GTDB lineage: Bacteria > Bacillota > Clostridia > Lachnospirales > Lachnospiraceae > Mediterraneibacter_A. Next base: position 19,259 of record CAKRWZ010000024.1, read on the forward strand.
CGAGACGGGCAGTGGTACGGGAAACTTCAGATCCGGGCGATCTGATCATTTTGCTGGGCGGACGCACCGGGCGTGACGGCTGCGGAGGTGCCACCGGTTCTTCCAAGGTGCACACAGAAGAGTCCATTGAGACTTGCGGTGCGGAGGTGCAGAAAGGAAATCCGCCGACAGAGCGTAAGATCCAGAGACTGTTCCGCAGGGAGGAAGTCAGCCATCTGATCAAAAAGTGTAACGATTTCGGGGCAGGCGGTGTGTCTGTGGCCATCGGGGAACTGGCAGACGGCCTTCGCGTAAATTTGGATAAAGTTCCGAAGAAATATGCAGGATTGGACGGAACAGAAATCGCAATCTCTGAGTCCCAGGAACGGATGGCAGTCGTAGTGGATCCGGCGGATGCAGATGCATTTCTCGCATATGCGAAAGAAGAAAATCTGGAAGCGACCATCGTGGCGGTCGTGACAGAAGAGCCTCGTCTGGTGCTTTCCTGGAGAGGAAAAGAGATCGTAAATCTTTCCCGTGCCTTCCTGGATACCAACGGCGCTCACCAGGAGGCAGATGTGGAGGTAGAGCTTCCGCGAAAACAGGACAGCATCCTGAAAAAGGGAAAAGTAGAGGACGTATTGGATAATTGGCTGTGGATGCTGAAGGACCTGAACGTCTGCTCTCAGAAGGGGCTGGTGGAGATGTTTGACGGTTCCATCGGAGCCGGTTCGGTATTCATGCCTTACAGCGGGAAATACCAGATGACGGAAACGCAGACCATGGTGGCTAAAGTACCGGTACAAAACGGGACGACAGACAGTGTGTCCATGATGAGCTTTGGGTTTGACCCTTATCTTTCCAGCTGGAGCCCGTATCACGGTGCAGTGTATGCGGTGACAGAGTCCATCGCAAAGATCGTGGCAGCCGGCGGTGACTTCCGGAAAATCCGGTTTACCTTCCAGGAATATTTCCGCAGGATGACAGAAGATCCAAAGAGATGGAGCCAGCCGTTTACAGCCTTGCTTGGAGCCTATGAGGCACAGCTGGCCTTCGGCCTTCCTTCCATCGGAGGAAAAGACAGCATGTCCGGCACCTTCCAGGAAATCGATGTGCCGCCGACATTGGTTTCTTTCGCGGTGGATATGGCGACGGAAGATCAGGTGATCACACCGGAGCTGAAAAAAGCAGGAAATCAGTTGATCTGGATCAAAACAGAAAAAGACGAAGAAGATCTGCCTGTATATGCGCAGGTGATGGAACAGTACGGAAATGTGACAGCGGACATCCGCAACGGCAACATTGTCTCGGCTTATGCCACAGACCGTCACGGGGTGGCGGCAGCACTTACGAAGATGGCATTCGGAAATCGTCTGGGGATTCGGGTATTTTCCGAAATCCCGGCAGAGGATTTGTTCGCTCCGGCATTCGGAGATCTGGTGGCAGAGGTTCCGGCAGAAAAGCTGAAGGACCTTCATGTAAAATATGAATTGTTGGGAGAGATAGCAGAGACAGCAGACATCTGCTATGGACAGGAGCGTGTTCCGATAAAAGTGGCAGAACAGGTATGGACAGGAACGTTGGAAGAAATCTTCCCGACCAAATCCCCGGCAGATTGTGAAAAAACGGTAGAAACATCTCTTTATGAAGAAAAGAATGTGCATATTTGCAGTCACAAACTGGCACAGCCGACCGTGTTTATTCCGGTATTTCCTGGTACAAACTGTGAGTACGACAGTGCCAGAGCTTTTGAGAGAGCCGGCGCAAAGACCATTGTCAAAGTGTTCCGGAATCTGGATGCAGAGGATATCCGCTCTTCCGTGTCCGAGTTTGAAAAAGCCATCGGGCAGTCACAGATCATCATGTTCCCGGGCGGTTTCAGCGCAGGTGATGAGCCGGACGGTTCTGCAAAGTTTTTTGCGACTGCTTTCCAGAATGCAAAAATGAAAGAGGCGGTAGAGAAATTGCTACAGGACAGAGACGGACTGGCTCTGGGTATCTGCAACGGATTCCAGGCCCTGATCAAACTGGGACTGGTGCCGGGCGGAAAGATCACCGGGCAGACGGCGGATGCACCGACTTTGACTTACAATACCATCGGACGGCATGTTTCCAGAATGGTATATACCAAGGTGGTATCCAATAAATCCCCATGGCTGCAGCAGGCAGAGCTGGGCGGTGTGTACTGCAATCCGGCTTCCCACGGAGAAGGAAGATTTGTGGCCGGAGAACAGTGGCTGAAAGAATTGTTCCGCAACGGACAGGTCGCTACCCAATATTGTGATCCAGAAGGAAAAATCACTTTAAGCGAAGAATGGAACGTCAACGGCTCCTATCTGGCCATCGAAGGAATCACCAGCCCGGACGGAAGAGTTCTGGGAAAAATGGCACATTCCGAGAGACGCGGCGACTCGGTGGCAGTCAATATTTACGGGGAGCAGGATATGAAGATCTTCGAGTCCGGAGTGGCATATTTTAAATAACTGGAAATAACTGAAAAAAAGTGTTGACATTTATCGAAAGATAATAGTATAATAGCAAAGCGGGTTGCAGGAAAGCGACCCGCAAGCAAGTGAAAAACGGGATCTTAGCTCAGCTGGGAGAGCATCTGCCTTACAAGCAGAGGGTCACAGGTTCGAGCCCTGTAGGTCCCATTTTTATCAAAATGCTTGGGACGTAATGTCCATCATATGGCGGAATAGCTCAGTTGGCTAGAGCACACGGTTCATACCCGTGGTGTCGCTGGTTCAAATCCAGTTTCCGCTACTTCGAGGGAGTTTGTTTTTACAAACTCCCCCTTTTAGTATAGCGACGAGGAAAATGCGGCAAACAGAAAACGGAAGGAACGATGGGAAGAAAAGAATACGGAGGAAAGCAAAATGAGGATGGGACTTGGATATGATGTGCATAGACTGGTGGAGGGAAGAAAGCTGATCCTTGGAGGCGTGGAGATCCCTTGGGAAAAAGGCCTTCTGGGCCATTCGGATGCGGACGTTCTTTTGCATGCGGTGATGGATGCCATGCTGGGAGCTGCCGCACTGGGAGACATCGGGCTGCACTTTCCGGATACAGATCCCGCTTACAAAGGCGTTTCCAGTTTGAAATTGCTGAAGGAGACCGGAAAGCTGTTGGCGGAGAACTTATATATCATTGAAAATATTGATGCGACTATCATCGCACAGCAGCCCAAAATGCGGCCTTATATCGAAAAAATGCGGGAGAATATCGCGGGGGTTCTTTGTCTGGATCTGGACCAGGTCAACGTCAAAGCCACAACGGAAGAGGGGCTTGGGTTTACCGGAAACGGACAGGGAATTTCAGCCCAGGCAATCTGTGCCTTGGAAAAAATGACGAATTTCAGCGTGGATGTGACACCGTCAGAAAGTCCTTGCGGAGGCTGTGGGGGCTGCTGCGGACAAGGAGTCTTGTAATGGAAGTGAGATTGCTGAAGCCGGAAGAGCACGGAAAGACCAGGAAACTTTGGGAGGATGTGTTTCCGGAGGACACCGCTGCATTTTTGGACTATTACTATTTTATCAAAACTCAGAACAATAAAATTTACGTGATAGAGGAAGACGGGAAGATCCGTTCCATGCTGCAGCTGAACCCCTATACGCTGCAGATCGGAACAAAAAAGCATCTCTGCCAGTATGTGATCGCGGTGTCCACGGAAAAAGATTACCGAAAAAGAGGGTACTGCAGGCAGCTGCTGTTGCAATCCATGGAAGATCTGTGGCAGCAAAAAGAGCCTTTCGTCTATCTGATGCCGGCATCGGCGGCGATCTATACTCCGTATGGCTTTCGGTTTGTTTACGGACAAAGGCAGGCAAAGCTTTGCTTGGAGCCGGGTAGAACGGTTGCGGATCTTGTAAAAAATGCAGAAGATACAGAAAATATGAAGGTACGGGAAGCACGCATTGCAGATGCACAGCAGATGGCAGAGTTGTTCGATGCCTGCCGAGAACTCTTACCAAATCAGATACAATATCAGGTATATGCACTGCATGACGCCCACTATTATCAGAGGATGATCCTGGAACAACAAAGTGAAAATGGCGGCTACTTACTTGCCTTTTCGAAAAAACGACTGGTGGGAATGTTTGCCTACAGCGATGAAGGGGGATTGGAGATCCTGGAACCGATCTTTTTGCCGGGATATGAATCGGCGTTCTACCAGGCAGTTCGGCAGCTGGGAGACGGCCGGCAGACGGAGATCGCCTGTTATGCGCTGCCGGAATCTTTAAGACTCGAAGCAGAAGGCGGAAAGAACTCTGAGACCGGGACAAAAGGAACAGAAACTTGGGGGATCCGGGTGCAGGCGGTGGAGGAAAAACCGTTGATCATGGCACGTCTGCTGCATCTGGAGACTTTGTTGGGATGCTTGAGAGTGAAGCAGGGGGAGCAGATCCGTTGCAGTTTCGCCGTCATCGATACGCTGCTTCCGCAAAACAACCGGATCTGGAGATTGGAAAATGAAGAAGGATCCGAAGAGATCAAGGTCTGTGAGACCGAGGATTCCCAAGGCGCTCTGCCGGCGGAAGTACTGACCGAGATGGTGTTTGGCCGAAAGACGCCGGAAGAAGCGGAAAAAGAAGAATACGTGATCATGACAGATACGTTGAAAAAAGAATGGAAAAAACTGGAGTTGCTGACACCGGTCTTTTTAAACGAAGTGGTCTGACAAGCCGGCAGAGTATGTGTGAAATTTGGAGAAAATCCATAAAATTGACGGCAAAACAGAACAAAGGATTTTAAACGATTACAGGCGAAACGGCAAAAGGCAGTTGACAAAATTTTAAAAGTTGCATAATATAGCTTTGTATAGGGTAAAAACTGAGAACGGAAAGAGTAGCCCATCCGGAACTGACAGAGAGAAACCGTCATCGGCTGAAAGCGGTTTTGGGGAAAAGATCGGTGAAGTGCGTCCGGGAGTTGATTCGGAGAAATCAGTATCCGAAAACGTATAACACACGTTACGTGTTTCGAGTGGAAGGAAACTTCTATGAAGAGTGGAACCGCGGATAAAACTTCGTCTCTTTCAGAGACGAAGTTTTTTGTATGGCGATGAGGAAAATGCGAC
>CAKRWZ010000025.1 GCA_934418295.1 uncultured Mediterraneibacter sp.
CCTATGGTTCTTATGTAAAACCGGATGTGAACCTGGGAAAAGCAGTCAACAGGATCGAGGTTTTTGATACGGGAGTGGCACTGATCGCAGGTGCCATGATCATTCCGGCGGTATTCGTTTTCTTTGGAACGGACGGCATGAGCGCCGGCCCGAGCCTGATGTTTATTTCGTTGCCAAAGGTGTTTGTGGCCATGGGAAAAGCCGGAACGGTGGTAGGTGTACTGTTCTTTGTAGCGGCGATCTTTGCCACCTTGACTTCTTGTATCTCTGTGCTGGAATCCATTGCGGCAAACTGTATGGAAATCTTCCACAAAGAGCGTAAAAAAACGGTTTCTGTGCTGACAGTCATCTATCTGGCGGCTTCCGCAGTCATTGCGCTGGGCTACAGTCTCTTCTATTTTGAAGTGAAACTGCCAAACGGTTCGGTAGGACAGCTGTTAGATATTGCGGATTACATCAGCAACAGCGTCATGATGCCGTTGATCGCACTTTTATCTACGATCTTGATCGGCTGGGTGAAAACGCCGGATTATGTGATCGAAGAAATGGAAAGAGGCGGGCATAAATTCCGGAGAAAGAAGCTTTATCGGGTGATGATCCGCTACGTGGCACCGGTTATGATGCTGGTACTGTTTTTGCAGTCCACCGGAATTCTTTCTTAAAGCAGGATAGAAGTTAATCCTATTTCTTTCTAATTGGCATTTTTGGTGTGTAATTCTGAAATTTTCGTAAATAAGTCTTGAAATTTAGGCGCTTGAGAGTATAATGTTTATGAATATATACTTATTACCGGTGTGTCTTTTTCAGATAGTTGCGGAATACCGATGCACCACTCTGTGAACAGCTTACAGGGCGGTGCATTTTTGCGCGCATAAAAGACAGTGATGAACTGACTGGGCAGAGAAGCATACGCGGTTTACCGTTCGCTGACACAAAAACGAATGACATAAGGTTTCACTCCCGTGTCCGAGAGCGGTCAGTATTTTATGTACGGTACGAATCTTCGGCAAACAGCCGGAAAAGAAGAAGGAGGAATTGCTTATGAAAGTAAAAAAGAACCTGTATAGGCTGCTGAGCACCCTGTTTTGCTGCGTCATGCTGGTGAGCCTACTGCCTGCAACCGCTTGTGCGAAAGGGGCAACTATTATTGATGTAAATAATTCTGCCGAACTCTCGGAAGCGATCGCTCGTATAAACGATGCCCCAGACAACGCAGATAAAGAATATGTCATAAACTTAACCGATGATATGGAAACAGGAGGCTTTACAGTTAAATCGCCCTGCCATGTTACCATTTTGGGCAACGGTCATACTTTAACAGTTGGCCGATACGGATATATCAGTACAGAAAGAGGGGCGCAATTAAATCTGGGTTCTAAAGATGGCAATATCTTGAATATATGCAGCGGGAACGAAGTGAGTGGCGATACTCCCGGACTGCTGTATGTGAAAGGAACATGCAATATGTACCCGGGTGTTACACTTTCAGGAAGAGTAGGAAACAACTATTTCGGCGGAGGTGTTACCGTTGAGAAGGGCACGTTTTATATGTATGGCGGCACAATTGAGAATTGCGGCATCCGCGGAGGCTCTGTTTGCTACGGCGGCGGTGTTGCGGTAGTTTATGGCGGTACGTTTATTATGGACAGCGGAGAAATTAAAAACTGTTATGCAGAATCAGATTATATTGATTATTTTGATCCCACAAAATGCTTTACGGCTATGGGCGGCGGAGTGTTTGTTTCCGGAGGTTCTTCTTTTATTATGAACGGAGGAACTGTTTCAAACAACAAAGCTACCAATATGGGCGGCGGGATTGCCGTTGTGTCATCATACGAAGAAATTGCAGGCGGCCTTGGAAATTTAAAAAGTTCTGCTGAAATTTTAGGCGGCACAGTCAAAAATAACAAGGCAAAAAAGGGTGCCGGAGTTTTTGCGTCTGCGTATTATTATTGTTATGCAAATGGAATTTGTGCCTCAACGCCAACTGTCGGTTCGTCTGCAAAGCAGGGGCTTTACATTAAAAACGCTCAGATACTTGACAACATAGCTGATACGACAGATGGACTTGGCGGCGGTGTGTTTGTGTCAATGCTGAAATCTCCGGCAGTAGCCAGTATTGAAGATACTACAATACAAAGAAACAAAGCAGCTATGGGTGGCGGGGTTGCTTCTTACGGTTACTGGACTAACATGAGTATTGATAAAAGTATAATTACAGAAAACGCGGCAACGAGTAACGGCGGCGGATTTCTGGCAGTAAATAATACATCCGGCGGTAGAACGACTATAAAAGATACTGTTTTATGCAACAATCTGGCAGACGCAGCCGCTTCTGATGTATATCTTAACAAAGCTCCGTTAACTCTTCCGTCTGCCGAAAGTATGGATTCTCTTTATCTTGGCAAACCGGATGAGGTTTATAACAACAGAATTGACGGATGGTACACAGATACCGTAGATTCAAGATACACCGCACAGGACAAGGATACGCGTGAAAAATATACAGGTTATGCCGATATAGACGGCACAGGCGAAATATGTCTGATTGCAGCAGTAAGTCATCCGCATGCAAAAATTACGTTTATCAATGAAGACGGCTCCGAAATTTACGGGGAGAAATGGCATCCGTTGGGAACTGCAGCTGAAGACATCGATGTGCCGGTCGCTGTAAAAGCATCCGATGATACATATGATTATATCTTTGAATCATGGAAGCCTGCGATTGAAGATGTAACTCAACATGCTGTTTATACTGCAAATTTCAAGAAGGTATTTAAGAAATTCACTGCCAAATATGAGTTTAGCAGTACTTCATCAGGCAGGGAATTGCCGGATGAGGTTATGGCTTTGCTGCCGGAGGATGCAACCCGTTATTCTCGTGATTATAATATAGAAGCAAAGGCTCCTTCGAAAACGATAGTAGAGGTTGAAGGAGGTAAATGGATCTTTAAGGGCTTTGGTAAAGATTGTATTACAGCAAATATGGAAAATGCCGATGACACCGGAAATGTGAAGTTTGTTGGTCATTGGGAATTTGTCGCAAAAGAGGTTCCCTCCATCCCGACCGGTCCGTCAAAACCGGCAGAGGTCAATCCTGACACAGGTGTTACAAGCCCGCAGACCGGGGACAATTCTCACCTTGTACTGTGGATTGCTCTGTTTACTGTCAGTGTAATCGGTATTGCAGGAAGCGCTGTTTACAGCAGAAGAAAAAGGGTAAGATAAAATTACAGAGCACCTATTTTAAGACTGGAAAAAAGTCAAGAAATAGGTGCTTTTTTGTAATTGCGACGAGGAAAATACGGCATGCTTGCATGGCAGTATTTGACGACCGCTGATCAGCGGATAAAACTCGCAAAGCGTGTTTTATCGCTGTGCCCGAAAACCTGCAAAAATCAGAAAATCAAACCGTTGATGATCTGTTCGCAGATCATCAGGCTGCCGTTGAGTCCTTGGTGTGTTTTAGGGATCACGTCGGTATAACCGATGGACGGGAGCCCGATTTCAATGCCGCTGAAGATGTGATGCAGCGCTTTCAGCTGAGCGAGAATACTGCCGTCGGCAAAAACGATTCCGGCTTTGGTGTCCAATATCGGTTTTTGGAGTGCTTCCGCCATGGCAGAGCGAGACAAAAGCGCCTGCAATTCTGCGTAATCTGCGGTTGTACTGTCCGGATCTGTGACGTGGATGCATTCTGCGGTCATTCCGAAATATTGGATCAGGAAACGGGCATAGCCAAGACATTGGGAAGCTGTACCATGAACAGCAAATGTAGCCCCTTTGGGTAATCCGGAAACAGCATCCAGATGGGAAAGGAAAAGGTAGGAGCGAGCCCTTGCCTTTTCAGCCTCCCTGTCAAAAGCGCCGGTATCACAGCCACAGATCCGGGCAGCTTGTCGGATCAGCTCTTCACAGACAGAAAATCCGATGGGGACACCCGGCAAAGAAATATAAGGTGTGCCATACAGGCTCTGCAGATATTCTGCAGTTTTTTGGCCGTAAGCCGGATCGATTACAAGATTCAGATTCGCATCACCGAGATGTTGGATTTCGTCTAAAGTGCAGTCGCAGCAGAGCGCGCAGCTGACCTCCATGCCTGCTAAAGCCAGAAGGCGCTTCCATTCGGCCAGATCTCCCTCATAATATTTTTGGAAGATGGAAAGTCCCAACAAATTGACAGATTTTTTAGTCGTCTTTCGGTCAGAAGAAGCTGCCGCCGGAAGCAAATGCTCCAGAAGTTTCAGGCAGGCCTTTTCATAGCCGTTCCAGACATGGCGGGAATAACCCGGGGTTTCCACGATCAGGAAAGGAAATTTTGTGATTTTTTCGGCGGTAATCCGCTCCAAATCATCTCCGATCAAAGCGGCCCCCGGGGTGTTGATGATGACCAGAAGCTGGGGCGGCATATGCTCCTGCAGATAGTCCAGTGCCTCCAAAAGCTTGTCCTTGCTGCCATATACGTAGTCTCGTTTATCCAGATAGGTGCAGGGAACCCGTGGCTGACCGTAAAACCACATTTCCGGATAATTTAAAGGGTCAAAGACGCTTTTTCGAAGAAACTGATTTTCGGAAGTGGCAGAGTGATAAAACTTGCAGCCGCTGGGACCGTTCAGTAAAACGGTGGTATTGTGAATGCCTTCAAAGGCAAAAATCAGCCCGGAAAGACTATCTGGCGTAATATTTGTCAAATAAGTGCTGGTCATTTTTCCACGCTCCTTCCAAATTTGTGTGAAACAGGCCGGCCCACCGTTCTGCGGTGAGGATGCCTGAGAAAAAGCCTGTATCCGGACACATTGGGATCGTGTCGTTCAAACAGTTTTCGTAAGCCGGGGAATCATAGTCCGAAAGCAGGATATCCGGCCGGTATGCGGCGATGTCATCCGGTCCCTTTGTCGGATCATAATTTTCCTCTAAAGGAATAGTATTGATATCCGGAAGATTGCTGCGGAAGTTTTCATCTTGAGAAAAGCTGCGGATGCAAAGCTTGACAATCTCAATTCCTACGTCCAATGCTGTCTGCAAAATCCAATCCAACTCGTGACTTCTGGTGATGACCATCAGTTTTTTGCCCTTTAAAAGAGGCCGGATCTTTTCAACGCGCTTTGCATAAAGCTTGCGGTGTTCTTCAATAATGCTGTCTGCAACGGTGTCCTGTCCGAAGAATGCGCCGATATCCTGCAGCCATTTTGCGGTTTCCGAAAAACCAACCGGGAATTGATTTTCATAAAAGGTGCTGTTGTATTCTTTTTTGAAAAACTCTTCCAAAATCTGGCCGGTATAATCCTTGTAAGCTAAAAGATTCAATGGCGCACTGCAAAAATCACGAAGTGCATCGTAAGTAGTATTACAAAGAAAGCGGCAATTGACGCGGATTCCCATGGCACTCAGATAGGAAGTCATGGTCTGGAAATTCCGTTCTGTATTGTTTGCCACTACTTTTTCAAAGACAATATTTACTGTATTTTCACGGACCGGAACCTCCTGGTCGATGATCTGTTTCGCCAACTGTGTATAACTCATCAGCATGCCCTGCAGATAGTCTCCGTTCAGGTTGCCGTCTGTCTTAATGGTAACGACTGGCAGCTCCGGGGTGGAGAGAGTCTTTGCTTTATCGATATCGTCTCCGATGATACCGGCGGGACAGGAGCTGACGATAATGATCGCCCGCGGAGGCGGATCCATCTGGCGGATTTCCTGTACTGCGTCAAAAAGCTTGTTTGTCCCGCCAAAAATGATATCATTTTCATCCATGTTGGTAGAGCAGATATTCGGCATCAATGAGGTCGGCAAAAGAGAACCACGCTCAAAGAGATTACGCCGTCCGCTGGAGCTTAAGCTTTGAAAGGACAGATAAATGCAGCTTCTTGGTGAGTGAGCCAGTACGACGGCATCTGTCAAATGGACGCCCATGGTCATGGCGCCGTTGAAAGCACAGCCGTGGAGAGGCTCGCCCCGGAGAACGTTTTTAGAGAGATATCCGGAATCATAAGAAGGCTCTTCGACAGTGCTGTTGTCCGTCTGGACGGAAGCATCTGCACTTTGTGCGGTCAGTAAGCCGTCTTCTGCTTCTGGTTTGTTTTCCGGTTTTGCTTCCGGAGCAGTTTTCTGTTCTGTATTTGAAGAAGCAGGGACCGGTTTGCGGCGATACAAAAGCAGTTCTTCCAGCTGCTCGTCCGTCAGAGGTTTCGGCGGATAGAGCTTCGGCCCGGCCAGAATCCGATCGGCGGTATCGTAAAAAATGTCAGAGACGGTTCGGGCGATTTCGTTGTTTAAAGCTGAGATTGGCAGATTTTCACGCTCTGCCTGAGCGAACATGTCGGTTCTCGGAATTTTGGCAAATACCGGAAGTCCTACGGCCTGTGCGAAAGCAGCCACTCGTTCATCCTCTTCGGAAACGTTTCGGCTGTTGAACAAAAGACCGGCTACGCGGCACTGGTCGCCGTCATAGTTGCGGATTCCCCGCAGAATGTTGTTGGCGGCGTAAAGCGCCATATATTCTCCGGAGGTTACGATAAAAATAGTGTCGGCGTATTCCCGTCGGATCGGCACGGCAAAGCCGCCGCAGACCACATCACCCAATACGTCATATACGATAATGTCATAATTTTCTTTGATCTGAAACTTTTGTAAAAATTCAAAGGAAGTAATGATTCCTCGTCCTGCGCAGCCGACTCCCGGTTCAGGACCGCCGGCTTCGATACAGCCGATACCGTTGTAGCCGGTTTGAAGTACGTCGGTGACCTTGTAATCGGCAGGAGACGTACTGCGGATATAGTCCAAGACGGTGGTGAGATGCTTTCCTTTCAATAAAAGTTTTGTGGAATCATGCTTAGGGTCGCAGCCGATCTGCAGGACTTTTTCTCCTTTTACAGACAAGGCTGCGGAAAGATTGGCGCTCAAGGTAGACTTACCGATACCACCTTTTCCGTATACTGCGATTTCTTTCAATGAGATCCCTCCTCTGCAAATAGTTTTGTAAGTTCACATGCGATCCGGACGACGCGGTCCATGCTCTCCGCAGTGATGTGTTCGTAGGGTCCGTGGAAGCCATGACCTCCGGTTCCCAGATTGGGGCAAGGCAGTCCCATAAAGCTCAGGCGGGCTCCGTCTGTTCCGCCGCGGATAGGCAGAATCAAAGGAGGAACACCGACATTTTTGCAGGCAGTCTTGGCGTGTTCAATCAGCTGCGGACAGGTTTTGATAATCTCTGCCATGTTTTTATACTGCTGGGTGATTGTAAGGGAAACGGTTCCCGCCCCCCATTTTTCATTCATGGTTTTTTCAATGTGCTGCAGAAGTGCCTGTCTTGCCTGAAAGGAGGAGGCGTCATGATCACGGACAATATAAGAAAGTGCGGCGGCTCCTACTTCTCCGTCCATATGGAGCAGGTGGTAAAATCCCTCGTAATCCTCGGTATATCTGGGAGCTTCGCAAGCCGGGAGCATGGCGTTGATTTCCATTGCCACCAGAGAAGCATTGACCATGGTGTTTTTGGATGAACCGGGATGGACGTTTACGCCCTGTATCCGGAAAACAGCTTTACAGGCATTGAAGTTTTCATACTGGATCTCCCCTTCCGTTTCTCCGTCCAAAGTATAAGCAAAATCGGCACTGAAACGAGGAACATCAAAAAGATCTGCGCCGGAGCCGATTTCTTCATCGGGAGTAAAAGCCACACTTACCGGACCATGGGGAATGCGTTCCTTCTGCAAGTGTTCCAATAGGGTCATGATCTCGGCGATACCCGCCTTATCATCGGCTCCCAGCACGGTAGTTCCGTCACCGGTGATCAAAGTCTCTCCGCGCAGCTCCAAAAGATGCGGAAACATGGCAGGATCCAAAGTGCGCCCGCTGTTTCCCAAGGGGAGAACGGCTCCGTCGTAATCCGGTGTGACACAAGGGATTGTCGGGTGTTCGCAAAAATCTGAGACGGTATCCATGTGTGAAATAAATCCGATGGAGGTACAGTTCTCGTATCCCGGTGATGCAGGAAGATGGGCATATACATAACAATGTTCGTCTACAGCGGCATCGGAAAGACCGAGAGCCTGCAGTTCTGTTACCAGTTCCCGAGCCAGATCAAATTGGCAGGAAGAGGAAGGATGGGTGCCGCTGTTTTCCCGGCTTGGAGTCCATACGGCAGCATATTTTAAAAATCGTTCATAGGCTTTCATCTCTTAGATTTTCCCTCCTGTCTTTGAAATGCACGGTAACGGCTGAAACAAGCAAAGATTTCCTGACGCCTTGGAGCGGCAAGATTTGCGCTGACATAGCCGGATTCCAAAAGAGAGGCCAAGCCTTTGCTTTGGATCAATGCTTCCAGAAGGTTGACGATGGCTGTCAGATCTCTTTTTCCATCCATGAGATGGGTCAGAGCGTACAAAAGGCAATAGGAAAGTGCGGTCGTCTGCTCACTGTCAACCAGCTGCTCCAGATAACGGAGATCGACGGTATCCCGATTGACGGAAAATGCGTCTTTTCCTAAGGTTTTTAATTTGATGCGTCCTCTCCGGTCAACGGACAGGTGAGGCGCTTTTAAAGTTCTCGAAAATACCGGCTGTCCGGCCGGAAGCGGGGGAAGATGGATTTCCGGGAAATCCAAAGCTGCCTTCCGGGCCCGGTCTGTAATTTCATAAGGAACATAATGATCCATTTGCAGAATGTGGTCTGCCATCTGAAAATAGGCGCCGGAGCTTCCGGCCACGATGACAGAGGAAATGCCGCAGACCTCATAGAGATAACGGATCCGTTCAATAAAGGGAGTGATGGGTTCTTTGTTCCGGAGCACCACACGCTGCATCAGCTCGTCCCGCACCATAAAATTAGTGGCGCTGGTATCTTCATCAATGAGGAAGGTGTGGGTGCCGGCCTCCATGCTTTCTACTACATTGGCTGCCTGGGAGGTACTGCCGCTGGCATCTTCCGTAAAAAAGGCGTGAGTGTCTTTGCGGTTGGGCAAATCATTGATGAACAGAGAAATATCGGCATCGCAGATGCTTCTGCCGTCTTCGGAACGGATCTTGGAAGCAGTATTTTCGGTGATGACATATTCTCGTCCGTCCCCTGCAATATGGTCGTATACGCCGGTTTCCAATGCTTTTAAAAGCGTGGATTTTCCGTGATAGCCACCGCCTACGATGAGGGTGATCCCTTGCGGGATACCCATTCCCTTCAAAGCACCCTTATGGGGAAGCTGTAAAGTGATCTCCATGGAAACCGGAGACTGAAAAGGAACCGCCTGCTTCATAGGACGCGAGGAAATACCGCTCTCCCGGGGCAGGATAGAACCGTTGGCAATAAAGGCTGTCAGCTTGCGCGAGGAAAGCTGCTCTCTTATGGCATGCTGATCCTCTGCGAGAAAGATGACTTCTCGGACCTTTTGAGAATCCAGGCTGGTATAAAACAGTGTCTTTTGTACCAGCTCCGGAAGAAAATCAAACAGAATGCGAATCAGCTCCCGGGAATTGATGGTTCTTCCGTTGGCAGGAAAACCAATCTCCATACAGACGGAAAGCGTTCGGTCGCTTTGAGAAAAGCTGCAGGCAGTCCGTTCCAGAATCTCCTGAGTGCAACGACTGCAGGAGATGAGGCCGCTTTTGCCGGAACCCTTGGCCTGAAAGGAATAGTGCTCCAGTGCCTTTGAAAACAGACGCAGGATGTGATCCTGCAAAGCGATCCGTTTCCAGGGCTGATCTAAAAATTCAGTCGGAAAACGATGCTGCTTTTCCGGGATATGGACACTGACCCGGGACGGGGCGGCAAAAGGGTCTCCCTGTACATGATCGATGGAGAGCATATATCCGTTGAAAGCGTAACAGCCTTTCGTATCTTTATAGGCGGGATATCCGCGATGGTCGATATGCTGTAAAAGAGCGCGAAGCTCATTTGCTGTCTGCATGTTTCGTTTCTCCTTTTATAGTTATTGTTTCTCTAAGGGAATGAAAAAATTCCGAAGCTCACCGGATCAACGATAATCGAATCCGCTGGGCTCTTTCAGCGGCCGGTCGAGAAGTTCCGGGTTTGCAAAAATATATTTGATCAGCTTCAGGCTTCTGGCAAAATAGAAACCGTCGCCGATACGTTCGTCTAAAGTAGCGCCGATGTCCAGAATATCCCGGACTTCTCGGGTACCGTCAGGCATCAGGCGCTCTTCCTTGCGCAGTACACCGAGGGTAACAATGATGCTGTTGGTGCCGAAATTACTCAAATGGTGATAAATGGCAGGACACTGGATGCTGCCAAGGTTGCTGCACATGATCGTGGAGTAAAAAGTGTTTCCTTCGGTAACTGCCTTCGGGGCGCGGCCGAAAAAATCCATCCAGCGGATGATACGGGCGATGAGCATCAGGATCGGTCTCGGGATCCGTGCGAGTTTGCTCATGACTGCATCGATGCCTCCGGCAGAAGACGGTTCATGGCTGCGCTCTTCCCTGACGTCGCCGATCACTTTTTTGCTGATAGTATCCAGTGTATCTTCCTCCGCAGGAGTAAGCACCATGAGAAATTCCTCGGAATGATCGGTAAATTTGCGTTTGCAGGTAAAACCGATGCTGATATGGTTTCTTTCGTAAGTTCGTCTTCCCTGGACAAATCGGTTCAGCACAGGGCGCTCCTTGACCATGCGGAACATGGCGGTCAGCGCACAGTGGAAGATGGTGGTTTTATATTCCGGATGAGACGCATTTTTTTGTTCCAGATAGCGGAGCAGTTCTGTGGCGTCTATGGAGTCGTGTAAATAGACTTCACATTCGGTGCGGTGTGGCCAGAGATGCGGCATGATTCCCTGCATTCCCGGAAGATGTTTTACCCGGCGCCCGTCTTTTCGGTCGCCCCAATGTCGTTTGTTCTTTTCCATAACAAAGCCCCTTCGTTTTTTATTTAAGCGGACGCTCTTGCTGTCTCTGTGTTTTCTTCGACCAGCAGCCGGTAAGCGACCTTTCCGACCAGGGTTTTTGGAAGCTCTGAGCGGAACTCAATCTCTTTTGGAATGGCATAGCGCGCCACGTGCAGCCGGAGCGTTTCCATGATCTGCTCCTTGCTGGTTTCGTCCGGGCAAATGCCGTCCTTTAATACAATGTAGGCCTTTACACGCTGGCCGCGGTGAGGATCCGGTATCCCGATCACACAGCTGTAGGAAACGATATCACAGCTGTCGATGACGTTTTCGATCTGTCCGGGATAAACATTGTAGCCGTTGGTGATGATCATACGTTTGATACGCTGCCGGTAATAAATATAACCATCCTTGTCCATTTTTCCGAGATCGCCGGTATACAGCCAGACCCGCCCGTCGGAAAGCCGCCGCAGAGTTTTTTTGGTCTCTTCCGGATTGTCCAGATAACGGAGCATGACGGTAGGGCCGGTCAGGATGATCTCGCCTTCTTCGCCGCGAGGTACCTCGTCGGCTGTGCCCGGTTTTACGATGCAGTAGGAAGTGTCGGCAAAGGGAAGTCCGATGCTGCCTTCCCGGTAGGTATTCTTAGGAGTCAGACAGCTGGCCGTCACACACTCTGTCAGCCCGTAACCTTCCCGCACCTGAATAGAAGAACCGTGTTCCTGCAAGAAAGCGTCTACCTTTTTCTTCAGTTCTACGGAAAGAGAATCTCCGCCGCAGAACACGCCCACCAGAAAGCTGAGATCCGCATGCTCCAGGCTTGGAATGTGCAGCAGGGCTTCAAAAATCGTCGGAACGCCGGCGATAAAATTGGGTTTCTTTTTGATCAATGTTTTAGCGTAAGATTCACTGGTAAAGGCCGGCATCAGAATGCAGCAGGCACCGTGTATCAAGATCGTATGCAGATTGATCCCCAGACCGAAGCCGTGGAAGCAAGGCATGCAGCTGAGCATTTTAAAACCGGGGCACAGATCATCTCCGATGGCTGCTTTTGCCTGCAGGGCGCAGGCGTTAAAATTCAGATCAGAAAGACAGATACCCTTTGGAGTTCCGCTGGTTCCGCCGCTGTAAAGGATGACTGAGGTTTTTTCAGGATCAAATTTTGAGAGCGGTAACGGAAGCGATTTATCTGCCTTTTTCAAAAATGTTTTCCAAAGGATCGCATGATCCGTGTTTGGAAATCTCAGATAAGAACGTCCTTTTTTTAAAGTGTAAGCACCGGCAAGAAACGCCGGAAATTCATCCTGCATGCGTGCGACCAGCACGGTGACGGGGTGGTCCACCTCCTGAAGAGCAGCTTCAACCTTTTCATAAAACAGATCCACCGTCAGGATCATTTTGCTTTTAGAGAGATTCAGGTAAAATGAGATTTCGTTCCGGGCAGAAAGAGGGTGCACCATATTGGCGACAGCGCCGATCCGGTCCAATGCATAAAAGCAGTCCAGTGTCTGCGGAATGTTTGGCATGCAGATGGTGACGGCATCGTTCTTTTGGATTCCTGCAGTCACGAAAGCAAGTGCTGCCCGGTTGATTTTTTCCGCAAAGGTTTTGTAGGTTGTCTTTTTCCCGAAGAATTCATAGGCCGGCGCATGCGGATGTAATCCGGCAATTCTGTCGATCATCTGGAACATGGTCAGCTCCGGATATTCCAGATGGTTTGGTTGTTCTGTTGTATTCATTTCTCCTCCGTATCTCTCTTCTGTATATATTGGTAAAAACCCAAAAATCCACAATAATAAACCATAGCAATTATAAGACCTTTTGGAAAGAAATGCAAATATTTCAGGCGAAGAAAAAGGCCTCGGGAGCAGAAGTTACTTTTCTGCTTCCGAAGCCTTGCAAGCTCCGATGTATGCGGGAAGCGGCTGGTCTTTTAAAGCAAGCACCCGCTGATTTTTACTTCCCCGGAAAGGGAGAGAGATGTCCTTTTGCGCTTCGATAAACTCACCGTCCACCAAAACGTCGATGCAAGCCAGCATCCGGTCGGTATGCTCTGTATAGACACAGCCTCCCGGCGCCAGATCTTTGCCGTAGAGATATCCGCTGTAGCACCAAATGTCCTTCTGCGGGTAATGCTGTCGGATTTTTTTAAGGAGACCTGCAAGAACCGGCTGGTTTTCGGGCTCAAAAGGCTCTCCGCCTAAGAGGGAAAAGCCTTGGATATAGTCGGGTGACAGCGCTTTCAAAATCATTGCTTCCGTTGCTTCGGTATAAGGTGTTCCATATCCGAAATCCCAAGTCTCCGGATTGAAACAACCCTTACAGTGATGCCGGCAACCGGAGACAAACAGGCTTACCCGGACGCCGGGGCCATTGGCGATATCATAGGGTTTCACACTTCCG
This sequence comes from uncultured Mediterraneibacter sp., assembly GCA_934418295.1. Classification (GTDB taxonomy): domain Bacteria; phylum Bacillota; class Clostridia; order Lachnospirales; family Lachnospiraceae; genus Mediterraneibacter_A. Next base: position 13,241 of record CAKRWZ010000025.1, read on the forward strand.
TAATTCATAGAGACGACCTCCGTAAGAGCAGACAGGGATTATAAATGAAGAACCCGGTCTTTGATTTCCTGAGTACGTCCCTGATTCCAGAACTGGGTGCCGATATAACCGCAGGTTCTGCGGGCAACACTCATTTTGTTCTGATCCCGGTTGCCGCAGTTTGGACATTCCCAAATCAGCTTTCCGGCATCATCCTCTTTGATCAGGATCTCTCCGTCAAAACCGCAGACATCACAGTAGTCACTTTTGGTGTTCAGCTCAGCATACATAATGTTATCGTAGATAAACTGCATAACAGAGAGAACGGCCGGGATATTGTTCTGCATATTCGGCACCTCCACATAGCTGATGGCACCACCCGGAGAAAGTCTCTGGAAGGCAGATTCAAATTTCAGCTTGCTGAAAGCGTCAATGTTTTCAGTAACGTGCACATGGTAACTGTTGGTAATATAGTTTTTGTCTGTTACGCCCTTGATGATGCCGAAACGTTTCTGTAAGCATTTCGCAAAACGGTAGGTAGTGGATTCCATCGGAGTTCCGTATACGGAATAACTGATGTTTTCCGCTTCCCGCCATTCCTTGCATTTATTGTTTAAGCGCTGCATGACCTCGATGGCAAACTCACGGGCTTCCGGATCGGTGTGGGATTTGCCCAGCATACGGAAGCACATTTCATATAGTCCGGCATATCCAAGAGAAATGGTGGAATAGCCGTTATAAAGCAGCTTGTCGATGGTTTCGCCTTTTTTCAGACGAGCCAGGGCGCCATGTTGCCAGAGAATCGGAGCCACATCAGAAACGGTCCCCAGCAGACGCTCATGTCTGCAGCGGAGCGCGCGGTGGCAAAGCTCCAGACGATCCTCCAGGATCTCCCAGAAGCGCTCCATGTTTCCTTCGGAAGAACAGGCAACATCTACCAGGTTGATCGTAACAACACCTTGGTTGAAACGCCCGTAAAATTTGTAGCTTCCATCCGGATTTCGCTGAGAATCCTCCACAGTCAGGAAAGAACGGCAGCCCATGCAGGTATAGACATTGCCCTGCTTCAGTTCCCGCATGATTTTGGCGGAAATGTAATCCGGAACCATACGCTTTGCGGTACATTTTGCAGCAAGCTCTGTCAGATACCAGTATTTCGAATCTTCTGTGATATTGTCTTCATCCAGCACATAAATCAGCTTCGGGAATGCCGGTGTAATCCAGGCGCCTTTTTCGTTTTTAACGCCCTGGAGACGCTGCAGCAGCGCTTCTTCAATAATAACAGCCAGATCATCCCTGGTCTGTCCCTCCTCCACTTCGTCCAGATACATAAACATGGTAACGAAAGGAGCCTGTCCGTTACAGGTCATCAGAGTGATCAGCTGATACTGGATAGTTTGGATACCGCTTTTGATCTCGTCTCTGAGGCGGCTTTCTGTTACCTTGCTGATGATTTCCGGATCCAATGCTTCGCCGCATTCCGTCCGTTCTTCGATAACCTTTTTGCGGAGCTTCTGGCGGCTGATCTCTACAAAAGGAGCCAGATGCGCCAGAGAAAAGGATTGCCCGCCGTACTGATTGCTGGCTACCTGGGCAACGATCTGTGTTGTGACGTTGCAGGCGGTAAAAAAGCTGTGGGGCTTTTCAATCATAGTTTCGCTGATAACCGTTCCGTTTTGCAGCATATCCTCCAGATTGATCAAGTCACAGTTATGCTCCCGCTGTGCGTAATAATCGGAATCATGAAAGTGGATGATCCCTGCATTATGTGCCTGCGAAATTTCCTCCGGCAGCAGGACACGCATAGAAAGATCCTTGCTGACCTCACCGGCCATGTAATCCCGCTGGGTGGAGTTGATAGTCGGGTTTTTGTTGGAATTTTCCTGCTTTACATTTTCGTTGATCTGATCCAGCAAGGAGAGAATGCTGTTGTCAGTCGTGTTGGACTTACGGGAAAGCTCTCGTTTGTAACGATAACGGACATACTTCTGTGCCACCTCGTAGCCGCGCATCTCCATGATACCGGTCTCTACCATATCCTGAATGTCTTCCACATTCAGAGCACTGGAGGATTGCCTTGCTTTTTGTACGATATTGTCGGCGATGGCAGTAATCTGAAAATCGTTCAGCTGATGGATCGGCGGAACCTCGTTGTTTGCTTTTTTGATGGCGTTTATGATTTTAGATTTATCAAAGGTGACTTCTTCTCCGTTTCGCTTGATTACGTTCATTTTAAATCCGATGGATGAGCTACTCATGATTTTTACCTCCTTTTCTTAGACGATTGTGAATAATCGCCTATATGTAGTGTGAAAACGAACAAAAATTTCAAAATGTTGGTATTTCTATCATATCTGATTTTGGTAAAATGTCAAGACGTAAATAAAAAATATCGGTGACATAAATAAAAATATCAATGACATTTTCAGGAGAAGCTCCGAGAAAACACAGGACTGAGGCAAAAAGGAAAAAGAAAATTGTAATTTTAATCTGTGACGTGTAAAATGAAAAAAAAAAGGAAAGGAGATCGTTATGACGGTTTACAAAGGAGCAATTTTGACGTGTGATGAAAAAAACACAGTGGTACAATATCTTGTAGAGCGAGAAGGAAGGATTTTATATACGGGAGAAGAGCTGCCGGAGGAGTTTCAAAAAGAAACACTGACAGAGCTTGGAAAAAGAGCTTTGATTCCGTCTTTTGCGGACAGCCATATTCATTTTGCCAGCTATGCAACCTTTCACGCAGGACTGAACGTAGCGGAAGCCAAGAATAATCCGGAGATCCTGCGGATGCTGAAAGCGCATGCGCAAAAATGTAAGGATAAGATTCTGTTAGGCTTCGGGGCATCCCCTTATTCGGTAGAAGAAGGACGCCTGGTTAACCGTCGTGAGCTGGACAGCGTATGTCCGGACCGACCGGTGTTTCTGGTTAAGTATGACGGGCACGCCTGTGTGGTCAACACGGCACTTTTGGAAAAATTGCAGAAAAAGATCAAAGATTTCAGAAATCTCAGAGGGTATCATGAGGACACCGGGGAAATGAACCAGGATGCTTTCTTTGCGGTGTCGGATTTTGTGACCAATTCCATTCCTATTCTGACATTGGTGCGGAATATGCAGAAGGCGGCGAATCATATGGCCTCAAAAGGAATCGGGATGATCCATACCGTAAGCGGCGTAGGCTTTACCAGAGATCTGGACGTGGATCTGGAGCGTTGGTTTGCCAAAGGACTTGGTAACGGGTTACAGATGAGAGTATTTTTCCAGACGATGGATGTGGAAAAGGTGAAAAAGAGAGCTCTGCCCAGGATCGGCGGCTGCTTTGCAACGGCATTGGATGGATGTTTCGGTTCCCGGGATGCGGCACTTTTGGAGCCTTATGAACAGACAGAAAGCAAAGGGGTTCTTTATTATACAGATGAGCAGGTCATCGATTTTTGCAAAAGGGCAAACCGGGCAGGCTTACAGATCGAGATGCATGCCATAGGAGACGACGCCTTTCGGCAGGCTACAACAGCTCTGAAAGCTGCATTGGATGATTATCCGAGAAAAAATCATCGACATGCGATCATACATGCCTGTCTCCCTACCAAAGAGGGGATAGAGATTTGTGAAAAATACCAGATCTTGCTTCCGGTGCAGAGCGCATTTGTCAATTGGCTTCAAGAGCCGGATGCCTATCTGCAGGAAATCCTGGGAGAGCGAAACGGGCGATTGAATCCGCTGCGGACATTTTGGGATCACGGGATTCTTTTAAGCGCCGGATCCGATGCGCCTTGCACGGAGCCGGATCCGATTCAGTGGATTCACAAAGCCTGCAACCATTCCGTCCCGGAGCAGGCGCTGAGTGTGTATGAAGCGCTCAGGATGTGTACTTATGGCGGATATTACACCAGCTTTGACGAAAAGGAGAGGGGCACTCTGGAGCCGGGAAAGATCGCCGATATGGTGATTTTGTCCGAAAATCCTTATCAAGTACCAAAAGAAGAATTAAAGCATATAAAAGTAGAACAGCTGTTGCTGCAGGGCAAACCTTATGAGCAGGTAAAACGGGGTCCCATCGGGCAGATTCTGAGAGGAATGTGCAGCAAAGAAACCGTCTGAAAAACAGAAGCGTTGTGAAAACAGAAGGGTACTTTCTTCTCTGAAGTGTGATATAATAAATATGATGACGGAGAAAAAGACCGGCAGAGAAAATGAAACAAAAGAAAAAGGAGGGTAGATCGTTGTAGCGGGCAGGAAAAGAAGGTAAAATTATGAAAAAGAATTATGAAAAAGAAAAAAGACAGCAGGAGATCACCAGAGCCGGAAATCCCCGAAAACCACAGGGAGAAGAGGGTGTGCAGATGTTGCAGCGGATGAACCGGAGTCATTTTGAACTGACGGACTGGGCGCTCAGATATCTGGAGCTGGAGGATGGCGATCAGGTGCTGGACATCGGCTGCGGAGGAGGAGCAGCCTTGAAAAACATGTCGGAGCGTATTGCAAGCGGTCATCTGACCGGTGTGGATTATTCGGAGGTGTCCGTCCGATTATCCAAAGAAACCAACGCAGAGGACATAAAAAGGGACAAAATGGAAATACTGGGAGCATCGGTGGAGAAGCTTCCGTTTCGGGATGAAAGATTCGATAAGATTATTACGGTGGAAAGCTTTTATTTCTGGCCGGATCCCGAGGAAAACCTGAAAGAGGTTTTCAGAGTATTGAAAAAGGGAGGAGCCTTTCTTCTGGTGGCGGATATTTATCAGAAAGAAGGACTGAAAGCAGACGTGCTGGAGACGGTGAAGGAGTATCATCTCCTGAATCCGACAAGGGAGGAGTTCGGAGAAATGTTTCGGCAGGCAGGCTTTCAAAATATAGAAATCCATACAAAAGAAAGCGAAGACTGGATCTGTGTTTTGGGAAAAAGAGCAACGTGAGTGCCGGGAAAAGAAAAAAATGTTTCTATTAGTTAGGCATTTGAGACAAAAACCGGATTTTACACGAATTTGTCATGAATTTATCACAAAAAAAGGCTTTTTTTCAGGGAATTTATGCTATACTATGGTCTTGTACAGATTAAAAAATGATAAAAAAGATGAAGGTATGGTGGAGGTAATAAATTGAAGAAGTTATTAAGTAAAAAAGGTTTTATCTGTGATATGGATGGTGTCATCTATCACGGAAATAAACTGCTTCCGGGTGTAAAGGAGTTTTTGAACTGGCTGAAGGACAGCGGAAAGCACTTTCTGTTTTTAACCAATTCCAGCCAGTATACTCCAAAGGAATTGCAGCAGAAGCTGGAACGGCTGGGACTGGATGTGGATGAGTCCCATTTTTATACGAGTGCACTGGCTACGGCACGTTTTCTGGACAGTCAGAAGCCGGGATGCAGCGCTTACGTAATGGGAGAGCACGGATTGCAGAATGCATTGTATGAGATGGGGATTACATACAACGATGTAAACCCGGATTATGTAGTAGTCAGTGAGCCCAGAGGCTACAATTTGGAGATGATCACAAAGGCTATCCGTCTGGTCAATGCAGGAGCCAAATTGATCGGAACCAGCTGGGATGTAGTGGATCCGGTGGAAAACGGAATCGCTCCGGTGTGTCGTGCACTGGTAGCGCCGATTGAGCTGGCGACCGGGAAAAAAGCTTATTATGTAGGAAAACCAAATCCGTTAATGATGCGTACCGGACTTCGCATGCTGGGAGTCCATTCAGAGGACGCAGCGATCATCGGAGACCGGATGGATACGGACATGATTGCAGGGATCGAATCCGGTATCGACACGGCACTGGTGCTTTCCGGAGTGACCAGCTTGGAGGATTGCCAGCAGTTCCCTTACAGACCGCGTTTGATCCTGAACGGTGTAGGGGATATCGCGAAGGCAGCAGCTGAGGCGGAAGCCAAAAAAGAAAAGCACGAGAAGCACGACAAACACGACAAGCACAATCACGATAAAGAAAAATAAAAAGTTTATAAAAAATCAAGCTATAAAAAGCGAAACCAGATAAGATGCGGACTTGACAAAGCTTTGAAAACGAAATAAAATTTGGTTGTACATTTGAAAGTGTAGAAATTTAAATAATATAGTAGTGAAACAGCTGCAAGTTGGCATGAAAGGAAAAGCCGTGTATTTCGGCACCGCCTCAGGCAAGGCCTTGAGCGAGTAGAAAGTCTACAAACCCCACTGTTTCCGAAGAAACATAAAAATGTTTTTGTTTTTTGGGGAGCGGTGCGCATTGAATAAAAATCATGAGGATGAAAAGAAATTCCCGAAAAGGGATTTCTTTTCATCTTTTTTTGTTGCCGTGCGTCCGGAGGAAGCTGCCGGTGGCAGGTTCTGTAGGTGCAGTGATGAGTGAAATTATCCGTCGAAGGACGGTTTATTATATAGATTTTTTAACTTTTGATATTGTAATAAAAAGGAGAAGAGAATGAGGAAAAAAGGGAAAAAGCTTTTATTGCTGTTTCTTGCCTTAACGTTGGTATTCAGTACAGCGACGTTGACGGCGATGGCAAAAAAAGCATCTGCCGAAACATCCGTATCGACTGCTTCTGAGGACAAGGCACCGGAGCCGGTGTTCATGTCGGATCATTGGGCACTTCAAGGTGCTTCCAGAGTGTACTACACGGATTCCACGAGTATTGAACGGCTTTATATCTTACTGAAAACTAATACGGCAAAATATACTCTGGATACGTTGACTCTGGAGTGGCAGGTTTCAGAGGATGGACAAAACTTTAAAGCAATCGAAGGTGCAGACAATACTTTCGCTTCGGCTACTTATCTGCGAAGCAATTATACACCGGAAATCTCTGTGGGAGAGACCAAGTATTACCGGGCAAAGATCACCAACAAAGGCCTGGTAGAAGGCATGACCCCTTGTACGGTATACACCCATGTTGCCAAGATCGTTTACCGGAACATCCCGCAGCCTTATCTGGGAATCGAACAGGCACAGGTGCGGCAAAGTGACGGTACGCTGGCGGCAGATGCAAATTTAAAGATCACCTTATCTGCCAGTGGCGGAAGTCTGCCGAAAAAAATCACGAATTTCGGATGTTTTCAGGGGAATTTAGCGCAATTTTTGGAGACAGCATGGAATCATGATCAATATATTTTCAAAGGCTGGCAGATCGCAGACAAGTTCTACGACGGAACAAAATCCAAGGAAAACGCTGTCAAGGCGGGACCGGATGACCAAGAAGAACTGAAAGCGTGTTTGCCGCGAGAAGGGTGGCATGTGGAGTTCTATTTTGAAAATGGAACTTACTATGTACAATATGGCGGAGAAGTATCACAAGACGGGCCGCAGACTATTTTAAAACTGGTACCGGTATTTGAAAAACAGACGGATATGGCTTACCAGATCAATCTGGTTCAAACCGGAGGCGGCACCGTATCACAGCTGCGCGGTATCGGAGAAACTCATACGCTGATCGCCACGCCGTCCAGCAAGCTTTATCAGTTTGTGAGATGGGAGAAATCTACAGACGGAGAAACCTGGACGAAAATTGACGGGGGAGCACGTACGGATGTGACCCTGACAGAAAACACGACTTATCGTGCGATCTTTGAATGCCCTTATAAGGTAGATAAACTGGAAGTTTCTGAGTATGCCCTGCAATCGGAAGGAGACAGCTGGTTTATCAATGCACAGATCAAGATGAATCAGGCAGTCCCGACGGATACGTTCTTTAAGGTGCGGGCTTATGAGGGAGATACGGCAAACGAAGAAAATCTGCTGGGAGAATACAGAGTAAGACTATGGCAGGGAGACGTTGACGAGATTAAGAAGGTTGTCTTGACCAAGCGTCCGTCCAGCCCGACTGCCAAGATCCTTCTGGTATCGGAGATGGAAGCAAGCGGTACGACAGCTCAGGATACGTATGAGCTGAAGGGAACCTTGGATGTCACTCCTGCGACAGTAGATGCAGAGACCTATGAAACTGCTTTTATGGGTGCCAAGCCGGCAGAGATCCAGCTGAGCGTTTCCGGTTCACCTGAGGTAAAGAGTGTGCTGTGGTCCGGGGGTACCGGCTCTGCGACAGGCAGCAACAACTGTATGATCAATGAACACACCGGTCTGGTCACTTACAGTGCATATACGAGCAACCGAAGCGTTGATTTTACGGCGAAAGCCGGAGACGGTCGTATCGCAGAGGGCGAAGTTAACTTTAAGATGACCGGCTTTGCTACGAAACTTTCCGCAGATAAGCTGGTAGTCGGAGAAGGTGAGACCAAAGAGTATCAGGCGACCAATACGAATGCGACCCTCAGCGTTTCCAGACAGAGGATCACCATAGCTTCTTCTGACGAAAACGTTTTCAAGGCAGAATTTGTGACGAAAGAGGGAGCGAATCAATTCCAGCCAAAGGATATCTTAGATAAGGTCAAAATCACCGGTGTCGGAAAAGGAACTGCAAAGCTGACCATCGCTATCGGCGCAACAAACGGACGTACCTGGGAGTGGCCGGTCACTGTCCAAAGTGACAAAGAGGCGGTGACGGCAGTAACGCTTCCGGCGGAGCAAGAGCTGACACTGGGAGCAAGCATGGATCTGGAGGCTGCAGTAACCCCGGAGACTGCAGCGACGACTCTGAAATGGAGCAGCTCCAATGCCAAGATCGTAAAAGTAGAAGACGGCAAGATCACAGCACTGAAAAAGGGAAGCGCAGAGATCACCGTAGAAGCCAGTGATAAGCTGGGCAATACCGTCAAAGCCATCTGCAAGGTGACGGTAACAGAGCCGCCGTACAGCGTAGAGCTGTATGTGCCGAAGAAGACGGTGGGAGAAAACGGCCTGATGATATATCCGACCACAGGTGCGGATGAAAACGGAAAAGATACCTTTGATCCGGCTCAGGCAGTTGAAAACATTCAGGCAGATACCGCCAGCAACAACTATTATGATATTTATACGGTGTCCCTGGAGGCAGGCACCTATTCCTACCGTGCAGTAGACAAAGACGGAAAGAACCTGGGCGGAGGATCCTTCGCCTTCCCGAGCGGAAAAAGCGGTACTCTGGACGGACGTACATTCCGTGTGAATACGCGTCTGGCAGAAGTATCTGTGACCAACGAGGTGGACGGTAAAAAGGGCGCTGTGGGAGACTTCACAGTTTCTCTGAGCAATGAAAACGGCGGCGTGACAGTAGGAGATCCTTATGTGAATGCAGACGGATATCCGACCTATCCGGCACTTGTGTGTGCAAACGCTTCCAATCTGCCGTATTACCTGACAGTAGCTCCGACTGCGGAATATGCTGCAGCTAATAACGCCATGACTTACAGAAAAGCGAATGTCAGTGTAGCAAAGGAAGCCTCCGCATTGTCCGTTCCGATTAAGCTGGAAACAGGAACTCTGACGATCAATGCACCGGCAGATGCGACCGTAACAATCCGCGAGAACCTTACGGATGCCACACTGGCAGAGTATCCTTGTGACAGCACGGCGGCACAGGACGACGGAACCGTGGATTACATCTTCCGTATGGCAGTTACCAGCAAGATGTATTATCATGTCAGCGGCGACAACTATGTAAGCTATAACGGAACCGTAAAAGACGGAAGCAAAGAACGGATCGTGGTCAGCAAAGACATGCTGAATCCGTCCGGAAATACAAAGAATACACTGGATCGCAATCCTGCATCCAACGGCGGTGCAAACCTGGCAGACCTGTACATGAACATCAATGCCAAGGGCTATCTGCAGCTGGAGACCGGAAATACCTTCCAGATCCACGCCATGAGAAACTGGTGGGGAAGTAACGTTACCTGGGTACTGGACAAAGAATATCGTCTGATCGAGCCTGATTTCCATTATACCGTAGTGGGACTGGACGGACAGGCAAGTGACAATGTCGTAAAGGTAGACGCTTCCGGAAAGGTAACGGCAGTGGGACAGGGTACGGCTATCGTACTGGTTACATACGATGCCATGACTCTGAATTACCACGATGACGCTAAATATTCCTATGATAATTATGATCCGAATGGATTCTTCGGAGCGATCTGGCCGGAAAACACCGGAGTCTTCGTTGTATCGGTGGATGCAGACGAAAGCGGAATTACCACCGGAATGACTCTGAATGCGGATCTGAACAAAGATACAAGCAAGGAAGCAGGAGCTGCACTGGATGCAGAACTGGATCCGATCTACTTCCTGGGAGACCGGGGAACTTACACCTTTACTCCGGGAACAGAAGGCGTGAGCGTTTCTGTTGCAAATCCGTCTATCTCCGGAAATGTGATGGGCTATAATGGTTTTGTGGCTCTGACAGCAAAAGAGGACGGAAGCTACGATGTACCGCTGACAAACGGACGCAACATCGTAAAAGTAGAAAAAGGCGGAAATGCAGAATATCAGGTGGTGACAGCAAAACAGATCACGGCTCAGGTCAACGGAAAGAGCCTGGACAACGTAGTGTTGACACCGGGCGAAAAAGTATCTGTTAAATTTGATACCCTGTTTAACCCGGTAACCCGAATGAGACTGTACAATACGGATGCAGCGGCTGTTTACAGAAAGATCAGCGGTCTGGACGGCAAGCTGGCAGGAACTGCCCGCGGATCCTACGGATATTATTTCTTTGGATCTTCAGCAGAGAAACAGACTGTAGAAAATACCGTAGAGACAGGAACTGATGGCTCCGGATACAACAATCCGGTCGTAACCGAAAAAGACACATTAAGAGTTCAGGAAGATTTTGCAGAATAAAA
>CAKRWZ010000026.1 GCA_934418295.1 uncultured Mediterraneibacter sp.
TCAGAAGTTCATAAAAACGTACTGCATGATTAAAAATACTTGAAAGTTGTGCTTGTACAGTTTTTAAATATGTCCCCGTATATTCTTTCCCTTTATTGTTGATGGATTCTCTCATTATGTTTTGCCATTTGATGATATCTCTCGGTGTAATATCTCGCATACTCAAGTCTTTGAAATACGGAAGTATCTTTGTTTTTATGATATATTCTTTTGTACACCAAGTGTTGTATCGGATTTTTGGTTTTACATCGGCTTCATATATTCCATAAAAATTTTCAAATGTCATATCCAGACTACTGGCCTTTTGAAGCTTAAAATTATTTTCCCAATTCTGTGCTTCCTTTTTGGTTAAAAATCCACGTTTTAGTTTTCGACAACGTTTTCCTGTCCAATCCACATATAGAAAAGAGGTATACCAGGTTCCACGTTTTTTGTCCTTGTAAACAGCCATCCATTTCCTCCTATTCTTTTTCTAACAAGCCATAAAATCTTTCTTCAAAGTATTTTCTGCTCACTCTTCCGGTAACTGTTAAATAACCTTTCTCTTTAAGCTCTGCATTCAATTCTTGAATAAGACTGTAGGCCTTTGATTTAGAAATACCAACTATCTCTTTAATTTCCTCTGCTGAAATAAATACATCTGTTTTATACATAATTTTTATCCTCCTCACTCTGTATTTATTCTTTCAAAATACATATGGGATAAAATATCGCGTATTACTAAATCAGTTATGAAATTTTTTATTATTTGGAAAAATGGATATATTTTCGGAATAAAAATATCTTTTTTGGATATAAGAATTTACTCATAGATTTGTTTCACAATATCTTTTTTCTACAAAAAGTGTATCACGAAAGTAAAAAAAGAGCCCGAAACCCTTAATCTATAGGGTTTCGGGCGAACATATGTTCTACTCAAACTCAATCGTCCCCGGTGGTTTACTGGTCAGATCATAGAATACCCGATTTACCCCTCGGACTTCATTGATGATCCTGCTCATTACACTCTGCAGCACTGCAAATGGAATCTCTGCTGCTTCTGCAGTCATGAAATCTACTGTATTTACTGCACGGAGCGCCACAGCATAGTCATAGGTTCTTTCGTCGCCCATAACGCCGACGCTTCTCATGTTGGTCAGAGCTGCAAAGTATTGATTCGGCAGCCATGACGGGGCTTTGCCGTTTGCTTCTTTATAAGCAGCGGCAGCTTTGTCTACTTCATCGCGGTAGATGTAATCTGCATCCTGCACAATACGTACTTTTTCTGCATTTACTTCACCGATGATCCGGATTCCCAGTCCCGGTCCCGGGAATGGCTGACGAAAGACCAGATGTTCCGGAATGCCAAGCTCCAGTCCGGCTTTGCGGACCTCATCTTTGAAGAGGTCACGAAGGGGCTCAATGATTTCTTTGAAATCCACAAAATCCGGAAGTCCGCCTACGTTGTGGTGGGATTTGATCACTGCAGATTCTCCGCCCAGACCGCTTTCTACCACGTCCGGATAGATGGTTCCCTGTGCAAGGAAGTCAACCGCTCCGATTTTTTTCGCTTCTTCCTCGAAGATCCGGATGAATTCTTCTCCGATGATCTTTCGTTTGCGTTCCGGTTCTGTGACGCCCTCCAATTTCTTATAATATCTTTCCTGCGCATTTACGCGGATAAAGTTCAGATCAAACTGTCCGTTTGGACCGAAAACGTTTTCTACCTCGTCTCCTTCATTTTTCCGGAGCAAGCCGTGATCTACGAAAACGCAGGTGAGCTGTTTGCCGATGGCTCTGGACAAGAGACCTGCTGCCACGGAAGAATCAACACCGCCGGACAGCGCCAGCAATACTCTTCCGTCTCCTACCTTTTCGCGGATCTCACGAATCGTGTTTTCCACAAAGGCATCCATTTTCCAGTCTCCTGCACATTCGCAGACATTCTTTACGAAGTTGTTGATCATCTTTGTGCCTTCTGCCGTATGGAGCACTTCCGGATGAAACTGGATCGCGTAAAGCTTTTCTGCCGCATTTTCTGCTGCTGCCACCGGACAGTCTGCGGTGTGCGCCGTAATTTCAAATCCCGGAGCTACCTGGGAAATGTAATCAAAGTGGCTCATCCAACAGATTGTTTTCGGGGAAACTCCGGCAAACACTTTTGAGTCCGTTTTGTCGATCAGCACTTCTGTTTTTCCGTATTCCCGGACATCCGCCCGTTCTACTTTTCCGCCAAGGACGTGTGACATCAGCTGTGCGCCGTAGCAAAGTCCCAGCACCGGAATGCCAAGCTTGAAAAGGTCCTCTGTATAAGTCGGAGAATCCGGCTCGTAACAGCTGTTTGGTCCGCCTGTCAAAATGATTCCCTTCGGATTCATTGCCTTGATTTTCTCAATGTCTGTTTTATAAGAATAGATCTCACAATAGACATTGCATTCTCTGACACGTCTTGCCACCAGCTGATTATACTGTCCGCCGAAGTCAAGTACGATCACTAATTCTTCTTTCACTATCGTTCCTCCCATTTATTGTATATTGATACTTTTACATACCGTATTTTGCTTCTTGCTTTTCTGTTTCACATCATGTTTCCTCTAAAATATGCTTCTGCTTTATTATAAAGGACAGCCATTCTGACTGCAAGGCTTATCTCTCAATGGACGGCCGTTCTGATATTTATATCGCCCGCATGGTTTCCCATTTGCCCCGCAGATAGCGGATCTCCAGCAAAACAGACCGCACACACCAATCCATGACCATTGCTACCCAGACTCCAAACACACCCATGCCAAAATATTTTCCAAACAGGAAGCTGCAGCCGATTCTGCAGACCCACATGGAAACGATCGAAATCCACATCGTTACCTTTGCATCTCCTGCTGCCCTCAAGGTAGACGGCAGTGAAAACGCGACCGGCCAGATGGTGATGCAGCTGATTGTGTGGAAATACAGAATCTGCCGAGCTGATTCTGCCGTTTCCGCAGAGAGATTGTATGCCCGCAAAATCTCCGGAAGCAATAACACAATGATTGCATTTGTAACTATGAGACACAGATAAATGATCGCCAGCAGTTTTTTGGTATAATACCGTGCCTGCTTATAGTCTTCAGCACCCACACATTGCGCGATCACAGTGGTGATCGCCAGGTTGATCGCCATTCCCGGCAGAATCTCAAACCAGGCCACCACGTTAGAAACCGCATTTGCCGCGATCGCCGATGTCCCAAAGGTGGCCACCAGGCTCAGCACCAGGATTTTTCCCAGCTGAAACATGGCGTTTTCCATGCCGTTTGGAATACCGATCCCCAGAATCCGTCTCACCATGGGCTTATCAAATCGTATTTTCCGCGTCCGTTCCAACTGTATCGGCCCACGATTGTGATACAGCAAAAGTACAATGACCAGCACGGCTGCCACCGCCCTGGAAACCAGTGTCGGGATCGCCACCCCTTCGGCTCCTCTGTGGAATCCGTAAATCAGAGTCGCATTTCCTATCACATTGATGGCATTCATGATCAAAGATACCACCATCGGTACTCTGGAATTTCCCATAGCACGGAAGATCGCAGCGCCTCCGTTATATACCGCAATGAACGGGACCGAAGCCGTCACGATCAAAAGATAGGTGTTCGCATGTCCTTTTACGTCTGCTTCTATCGATCCAAATACATAATCCAGTATTAAATTCTTTCCAAAATACAAAATAGTAGTAATGATCAACGACAAAAGGACGATAACCCAGATCAGCTGTGTGGCGGCATGACCGGCTTCCTTTTCTTTCTTGTCTCCCAGATACTGCCCCGCCACTACAGAACCGCCTGCAGCCAGCGCCGCAAACATACTGATGAACAACAACATGATATTGTCCACCAGCGAAACGCCTGACACAGCCGCCTCTCCGACATTAGCGATCATCAGTGAATCTGCCATGCCCACCAATACGGCCAATAGCTGCTCTATGATCAGCGGAAAGATCAGCTTCGCCAGCATTCTGTTGTCAAACAGATACTTTGTTTTCTCTTTTGTCTTCATTAAAACTCAAATACCTCTTCTTATTTCTATTACTTTATACGCATAATTTTCTATGATGTCCACTTTTCTTTACAAAAGCTGCTTCAGCGCATCCACATCTTCCATCTTTGTCGCCCAGCTGGTACAAAACCGTATCACTGTGTGGTTTTCGTCATAACGTTCCCAAAAGCTGAACTTTACCTGCTTTTCCAAATCCTTCAGCTGCCGATCTTCTAAAATGACCAAGATCTGATTTGTCGGCGCATCCAACAGCAGCTGATAGCCTTTCTCCTGCAAAATCTTCTTCAATTCCATCGCAGTACGGATCGCATTCTCGCTGATTTTCCAGTAAAGCCTGTCCGTAAACAACACATCAAACTGAATTCCCAGCAATCTTCCTTTTGCCAGCAACGCACCCTGTTGCTTGATCAGTGTCAGAAAATGTTTCGGTGCTTCTTTCGGGAACACGACTGCCTCTCCGCACAATGCACCCACCTTGGTGCCGCCGATATAAAAGGCGTCCGTCAGCTCTGCGATCGTTTCCAACGTCACATCTGTCCCTTCACTGACCAGGCCATAGCCCAGTCTCGCCCCGTCCAGATAAAGCGGAAGCTCATATTTCCGGCAGACAGCAGACAATTCCTCCAATTCCTTCTTGGAATACAACGTTCCAAATTCCGTCGGATGCGAAATATACACCATCCCCGGAAACACCATATGCTCATGATTTCCGTCCCCATAAAACGTTTTCACAAACCTCTCCAGCACCTGTGCCTCTATTTTTCCGTCCTTGTGCGGAATCTGCAGTACTTTGTGCCCGGTATATTCGATCGCACCGGCCTCATGCACACTGACATGGCCGGTATCTGCCGCCACAACTCCTTCATACTGACGCAGCATGGAACGGATCACCACAGCATTGGTCTGCGTTCCCCCGGAAAGGAAAAACACGTCCGCCTCCGGACATCCGCAGGCTTTTCGTATCTTCTCTTTTGCCGAATCGCAGCAAGGATCTGAACCATAACCGGAATATTTATCTAAATTCGTCTCTGCCAGTCGTTCCAAAATTTTCTCATGTGCGCCCTCACCGTAATCGTTCTCAAAAAACAGCATTGGAAATCTTCCTCTCTTCCTTTGTACCTTCCCTTATCTTTTATCGCATCTTCACTTCGCATGTTCTTATTTTTTCGCGCCATCTTATTATGACAGATTCTGCTTCTTTGTCAAATCATTCCAATTTCTCTATCGATGTGCCATATGTAGATACTTCTCCCGTGTCGCAAGACCGCCGCGGATGTGACGCTCCTGCTTATTATAATCCAGCACCTTACGCGCCTCCCGGGCAAGCTGTGGATTTACCTGGATCAGACGATCAGTGACGTCTTTATGTATCGTACTCTTACTTACCCCAAACTGTTTCGCCGTCTGACGCACCGTTGCCTGATTTTCAATAATATAACAGGCGATCTCCACAGCCCGTTCTGCAATGTAATCTTTCATGAAAATCCCTCTGCATAGTCTGTTTTTTACAATCTATGCAGAGGGATTTTCATGTATGTCTGATTCGCAGTCCTGTAATATTTACAACGTTTCAGTCTGTCGTTTCGGTGTTTTCTTTCTTAGCACTTTCTTTTTTTGCTTTCTCCTGATCTTCCGCATAGCGTTTCTCATTAAGCGCCAGCTCCTGTGTTAATTGTTTAATCCTGATGGAAGAACGGGATACTGCCACCGTTAAGATAAAAATAATCATCAGCGAAAAGCAAAATCCCAAGAAAAACAGCATATTAGTGGGACTGGCTATCCCTAGTTTCTTTGTCAGCCATTTGATAAGCTGCGGAAAGCAATCCAGCACCAAAACACCCACCCCGACCGTCAGCCAGGCCAACGCATAACGCAGCTCCAGGCGTTTTTTGCGGATCATATTTACGATAATACACAGTGCGATCATGATGATCACTGCGATGATAATCTGAAGTTTGATGCTCATATCTATATCCTCTAATACTTTCTAATTCGTTCGATCAGAATGGCCAGGGTGACTTTAATCATATAATAAACCGATTTTTTTAAAGAGATGGAAGAGACTCCGCCCTGCCGTTCTTTCATGACGACCGGTATCTCTTTCACTTTCATATTTCTTCGGATTACGGCAACCACGCTTTCCGGTTCCGGATAATCCCGCGGGTAATCTGCCGCAAACAACGCCATCGTATTTCTTCCGATCATCCGCAGGCCGGAGGTCGGATCTGTGATCAGGGTGCCTGTCAGCAATTTGATCAATTTTGAAAAAAAGACGATGCCGACTCTTCGCAGTTTGGAGGATTGAAAGCCTTCTTTTTCGATAAACCGGGAGCCGATCACCATGTCCAGCTCGTTTTCCATCAAATAATCTGCCATCTCATTCAGAAATTCCGGATCATGCTGCCCGTCCCCGTCCACCTGGACCGCCACGTCATAGTCTCGTTCCAGTGCGTATTTATACCCGGTCTGTACGGCCCCGCCGATCCCCAGATTGATCGGCAGATTTACCACATTATATCCCTTTTCCGCACAGATCTGTTTTGTCCTGTCTGTCGAACAGTCATTGATGATCACATAATCAAAGCCCTGCGCATTTTTCTGAATGGCCGTAACCGTTTTTTCAATATTACTTTCTTCATTAAATGCAGGAATGATAATAAGTTTTTTCATACCCTGTTTTCTCCTGTTTTATATCTGATTTGACTGCTGCCCTTTAGAATAAGCGCGCGCAATGCGTTTTGCAATGCCTTTCGGCCAGAACTTGCAGAACATCTCTAATTCTTCTTCCGTTCGTTTGTTGTCTGCTATTGCGGCCGTGGTTTCGGATTCTTCGTGAATCCTGTGCCCCATGAGCATTTTAGGAATATACACAAAATCTCCTTTTAATTTGGACAGTTTCTCCCACGCTTCCCAGTCCTCACAGGCTCTGTAATGATTGTCAAAAATAACCTCCGGCAAATGCTCTGCTGCAAACGTGACCGACGGACAACAGATCGGAGATCCCATAGACAGGATCCTTCTCCGAACCCAGCGCAGTCCCCAGCAGCACTTCAGACGCAGCGGAAGCAGCATCAGTCTCTTTACCCTCAAAAGTTTATTCTTTGTAATTTTTTCTCCGTCGCGGATCTCAAAATAATCTCCGAAAACGATCAACGGCCGTTTTGCCTTTTTTGCATAGTGCAGCACGTTTTCCAGATAATTTTTTTCGTAAATATCGTCCTGGTGCGCGATCGTGATATAACGGCTTTTTCCGATCTCTTTTGCACATTTATACCCGAAGTTCCAGTCCTGTGTGATACCGCCCTCTCCGGGATTTACAAAGTACGGTAAGTTATACTTTTCTGCCATTCCGGCTATAAAAGCGTTCGGCGTCGATGTCACTATTATAATATAACTCTGCAAGTGCTGTTCTTTCAATGATTTGATACACGCTTCCAAATATTGACTTTCTTTATAGGCACATATCACAAATGTATGCTCCTTCATCATTTCCTCACCTTTTGAATATCCATTTATTAAGCAGTTCCATCACATAATTATAGCATTTTAAGAAAATCGGGATCGAGCAGATCAGGATCAGGCAAAGGCAGTATACCACCATTCCGATCAGATTCAAAATACGATTCCCGGATAAGCCCAAAACCTTATCCAGCAGCACATAGCCGTGGGGCGCTAAGAACGTAGACCCCGCATAAACCAGAATTGAGGATTTTCCCACGTTGCTGAATATATTTTTCCGACCCGGCATCAGGCAGATCAGTGCGGCTCCCATTAATGCCGCGATCGCATAAAATGCCAACCGGTACAGGATTCCTTCTATATTCCCGAACCCCGCGCTTTCATACGTCATCCGCACACTATGTATCGCATAAGGCAGATAAACTGCCGGCAATATTCCAAGCAGCAGTACGATCACTGCAGCTACTTTCGGCACTTTCCGGATCTTTTGGATCCGCTCTGCATCGCACAGTACACCCAGCACGAAGAACGGAAGCAAACTGAGTACCGATCCGTATCCTATATGAAACTCCGTCATTTTCGTACAGCTGACCACCAATCCTAACGCCGTAGAGATCAGGAGCGGATATCTCCAGCGCATCACATCTTTAGCCAGCAGCTTCCAGAAAAAGACCGCCAACAGATAATAAAATGCCGAAGACGGCACCAGGATCGAGCTGTTAAACGTATCGCTGTTGAAATTTGCAAGACCCAAGTGGATCATCACATTTGCCATGATCACATAAAGTCCCTGAAAAACCAAATACGGCATCAGACATTTTTCAACTGCCGTTTCTCTGGCCCTGTCAAGATTTTTGGTGAAATAGCCTGTGATAAACGCAAAAGCCGGCATATGGAACAGATACAGATATTTCATGATATACAGCTCTGCCCCGCCGTTTCCCTTGTATACATCCAGGGTATGCCCCAGTGCAACCAGAAACAACAAAAGTGCTTTTATGTTGTCCATCAAGAAGTCTCTTTGTTTTGTCATGTTGTTTCCTCTTACTTCTCAGATTCCGAAAATCTGTGAATTTTCTCTTGCATCTATCAATGCTCTGAAAATATAAAAATCTGCCGGTGTCGTAACTTTTATGTTTTCCGAGCCGCCTTCCACGGTATACAACGAATATCCGTAATCATTCATCATCGTCGCAGAATCAATCTTATCGTGGATATTTTCTGCCAAAGCCTTCTGATGGGCCCCGTAAATATCCTTCAGATAAAATCCTTGAGGCGCCTTTGCCAGTCTGCACTTTGCCCGGTCCACACTGGTATAGACCTGATTATCATCTTCTGTCAACATCACCGTCTCTGTCACCGGCGTCACCGTAACGGAAGTCCCGTGTTCCTTCACGCACTGGATATTCCGCGTGATCAAATCTTCATTGATGAGCGGTCTGACCCCGTCATGGATCAGTACAACGGAATCTTCCGGACAATTTTCATGCAAGACCTGCAGCCCGTTGTAAATAGAATCCTGTCCGGTCTCTCCTCCCGGTACGATCCACTTTACTTTTTCGATCCCGTTTTTCTTCAGAATTTTCTTCAGATAATCGATCCATTCTTTGATGCATACGACGACGATCCCGTCGATCTCCGGATGTCTTTCAAAATGTTCGATCGTATATATGATAATTTCTTTTCCGTGAAGCTCCAGGAAT
Source organism: uncultured Mediterraneibacter sp. (assembly GCA_934418295.1). Taxonomy (GTDB): domain Bacteria; phylum Bacillota; class Clostridia; order Lachnospirales; family Lachnospiraceae; genus Mediterraneibacter_A. Next base: position 9,174 of record CAKRWZ010000026.1, read on the forward strand.
TGCTTTGGTCTGGACTTGGAATTCATCCGTTTCCCGGAACCCCCCGCAAAAATGAGTGCATAGTTCATGGCATATCCTCCTCGTATATTATCGCATCATACACAAATTCTCTTATTGAAGCTTTGTAACATCGTCCTTCATAAACTGCTCCATGACTCCCGCGATGTTGCAGGAAATGTTTTCTTCTATATTAGAAGTCGGTTTGCCCGACTCGATCCCGCGGGCAAAGGAAACCAGTTCATAGCGGATTCCTTCTCCGTCCAGCTGATAAAAATATCTGCGGTTGTTCTCGGAATTTTCGTAACGCACTTCAAAATATTCCGTCTTCCACCACGGCGCCGGCACATAAATATACCCTTTGGTGCCGGATATGATCAGCTCTCCTTCGGATTTTACTCCTTGGCCCACCTTGATCGACGCCACAGAATCCGGATAACAAAAGTCGATCTTCGTAAATGCATCGTAGTGATAGGCTTCATTGTCCAGCCAGGTCACGATCCGCCGGTCTCTATAGTTTGTCCCGAAGATCTGCAGCACCGGAAGCAGTGCCGTAGGTCCCCATGCGCTGATACTGTTCCAGCTTTTTTCCATCTGCTGCGGATCCGTCGCATCCACCGTCCGAATGCTGGTACAAGTCGCTTCGATAGATTTCGGCGTGCCGATCTTTCCGGTCTTTACCTGCAGCAGCATTCTGTGATATGCTGTGGAATACGCCGTTTTGATGGCATCCATCAGTACGCAGCCTTTTTCTTTTGCCAACGCAAACAAAGCTTCACATTCCCTTTCCGACAATGCGATGGGCGACTCACACAGCACGTGTTTTCCCCGTTCCAATGCATAGGCAATATCCCGATAATGGTTTTTGGGGCTTGTGATAATGTAAACCGCATCCGACTCTTCCAGCAGCTCATCGTATCCGTTATAGAGCTGCACATCTTTCAAAAGATCCTGCACCGCATCGCGATCCGCCGTATACACGCCTGATATCTGCAGGCCGTTTACATATTTGCTTTCTTTTACTACTTTTTTTAAGATATCTGATTCTCCCAGAAGCCCCAGCCGCAGATTCCGCTTCTTTTCCCGCAGCTCGCTGCTGGAAACTCCCTGGGTTCTGGAAAGATATACCACTTCACAATATTCATTTAAATAATCAAACTTACCGACCCAATCGTCGCCCACCGTAAAAATATCCACACCGTATCTGCGGATATCATCGATCTTTTGGCCCTCATACTCTTCAATAATGATCTCGTCTGCGATCCCGGTCGCCCTGACCCCTTCGATCCGTTCCATCAGAGACTGCTGCACGTTGATCTTTCCCCGGGTCTTATCAAAATCGTCGGCAGTCACCCCTACGATCAGATAATCTCCCAGGGCTTTTGCTCTTTCCAGCAGACGGATATGGCCGTAATGAAGCAGGTCATAAGTCCCGTAAGTGATTACTTTTTTCATAGTTTTATCCTTCCTGGTCTACCGCCAAAAAAGCTTCCACGAAAATTTCCATGGCTTTCTTTGAACCTACAGACACACGAATATAATCTTTCAAAAGCGGATTTCCGTAAGGATGAACCAGTACTTTTTTCTCATTTTCCAATTTGTCTGCCACTTCTTTTGCATCATTCTTTGGTTTTACAAAAATGAAATTTCCTCTGCAGTCCCGGCATTCATAACCATGCTCTTTCAAGCTGTCCAGCGTATATTTTTTTCCTTCATTCTCAATGTCGATCAGCTTCCGGATCATCTGTGGCTGTTCCACCAAACGCTCTGCAAACAATAACGCAACTGCATTCACATCAAACGTCAGTTTCCCTTTTTTTACATATTCAATAATCTGCGGATTACTGATAATAACGCCGATTCGACAGGCTGCAATAGACATCAGTTTTGAAAACGTTCTCAGAAGGATCACATTTTCTTCTTTTACTGCGTAATCCAAAAAAGTCTTCGGATAGAAATAATGATATGCTTCATCTATGATGACAACTGCTCCGACCTGTTTTGCTTTTTCGATCACCACTTTTAATTCCTCTTCTGTATAAACATTTCCTATCGGATTATTCGGATTTAACAACACGACAATTCGTGTATTTTCCGTAATGGCATCCAATATTTTCTGAATGTCTATCGTCAGATCTTCCTCATACTGTACCGGAACATGCACCAGTCCTAAAATCGAACAATTTACCCAATACATCTCAAAGGACGGGTTCACTGTAACGACTTCTTTCCCCTTTTCGCCAAAAGTCTCCAACAAATATCGAATCGCCATGTCCGAGCCGTTTGTAGCCAACACATTTTCATATTCCACACCGATATATTTCGCATATTTATTTAAGAAACGATCCGGTTCCGGATAAATCGCCAAAAACTGAGGCGTAATCTCTTTCAAAACCGTCTCTACAAACTCCTTAGGCAATCCTTCCGGATTTTCATTCATATCGTATCGGGCATAATCATATCTTCCCTGTCGCGGAAATACTCGGACGGTATTTTTGATATTTTCATTTACGTAATACAATGATTCAATCCTCCTTAAATTTCAATTCATAGGGATAATGGTTCTTCCGTTTTTCTTCCGGAGGAAGCTCCATGTAATTGCCATACATATAGGTCAGATTTTTATGCAAATTTCGCGGAAAATTCAACATTACATCCTCGTAAGGCAGCTTCCGCAACGGATACACATCTTTTACATAATAGGTATTCATATACGGAGACGTGTCACAAAGGAAATTGATTTTCTTTGTTTTTGGCAGGTCATTATACCGTGTTTCTGCTTCATATGCCTTTTTATAAATCCATTTTTTCGATACTCTTGTCGCCGACAACACTCCGTGTACACATCCGCACACTGCATGTACCACTTTTGCTTTCCAGCCTGCAAAACCAAGCATCGGAAAAGGAATACTTCTTAAAATTAAAATCTTACTCCAAAACCAGGCATCCCTTGCCTGTTTTTTTGCTTTTTTCGGATCGTCACTGACTTTATCATACGGATACAGATCCAAAAAAATCCCCATGGGCGCTTTCACACGTTTTAAAGCCTCCTCTTTAAAGCGTGTGCCCCGCAGCGTCATCCTGGTCGTCATCAAAGGATAGTCCGGGTAATGTTCCGTGTTCATGATCAGATATTTATCACCCATTTCCGCTTCCAGGTATTTTAAAAATTTTTCAAAATCATCTCTGGGAAGAGCTACATCGATATCATCGTCCCACGGAATAAAGCCTTGATGCCGCAAAGCGCCGATCCCGGTTCCGGCTATCCCAAAATAATCCAGTCCGTGTCTTTCACAGATATCCATAAAATCCTTCAGTATTTCCAATTCCACTTCATGGATCCGTTTCAATGTAGCCTCATCGTATTCTTTATACTGCTTTTTCTTTTTCATGCTTTATCTCCAAAGTCTAACTCTACCGGACAGTGATTCGTCCTTTTCTCCACCGGCGGAATCTCCATATACTCTCCCATATGCTGTCTTAACTGTTCGTCATAATTCTTTACCAGCCGGATCTCGGTGTCTTCAAAAGGCACCTTGATCGTCGGATAGGATCTGCTTTTATGGATATCCATGATCGCCGATCCCGGATCGAACAGACAGGTATATTTATCCGTCTGCTCCCGATACATAGTGGCATACATCATAAATCTCCGGAATAACACCTCGTCGCTTTTGGGGAACAATCTCAGGAAAATCCGCAAAAAACCACAAATCATATTTTTGATCTTCTGTACGGGTGCCTTTCCCTTTAACAGCTTAAAATGATCAACATTTCTGACGATATACAAGATTTTGTATCTTCTGCACTTTTTAATAATCAGATCTGCCTTATCCTTTTCCTCCGGCAGATTGTCATAAATAAAAAGATCCATCAAAATCCCCGGCTTATAATTGCCCGCATACGCATTTTCATTGACAAACAATGTATTTTTCATCATCAATGTCGGCTGAAGATTATAATACTTATGCGGCTGATCCGGCCCCCACAGCTCATATTTGCTGCAAAATTCCGCATCCTTCCGCATCGCTTTCACAAACCGCTCATAATCCTTTCGCAGCAAGGCCACATCGATATCGTCATCCCACGGGATAAATCCATGATGTCTGACTGCCCCGATGGCCGTTCCGGATATTGCAAAATATTCAATGCCGTTCTCTTCACACAATCTGGCAAAATCTTTCAGCATGGATAATTCCGCTTTATGTAATTTTTCTAAAACCTGTGGTTCATATTCTCCGTACATTTGCTACACTTTCTTTTTCAAACAGTTTTCATTTATGCGCCATAAACAGATATACAGTTCAACACAATTATATTTCAGCAGATACTTTTGCAGGATCTGCGTTTTCAGCAATCCATGGTTCGATGAATTTTTCAATACGATGGAAATCGGCTTCTGGCGGATCATCATCCGGATCCGTGATGCTGTACGTCTGAATTTTTCCGTATTCTTTTCATGTGTAAAATCGGTATTCATACAGATTCCGATCGTGTTCATGACCCCTTTGGTGAACACCTCATAAAAAATCTGAGGTTTCCGATTTTCTGTGATAAAACTGTATTGCTTACTTAAAACCTTCAAAAAAACCTTATATGCATCCGGGCGATACCGCCTGGAAACAGAATTTTCATCATATCTGTAATAATACAGCCGCCTGTTATAATAAGATATTTTTTCTGCCTTTTCAAACAAGTTCAGATAAAAAATGATGTCCTGGGAACGTATCAGCTCCGGTTCAAACCGAATCCCCGTGCTTTCTAAAAATCGGCGATTGATCAATTTACACCAGGTTCCTCCCATCATATTGACCGGTGGCTGATAAGAAAAGCTCGGGTGCGTGCGCAGCATCGTCTTCAATTCTGCTTCTTCTTTTAAATTTTTATCAAACCGCTTGATATCGCCCGAAAAAAATTGATTTTTTTTAATTACTCCTTTGTCCTGCACGGAGTAGTTTGTAAAAATCAGAATTTCTGCATCGTTTTCCACCGCTTTGTCCAATATTTCTTCACACATGGTCGGTTCACACCAGTCGTCTGCATCGACAAACGTGATCCATTCTCCCTCTGCAATCGCAAGACCGCTGTTTCTTGCCACAGCCACTCCTTGATTTTTCTGGTGGATCACTTTGATCCGATCGTCTTTGTCTGCATATTTGTCACAGATTTTACCTGCCTGATTTGTAGAACCGTCATCGATCAATATCATTTCAATCTCCCGCAGTGTCTGATTTCGTACACTGTCCAAGCACTTCTCCAAATATTCTTTTTCCGTATTATAAACAGGTATTATCACTGATATTTTCATACTTTTTTAATCCCATCATTGTTTTCGTATAAATCATAAAGCTTCAACAAGGCATTTAAAGACTTTATATATTCTGTACGGACAAAAATCATTTTCTTTCTGGAACTTGTCAGTGCGGCATCCGTCGAAGCATCTTCCAGATGATACACTTTTATTTCCGGGAGATACACCATTTTCTTCCCGTCATGCTGCATCTGTTTATATAAAATTTCTTCCTCCCAGTACAAAAAAGTGCTTTCATCCAAGCCGTCATATTCTCTTATATAGTTGGGAGAAAATATCCAAAAGCATCCGTGCAGTTTCACATTTTCTGCTCTGCTCAAAAAATCTTTTTTGATCTCTCTGCCGGATTTTCCCGGAAACAATACATTTTTGATCCTTACCGCTTTATAAAAAGCTGACGCATATCCTATCTTATATCTTCTGAGATCCTTTTCGCACTCTCTGATCTTTCTTCTGACATCTGCGCCGCTGTTAAACGACGGAACCTGCGGATTGATGTCACATCTTCCGTCTCCGGTCATGATCATAGGACCCAGCACCGCAAAACCACTTTTCTGGTATTCTGCCTCTGCCTTTGCGATCAGATTTTTCTCCAGCAGAAATACATCATTATTCATCAATACGATGTATCTGGGATCCCATTCTTTTTTTGAATATCGGAAGCCGACGTTGTTTCCTCTTGCAAACCCCAGATTTTTTTCTGTTTTTATCACTTTGATATTAGATGCATTTCCATATAACTGCACCAGCTTATCTCCGCTTCCGTCCGGAGATGCATTATCTACTATGACGATCCCGTACTTCTCTGTATCAATATTTTTCTCAATATATTCTACACTCTGTTTTGTTTCTTCAATCGCCATATAATGCAGGATCACAAAAACAATATCCATATAACGCCTCTTTGATTTTCTTTCTTTTATTTCCTGTTTCTCAATTTCAACTCTATTTTCGCATCCCAAAACAGCAGCCGATACATATGCCGTTTTAGTAATTTCAGCCTGATTTTTGTAAGTGAACATTTCATTTCCGATACATCCAGCGCTTTTATGGATTCTGCATACGGACTCGACTGTACCAATTTTTTAAATTCCTTCACAGGCTCTTTCACCGTACTGTTTTCATGAAGATAATACTTCCGTATCATCCACCAGGCCAGATAAGACACTCTGATATTGTACGTATCCCTGTAATTTTTATCTGTTTTTATCTTTGGTTCTATCTCATAATATTTCTTTAAAATTCTGGTCGTATTATCTACATGCTCCGGATAAAATTTATGTCCGATGGACATGCTGTGCTGTCTGTAATGATACAAGGGCAAATTTAAGTACAGCATGGAATGGATATATGCGCTGTACTGATAATTAAACAGCTTATCCTCGCCCTGTGCAAATTCTCTATCGAATTTTACATCATGCGTTTCTATAATCTCTTTCCGGTATAAGTGACAGTGCGGATACCCGATTGTTGTGATATTTTTTTCTTCTGCTCCGATGGAAATCGTCCGCAACAGGCGTAATCTGATCTGATCGATCTCCTTCGCTGTATCGGTGTAAAAGGATTCTTTATAGTTACTGCATATTCTTTCTGTCTTCGGATAATTTTCATACATATTCCACACGATCAAATCCGGAGTCTTGTTTTTTACCTGCCTCATCAAAACGGAAAAGGCATCTTTTTCCAGCCAGTCATCCGAATCCACAAATGCGACCCACTCTCCCGTTATGATTTCCAGAGCTTTGTTTCTTGCGGCAGAGATCCCCTGATTTGTCTGATGGATCACACGGATGCGGTCATCCTGTTTTTCATATTGATCACAGATCTCACCCGCAGAATTGACCGAACCATCATCGACCAATATAATTTCCAGATTTTTATAATCCTGTGTAATCAGGCTGTCCATGCATTGGCGCAGATACTTTTCTTCTGTATTATATACCGGTATGATAACGCTTATTTTTTCCATCTGCTTACTCTCCCATTGACATGTCTGCCATCATTCTTTCATACATTTCCTGAAGGTCCACCTCCGGTTCCCAGCCAAGCGCACACATTTTGGCATTGCTCAGCTTCATTTTCACGGAAGGTGCATACCCATATTTCAATGCCGATTCCGGGATGTCAAATACAACTTTAATCTTTCCCTTTGCAATCTTTTCTGACACCAGAGCTGCCATCTCTCGGATCTGCATATGTGTATGCTCGTTCACCACATTATAGGCACCGCCGTTGTTTCCTTTATAGCCCAATATCAGCAACGCTTTTATCACATCCCGGGTATAGCAATAATTTCCTTCTGAAGTCCCGTCTGTATGCAACACGATATCTTGGCCTTTTATCGCACTTTTTGCGAATTGGGCGTACACTCTGTTATCATTTTCCAGCACTCCTGCGCCAAAGGTCTGTGCCAGTCTCGCAGATCGTACCGGCAGCTGATATTCCGCCGCATAAGCGTTACACAGACATTCGCAGATTCTTTTTCCTTCCGGGTAACCGCTTCTCACATTTGCCAGATCTACATAGCCTAAATCGGATTCTGTCACAGATTCCAACGACGCATCCGGACGGCCATACACCTCCATAGAGGAAATATACACCATGCCGCTTACCTGCTTTTCTCTCGCAAATTCCAGCATATTCCGCGTTCCCTGATAAGCGGTTTCAATAGTCAGCACCGGATGCTCAACCATCGTCTTGGATGCCGTCACACTGGCCGTATGGAAAATGTAATCGACAGAACCTTCATAATCTGCCGGCTCCGCGACATCCCCGATATGGAGTTCCAGGTTTTTCCTTTCCAGTAACTTTCCGTATATTTTTTCTGCCTTTTTGCGGTTTCTCACCGCCGCAACCACCCGAATGTCACAATCTTTCAAACGGTTGACGCACAGAAATGCTTTTACCAGAAGGGAACCTACTAACCCGGTTGCCCCTGTCACAAAGACAGTTTTCCCCCTGTAATTTTCAAATTCAACAGCGCTTTGGGCGATCATTTCCAAATCTTCCTGTTGTTTGGATCCTTTTCTGCTCTCGCACATGATATTCCCTGCTCTCCCCGCTTAATCTCTGTAAAAAATATCTCTGGTATATACTTTCTCCCGCACGTCATCCAGCTCTACATCGTAACGGTTTGCGATGATCACATCGGCCTTTTGTTTAAAATCTGCCAGATCGTTTATTACCTGATACTTCTGAAATTCCTTTTCCCGGATCGTCGGTTCATAAATGACGATCTCCACGCCTTCGCCGCGCAATCGTTTCATGACACCTTGAATGGAGGATTGTCTGAAATTGTCAGAATTAAATTTCATCGCCAGCCGGTATACCCCGACTACCTGCGGATTTTTCTTCAGAATCTGTGATGCAACAAAATCTTTTCTGGTCCGGTTTGCCTCTACGATCGCACCCATGATCTCGTTGGGCACATCCTGATAATTGGCAAGCAGCTGTTTTGTGTCTTTCGGAAGGCAATAACCACCGTAACCAAAAGACGGGTTGTTATAGTGGGTTCCGATTCTCGGATCCAAACCAACGCCTTCTATGATCTGCCGGGTATCCAACCCTTTGATCTCCGCATAAGTATCCAGCTCATTGAAAAAGGACACCCTCAGTGCCAGATATGTGTTTGCAAACAGCTTGATCGCTTCCGCTTCTGTCGCATCTGTCAACAGAACCGGCACTTCTTTTTTGATCGCACCGCCTTTGAGCACCTCTGAAAATTCTTTTGCTTTTTCGTGAAGCTCCGGATCGCCTTTCGGCGCTCCTACCACGATCCTCGACGGATACAGATTGTCATATAACGCCTGTCCTTCCCGCAAAAATTCCGGTGAAAATAAGAAGTTGCCGATAGGATATTTTTTTGCAAGATCCTCCGTATAGCCTACCGGAATCGTTGATTTGACCACAATGGTGATCTCAGGATGCTTCGCCAGCACTTTTTGGATCACATCCTCCACAGAAGAGGTGTCAAAGTAATTTTTTTCCGGATCGTAATTGGTCGGTGTGGAAATGATTACATAATCCGCCCCCTCCAATTCCGGTTCCAACTCTGTTCCGCAATGCAGATCCAGTTTTTTATTTTTCAGATAATCTTCGATTTCCCGGTCTTTGATCGGGGAGCGATGATCGTTTACCATATCCGTCCGCTGTTTCATGATATCGTATGCAAATACTGTGTTGTGCTGCGCCAGAAGCACCGCATTTGAAAGCCCCACATATCCCATACCAGCCACTACTATTTTCATTGCTCTTCCCTCTTTCCTGTTCCCTTTTTTACCCGCTTTACAGCTCCCTGCACCACGGATTTTAAATAAGGATCTTTTATCGCCAATAATATTGCAAAATAACCTGCCGCACAGATCGCCACGGTCGCCAACAAGATCACCACGGTATTATGCAGCACGCGGTCCAGAATGTATCGGCACAAGAAAAACCAAATACTGGACGCCAGATAAATCGGGCCTCGGGCATACAGCCGATGCACCGGAAAATATTTATGGGTATAACGGAACAATATGATAAACACCACAACTTCCGAAAAAAACGTTGCAATAGATGCCCCGTTTACGCCCCAGATCGGGATCAGCGCCGCATTGGCAATCAGATTAAAAAGCGCCCCTCCGGAAGTGGAAAGCAACACTTCCTTATCCCGCTTATAGGGAATACAGATCTGATAGGCCAGCACTCTGTTAATCGCAGCAATCACTACTTTTGCCGATAAGATTTTCGCCGCCGTGCTTCCCGGCAAAAACTCTGCCCCACTAAACAGCAGGATCAAAATATCACTGGTACACATCATGCCAATGGCCACCGGCATGGCAACCATCATCAAAAGATCCATGGATGACTGCATCAGCTTCTCATATTCTTTTTTTAAACCATTTCCGATATAATAGGAAACCCTCGGAAGGATCGTCGAAGAGATCGTTCCGATCAGTGTACTTACCACCGTATTGATTTTGACCGCCGCCGTGTAGATTCCCGTCGCTTTATCTCCGCTCATGGCTCCCAACATCGTTGTGTCCATGGTCATATAAATACTGGATGCGATACTGGTTCCGAAAATCAAAAAAATGGGCTTTAAATGTTTCTTATATTCCGGTGTTATCTTCTGCCGCCAGTTTACCAGCTTTCTGGAATACACCAGATTCCAGATTGCCGAACCGCCGGAGGAAATCACGGTCAAAGCCGCATACCAGCCGTAATCCTCCTTGCTCCTGACCAGCAGAAACAACAGGATCAACGAAAGAAATTGGAACAAAACCGCTCTTTTGGTGATATATGCATATTCTTCCTTTATGACAAAGAGCCATTCCATTCCAATGGTCGTAAACACGATCGTTCCGCTGAGAATGATCAATAAGATTTTATAATTTTTAAGGATCGGCAGGCACAAGAAGATCAACAGTGCCACATAGGCGATGACCGTTGTAAGAAGATTGATATTCAGCATTTCTTTCGCAAACTTGCTGAACTTTTCTTTGTCATCCCGGATCCTCGCCCCTTCCCGGATCGCATATGTTGCGATTCCCAAAGCCGCAAACATAGAAAAATAGGAAATGATCGAGGTCGCATAATTGACTTTTCCGATTCCTGTCGCTCCCAGCACACGGGATGCATAAGGAAACGTGATCAACGGGAAAAGGACGCTCATCAGCGTCTTGATCCCGTTCGCTATTAAGTTGATCGATATCGATTTCTGTTTTGTCTCCATACCCAACTATTCCCGTCATTTTGCACTATTTTTTATTATACCATTCTTTCAGAGCCGCGGCAAGCACGCACATTCGCGCTTCCCGGCACATGCACATCTCTTTTGTATTTCTTCACACATGCGCCAGCCCTTCCCATCGGGTCCGTTTTCTTGTTTTTTACTCTTCCTCGCTTTTTATAAAGGCATTTTTCGTACTTCCGGGGGCTCTGTCTCCTTTTTCCACCAAAACGATCTCGATAGCTTCCAAGCGTTTTGCCTGGCCTTCCGTTCCGGCTTCTTCTCCATTTTTTGCCCAGCCAAGCCATCCATAGGTCTGAGAATGTACCCGATAATAGATATCATACGTTTCTTCCAGTTCCCCGGTCAGTCGTATCTGGACGGCTTCCAGCCGTTTCGCCTGACCGCTGGTGCCGCTGATCTGTCCGTTTTTCTTCCAGTCTTTTTCCCAGCCATAGGTCTGGACATGGCTGCGGTATTCAATATCTCCTGTCAGATCCGTGACCATATTTCGGATCTGAAGGGCTTCTAACCGCTTCGCCTGGCCGCTGGTGCCGGCGGTTCCTCCGTCGTACTTATAATCCTGCCAGCCATAACTTTGCACATGCACCCGATAGCTTAGTTTTGCTTTTCGGAAGGCATCTGATGTAGCCCCGGGTGCTGTATTTCCTTTTTTGACCAGCTTGATCTGGATCGCTTCCAACCGCTTTCCGTAGCCTTCGCTTCCGGCTTCTTCTCCGTTCTTTGCCCAATCCAGCCAGCCGAAGGTCTGCACATGCACACGGTAATAAATATCATATTGGTCTGCAATTTCCCCGGTCAGCTTGATCTTCACTGCCTCCAGCCGTTTCGCCTGACCGCTGGTTCCGGCGATCTGTCCGTTGGATTTCCAGTCTTGCCAGCCGTAAGTCTGCACATGAGCACAATAGGTGATACCACCTGCCAAATCGGTATCCGCCAACGATATTTTGATTGCTTCCAACCGCTTTGCGCTTCCGACAGTACCGGAAACCTCTCCGTCTCCGCAGGCTGCCTGCCATCCATAGCTTTGTACATGGGTCGCATAGGACAACATTTTATCTTTTGCTTTGTAAGGGATTCCCCGGTCGCCCGGTGCGTCCTCACCTTTTTTCACCAGTTTGACCTGAATGATATACAATTCTTTTGCATACCCCAAAGTTCCGGAAGTTTCTCCGTTTTCTGCCCAATCCAGCCATCCGATACCTTGTACATAAGATCGGTAATATACATCATATTGTTCTGCTAATTCTCCGGTCAGCCGGACTTTATATGCCTCCAGCCGTTTTTCCTCTCCCGGCATCCCGCTTTCTGTATTTTCACTTGTCCAGTCCAGCCATCCTACACTTTGCATATAAGCAGCATACTCAATGGTTCCGGATACTTTTTGATTGCGAAGCCGGATCTTGATCCCTTCGATCTTGCCGGTGGATATTTCTCCGGATCCAAACCCGTTCGTCACTTCCTCGGACCACTGATCCGCATAAGTGCTGTATACCACATCCGTCTTTGTCCATTCAGAAGCATCTGCCGCTGCGCTTGTCCTTGCGGAAAAGCTATGCGTCCCCGGCAAGACCGTCGCTTTCAGGTAACCTTCCTCAAACACCGTCTCTGCAGGCGTACCGTCTATATAGATC
>CAKRWZ010000027.1 GCA_934418295.1 uncultured Mediterraneibacter sp.
GATGAAAACGGTGTGCAATTCGAGGCACCATTGCCGGAAGAAACTGTGATTACCATTACAAATCAGACCGAAGGACATAAAGCATCATTTGGAAAAATCACGTTCACACGTCCGGGAACCTATATCTACAATATCAATGAAAAAAATCCGCACCGGCAGAATCCGGAGGAAGAATATATCATCGGTGTTTCCTACGATCCGACCATTTATATCCTGACGGTGAATGTGGCAGATGACGGAGAAGGAAATCTGAAGATAGAGAGCAGTTCTTTGCAGACGAATGAAGCAGGCAGCGGAGAAGAAAAAGAACGGATCGTATTCTGCAATGTATATGCTTCAGGAGAAGAAAATTACAGCGTTTATGCAGGAAAAGACTATACCAGTTTTGGAAAGCATGGAACTATTGAAGACGGAAAATTCCGTGCGATCCTGAAAGCAGAAGGATCACGGACCGCAGGGACAGAGGATGCGTTTACAGCTGACGAAGACCAGCCGATGCCGACTTCCCAAGTTGAAGGTTCCAATATGGCAGAGGTGGGAAATGTAGAGCGTATTTTCTCCTTTGGAAACGCAACCTTTACCGTCAATATGGTAGGAAAAGAATACAAGTACACTCTGCAGGAAATGATTCCTGACGGAGCGGTACAAAATGGCGACGGAAAATGGGTGAAAGACGGAATTACCTATGATTCCACAGTATATACTTGTTATATTACCGTAACCTCTGTACACCAGACCATAGACGGTATAGAAAAGGAAGTCGTAGAAGTTAATGTAAAACGTCTGGATCCGGAAGGAAACGAACTGGAAAGTGTCCCGATCTTCCGTAACGAATATAAAGCGGAAGGAACTGCATCGTTGGCAGGTACTAAGGAACTGAAAGGACGGGAATTTAAACAGGGAGATAAGTTTGAATTCCAGGTGACACCGGTCAGCGCAGTATTTGGAGACAGTGAGATCGAAGATTATTATACAGACGGAAAGATCGATGCAGAGAAAGTACCGATGCCTGCAAACCGGACAGTTGTCACAGATGCGGCCAGCGGAACCGAAGATGCATTAGATTTCGGAGAGATCTTCTTTACTCAGCCGGGCGTTTACACCTATAAACTGACGGAGAAAGACGAAAAAGCAGGCGGGATCACGTATGATATGGCTGAGCGGACCGTGGTTTATACTGTGACCGATCAAAAGAACGGAACACTGGGTATAAATGCCGTTTATTACAAAGGCACGGAAGCAGTGACAGAACTGAAATGGACGAATGTCTACAGCGCAGAATTTGATAAAGAGACGGCTGTTTCTCTGGACGGAACGAAGAAGCTTCACGTTACCAATTCAAATATGACGCTGAAGGCCGATGATTTCTATTTTATTACAGAAAATGTAGCCGGAGCCCCGATGGGCGGAACAGTCCGCATAACGAGAAATGAAACAGGAAGCGGAAGCAACGGCGAGTATGAGGCACCGATCAAGGATCTGCTGAAAAACATTGTTTATACGGAAGAAGGAACCTATGAATATCTGATCCAGGAACAGATTCCGCAAAATCCGAATTCGGGAATGACCTACGACCGGAGCCTGTATAAGGTAACGGTGACGGTTACGGACGATCTGGAAGGCCGTCTGTATGTAAGTAATGTAAAAATCGAAAAGAGCACGGATCAGGGAACTACCTATACGGCTGCAGAAAAGGTAACATTTGAAAATGTATATCAGCCACAGCCGGCGTCATATACGACAAATTTAGGAAAGAGACTGCTGGCAGACGGAAGAGTGCTTCAAAAGGATGAATTTGAGTTTGAACTGAAAGTCGATTCTGCTAAGGATCTGAACGGAAGGGATTACGGCGATGATCACGGTATTATCCTTCCGAACGGAACGACTGCGAAAAATGATGTTTCGGGAACCGGTATCTGGGCAAGCAACGAAGATACGCAGGATGTAGGAGAGGTTTCCTTCGGAACCATCCAATTTACAAAACCGGGAGTTTATGTGCTTTCTGCAAGAGAAAAAATTCCGGCAGATGCAGAAGAAGTAGAAGACGGCATCTATAAAAAGGATGGAATTTATTACAGTACTAATGAAGCAAAAGCAACTTACCGTGTAACGGAAAGCAACGGACAACTGAGTGTAGTGCGTATCGGTCTTGACGGAAGTGAAATTTTTGTAAATACCTATGAGACCAGCGGAACACTGGATGGTGCGGCAAATCTGGAGATCCAGAAGAGTATAAACGGAAGAGACTGGCAGGAGGGTGATGTCTTTACCTTTGAACTGGCATTGATTTCGGCTAAGGATCTTTCCGGAAATGCATACACCGAAGAAAATTCCGGTGTCACATTGCCGACGAGCAGGATCACAATCGCTTACGAAGAAGGAAAGAACGCTGAGGATTACAAAGAGCATTTTGGAGATATCACCTTTATCAAAACGGGTATTTTCGAATTTGCGATCCGCGAACAGACAGACAATCTGCCGAAGGGTGTATCCGGAGCGGCAGAAAGAAGAGTATTTGTCCGGGTGACGGATGAAAACAACAACGGAGAGTTGACGGCAACTGTATCTAAGATTGTTTTGGCAGGAACGGATACAGCAGCAGATATGCAGTTTGTAAACGAATATGCGCCGGAGGATCCTGCAGTGGCAGCTTTCCGGGGATTGAAAAAGGTGTTGCAGGGCAAAACATGGAACGGTGATTCCTTTACCTTCCACCTGGCAGCAGTGAAAGCGGAGACTCCGGACGGAGCCCCGATCACAGAGATTCCGATGCCGGCACAGACAACGGTGACTGTCAGCCAGCCGACTTCCGAAAATGAAGCGGAGTTTGAGTTTGGAGAGATTCGTTTTACACAGGCGGGCACGTATTACTATGAGGTAACCGAAGAAAAAGGAAACAATCCGGGTATTGTTTATTCTACCAATAAAGCGACGTTTAAGGTGACTGTGGCCGATAATCTGCAGGGGGCATGGACGGCAAGTGTAACGGCTGAAAATACGACATTTACCAATGTATATTCCACAGAGATCGATTACGACGCAAAGGGTGGTATGACCCTGATAAAAGAGCTGGACGGACGCAGCATGGAAGCACGGCAGTTTGGATTTACCATTCGTCCGGAGGATGAATCCTCTGCGGCAAAAGCAGATCTCCCGTTGGAGGGGCAGACAGTATATAATCAGGAAGCACAGATGGATGTAGCTGCAGGAAAAAGCACAGATATCCAGAAAATTTTGACCGGCATGCTCTTTACGCAGGATGATGCAGGTAAGGTTTATCGCTATCAAATCTGGGAGTCACAGAAAGGGACAGACGGATATACCAATGACGAAAGCGTTTATTATGTGGCTATTGAGACCCAGGATGACGGAAACGGCACCTTGACTGTTACGACTCGTATCGAGAAAAACGGTGTGACAGAAACCTATGTATATTCTGCGGCGGCAACGGAAACGGCAGCTGAGGTCATGTTTGAAAATGCCTACGACGCAGAAGGAAATCTGACGCTGATCGGTACGAAGATATTAACCGGAAGAACACAGAAAGCCGGAGAATTCACCTTTGTCCTGAAAAATGCGCTCAGTAATCTTGAAATCGAAAATGTGACAAATAAGGAAGACGGGACGATTGAATTGCCGATGTCTTATACCATTGACAGTCTGAATGCAGACCTGGCAAAAGGCTATGTGCAGAAAACCGGAAACGTTTATACGTATCAGTATACGTTGACGGAGGATACAAATGGACTTCCGGCCGGTGTGACACCGATTGCAGCAGCAGCTTCCGTAAAAGTAAAGATTACAGACAACGGAAACGGAAATTTGAGCGTAGCGGCAGAATATGCAGATAACGCAGACAGTATGTACTTTGAAAATGCATATGGAGATACAGAAGTGGCAGAAATCGGCGTAAACGGCAAAAAAGTCCTGGAGGTAGAAGATCAGGCATTGACACCTCCGGATATTACCGGTAAATATACCTTTATACTGGAAGGTGAAGACGAGAAGACGCCGCTTCCGCAAATGACCGAAGCAAGCAATCAGGCTTCCGGAACCGTGGAATTCGGAAAGATCAGCTTTACCATGGAGGATTTGGATGGGGTAGAACCAGAAGAAGACGGCAGCCGCACCAAGACCTTTATCTATACGGTAACGGAGCAGGGAACCGTGCCGGGCGTGACCAATGATTTAAGGAATCCGCAGACCTTTACAGTAGTCTTGACAGATGACGGGGAAGGTCACCTGAGTGCAAAAGCCGGAACGGACGGCGAACCGAAATTCCTCTTTACGAATATCTACAGCGTGACACCGCTCACTGTAGACCCACAGACAGAGCTGGGGCTGCATATCACAAAGATACTGACGGGGCGTGACCTGACAGAAGGAGAGTTCCGCTTTGAACTGAGGACAGCAGAAGGAGAAGTGGTAGCCGAAGCTTCCAACCGTGCAGACGGTACGGTGGTATTGCCGAAGCTTACCTTTACAAAACCGGGCACATACTCTTACCAGCTGAGTGAGTGCAATGACGGAAAAGGCGGAGTCGGATATGACGGAAAAACCTATACGGTTGTGATCGTCGTGACCGACCAGCAGGATGGTACGCTGAAAGCGGTGCTGACAGAAGCAACCGAGAAAAATATAACGTTTGAAAATACGTATACAGCGGAACCGACGTATGTGACATTAGAAGCAGGCAAGATCCTGAAAGGACGTGATCTGAAGGAAGAGGAATTTACCTTTGAACTGAAAGATGTCCAGGGAAATGTAGTGGCTTCTGCAACGAACACAAAAGACGGAAAAGTTTCTTTTGAAAAGCTGAAATTTGAAGAAGCAGGAGACTATGTTTATACCATATCCGAAAAGGCCGGAGATAAAGGCGGCGTTACCTATGATGAAAAAGAATATCGGGTAACGATCCATGTAAGAGACAGCCTGGAGGGCTACCTAACGGCAGAGACGGAAAGTGAAGAAGGCATGATCTTTACCAATGCTTACACGGCAAAGGCTGTCATCGTAGATCTGACCGGTACCAAGAGCCTGAGCGGAAGAAGTCTGAAAGACGGTGAATTCCGGTTCCGGATCCTGGATGAAAACGGAACGGTAGTTTCGGAAGGAACCAATGATGCAAAAGGAACGATCCTCTTCGATGCGTTGAAGTTCAGCAATACCGGACATTATGCGTACACCGTTTCTGAGAAAGATACGGGAGCGAGCGGTATTGTCTACGATAAAACAGTATATCAGCTGGATATTGAAGTAACCGACAACGGCGAAGGCCAGCTGGAGGCAAAAGTAACGATAGAGGGCGGAAAAGCGTTGGCATTTTCCAACCGGTATGTACAGAAAGCAAAAGAAAAAGAGAACGGAGTGAAGCCTGTAAAAACAGGAGATGTCACCAATCTTTATCTCTGGAGTACTGTACTTCTTCTTGCGGGAGCTTTGGCAGTGGTATCTGTAATAAAGATCCGGAGAAAAAAACGATAACATTTGGATGTACCTGAATTATTGAAGTGAATACAAAAAGTACCGGGGAGACATGGGTTCATGTCTCCCCGGTGCTTTTGCAGCAAAATAAAAAACGGATCTGTTGTAGGATCATGTTTGCAGCAGGATTACGCTTACTGCGGGATCAAGTCTTAGATTTCTCTTTTTTCTCTTTGGTATTTTTTTCTTTTTTTATGTTTTCCTTTGTGGAATGAAAATGGTCGATCAAACGCTCCACCAAAAGCTTTTTGATGTAAATATCGGTGCTCAGGCTGCAGATAAAGGAAAAAAGCTGAAGATCAGAACGTTCTTCTTCCGCAACATCTGTAAAAGTATCCCGGGAAAGCTTATAAAGCCGCTGGATCTCTCCGTGGATATCGGAAATATGATCCTGTTCAAAACCACAGATTTCTTCGTAAATCTGATCGATCTGAAGCGGATTTTCCGTGTGGAAATGTTTTTCTGTGATCGGTTTTAAAACACTTTCAATGTCCTTGATCGAAAGGACATTTTTGAAATAATAGATAAAAATCAGGACAAGCACGTGCTCCCGTGAATATTTCTTTTTGACCGGAGGGGGCAGCAGGTTGTTCTTTGCGTAGTTGTTGATCATGGTTTTGGTCAAAATCTTGTCTTCTTCATGCCGTTTGGCAAAGGAAAGTGCATTTTCCATCAAAGTAGTGACCTGATCCATGTATAATTCAATGCCGGGAATGTCTTCCAGAGAGATAAATTCGACTTTGGAAAGCCCTTCCAGCATACTGTTCAATAAGTCGTTGCTGTTTGTATTCATTATTATCACCTCAATATATCTATTATATAGTGTTTAAAACCATATGACAAGAAACTTCTTGACAAACTCTTAAAAAAGCGTAAAATAGTTCAACGAAAAACAGTTCAAACACGAACAGTTTTAAAATAAACAGTTCGAGTGTGGACAATTAAAAATAAACAGAAAATGAAAGCGAAAGGAGATAAAAATGCTCCACAAACAGGAAAAGATCGGCTTGGAGATCCGGAAATTAAATCATGAAATGAACCGGAATCTGGAGCTGCAGGTAAAGGCGGAAGGGATCGATGAAGTAACACTGATGCATGGATGGATCATGCGTTATCTTTATGAAAACCGGGAAAAGGAAATCTATCAAAAAGATATTGAGAAACATTTTTCTATCGGCAGGTCTACGGTGACGAGCATCATACAGTTGATGGAGAAAAAGGGGTTTATTGAACGGCAGGCGGTGCAAAGTGATGCAAGATTAAAAAAGGTGCTGCTGACGGAAAAAGGAGAAAAAACCCATGAAACGATAGAAGCTTTGATCATACAGCTGAATCAGAACATGATGGAAGGAATAGAACCGGAAGAATTACAGACCTTTTTGGAGGTTCTTTCAAAGATCCGCCAGAATATTGAAAGAAAAAGAGAAGAGAAAAAAGAAAAGACAGAGAAAAACAGAAAGGGGAAATGCGGGAATGATTAAAACGCTGCTGAAAGAAGTCAAAGAATATAAAGCAGCTTCCATTGCCACGCCGCTGTTTATGATCCTGGAGGTATTGATGGAGATGCTGATCCCGTTTTTGATGGCCTCCATTATCGATGACGGAGTCAATGCAGGAGATATCCGGCATATTTATAAGGTGGGTGCCATTATGGCATTGGCGGCACTGGTCGGCCTGGGAGCGGGTATTGCCGGCGGCAGATACGGAGCCAAAGCATCCGCCGGGTTTGCAAAGAATCTGCGGGAAGCGATGTTTAACCAGATTCAGAGCTTTTCCTTTGCCAATATCGATCGTTTCAGTACAGCCGGTCTGGTGACACGTCTGACCACAGATGTGACCAACATCCAGAATGCATATCAGATGTTGCTTCGGATGTTTACGAGAGCTCCTGCCAGCCTTTTGTGTGCTATGGTGATGGCCTTTTCCATCAATGCAAAATTGGCCAGCATTTACCTGATCGTCGTCATTCTTTTGGGAACGGCGCTGGTATTTATGATGCTGCATGCAACCAAGTATTTCCAGCAGGCATTTCCGAAATATGACGATCTGAATGCGTCTGTCCAGGAAAATGTTTCTGCCATCCGCGTCGTAAAAGCCTATGTGAGGGAAGATGAGGAAATCAGTAAGTTTCAAAAAGCAAGCCAAAATATTTATCGGATTTTCGTAAAGGCGGAGTGCAATCTGGTATTGAATATGCCGATGATGCAGGTAGCCGTGTACAGCTGTATTTTGCTGATCAGCTGGATGGGAGCTAAAATGATAGTTTCTCAAACCTTGACCACCGGTGAATTGATGAGTCTTCTGACCTATTGCATGAATATTTTGATGAGTTTGATGATGATGTCCTTCGTGTTTGTCATGGTATCCATGAGTGTTGCCAGTGTGCGGCGTGTGTCAGAGGTGTTGAATGAGGAAAGCAGCCTGAAAAATCCGGAACATCCGGTCACGGAAGTAGAGGACGGAAGCATTTCTTTCCGGCATGTGGATTTTGCTTACCAGACCGGAAGTGCGGAAAAGGTGCTGAAGGATATCAATCTGGAGATCCGCTCCGGAGAGACCATCGGGATCGTCGGAGGGACCGGAAGTGCAAAGACCAGCCTGGTCAATCTGATCAGCAGGCTTTATGATACCTCGGCAGGCGAAGTGCTGGTGGGCGGAAAGAATGTAAAAGAATACGATATGGAGGTACTGAGAAACCAGGTATCTGTGGTATTACAGAACAATGTACTGTTTTCCGGCTCCATTCTGGATAATCTCCGCTGGGGAAAGGAAGATGCGACAGAAGAAGAATGCAGGGAAGCCTGCAGATTGGCCTGCGCAGACGAATTTATCGGCCGGTTCCCGGACGGATATGAAACCCATATCGAGCAAGGCGGAAGCAACGTTTCCGGCGGGCAGAAGCAACGGCTCTGTATCGCGAGAGCTTTGCTGAAATCACCGAAGATCCTGATCCTGGACGACAGTACCAGTGCAGTAGACACGGCGACGGATGCAAAGATCCGCCGTGCGTTCCGGGAGAAGCTTCCGGATATGACGAAACTGATCATTGCCCAGAGAGTGTCCAGTGTGCAGGATGCAGACCGTATCATCGTGATGGATGAAGGATGCATCCACGGGTTCGGCACCCATGAAGAACTGCTGGCATCGGATGAAATTTACCGGGAGGTCTATGAGTCCCAGAACCAGGGCGGCGGAGATTTTGATGAAAGGGCAGGTGAGTAAAGATGCGTGGACCGATGAACCGAACTATGCGAGGAAAGAAAACTGTGGAACATCCGGGAAAGCTGTTTATCCGTTTGATGAAATATGTGTTCCGAGATTATAAATTCCATTGCATTGCAGTGGTGATCCTGATCCTGGTCGGAGTCCTGGCCAACGTGCAGGGAACTCTGTTTATGAAAAACCTGATCGATGATTATATCACACCGTATCTGTTGTCAGATACGCCGGACTTTTCCCCGCTGGCTCATGCCATCCTGCGGGTGGCCGGATTTTACGTGATCGGAATCCTTGCATGCTATTCTTACAACCGGATCATGGTCAACGTGACCCAGGGAACACTGCGTTCTCTGCGAAACGAAATGTTTGCCCATATGCAGAAACTTCCCATCCGGTATTTTGACATCCATGAGCACGGAGATATCATGTCCTTTTATACCAATGATATCGATACTCTGCGGCAGATGATCAGCCAGAGCCTTCCGCAGATGTTCAACAGTGCTTTTACCATCGTCAGTGTGTTTGTGAGCATGTTGTTTTTGAATATCCCGCTGACCCTTGTGACCCTGTTGATGGTGGCGATCATGGTGTTCTGCTCCAAAAAGGCGGCCGGAAACAGCGGAAAGTATTTTATGAAGCAACAGAAGAATCTGGGGGCAGTCAACGGCTATATCGAAGAAATGATGAACGGACAGAAAGTGATAAAAGTATTTTGCCATGAAAACGAAGCCAAGAAAGAGTTTAAGGAATTGAACGACCAGTTGTTCCACAGTGCAGATAAGGCAAATACATTCGCCAATATTTTAGGACCGATCAATGCCCAGCTGGGAAATGTGAGCTATGTGGTCTGTGCCATTACGGGAGGAATCCTGGCGCTGAATCAGGTGGGCGGCTTTACATTAGGCGGTCTTGCAAGCTTTTTGACTTTCAATAAAAGTTTCAGCATGCCCATCAACCAGATCAGTCAGCAGCTGAATGCGGTGATCATGGCGATGGCCGGAGCCAACCGTATTTTCCGGCTGTTGGATGAAAAAGAAGAGGAAGATACAGGTTATGTGACACTGGTCAATGTGCGGGAAGAAAACGGGATATTAAAAGAAAGTCAAGAGCGAACCGGAAGATGGGCGTGGAAACACGTACACCAAGAAGACGGAACCGTGGATTACCGGGAACTGAAAGGAGATGTCAAGTTTGAGGATGTAGATTTTGGTTATACCGACCGAAAGATCGTACTTCACGATATCAATCTGTATGCGGAGCCGGGAGAGAAAATTGCGTTTGTAGGTTCCACCGGAGCCGGAAAAACGACGATCACCAACCTGATCAACCGGTTTTATGATATCCAGAGCGGAAAGATCCGATATGACGGGATCAACATTCAAAAGATCGAAAAATCGGATCTTAGGAGATCGCTGGGGATCGTGCTGCAGGATACCCACTTGTTTACCGGAACAGTGAAAGAAAACATTCGTTTCGGGAAACTGGATGCAACGGATGAAGAAATCATCCAGGCGGCAAAACTGGCCAATGCAGACGGATTTATCCGGAGACTTCCGAAAGGATACGATACGCTTTTGACCGGAGACGGCGCCAACCTGAGCCAGGGACAGCGGCAGCTGTTGGCGATCGCCCGTGCTGCGGTGGCAGATCCGCCGGTGCTGATCCTGGATGAGGCCACCAGTTCCATTGATACCCGGACAGAGCGGATCGTGCAGGAAGGAATGGACCGCCTGATGCACGGAAGGACGACCTTTGTCATCGCCCACCGACTTTCTACGGTGCGCAATTCCGATTGCATTATGGTACTGGAGCAAGGAAGGATCATCGAAAGAGGAACCCATGAGCAGCTGTTGGAAGTCCATGGACGTTATTATCAGCTTTATACCGGGAATGCGATCAGCGCATAAATAAAAAAACTGTCTGAATCCTTGGATATGACAGATGCCAAGGATTCGGGCAGTTTTTGCGTTGCCAAGCATACGACAAAAAGGTCCAGTGGACCTTTTTTAGTTGCCATGCATCCGGAGGAAGCTGCCGATGGCAGGTTCTGTAGGTTTACAGTGCTTCGATCATTCCGGAACGACGATCATTCCGGCGGCTGCACAGGCGGCAGCAGTAGCCGGGGAAGCCAGGTAGATCTCGACTTTAGAAGTACCCATACGTCCCAGGAAGTTTCGGTTGTTGGTGGCAATCACCCGTTCTCCGTCGGTCAGAATACCGCCGGTCCGTCCGCAGCAAAGTCCGCAGCCCGGATGGGTAATGATAGCGCCGGCTTCTGCCAGGGTCTGCAGGGTACCGTCATCCAAAGCTTCCAGATAAATCTTGCGGCTGGCCGGGGTAACGATCAGTTTTACAAAAGGTGCCACTTTCTTTCCTTTGAGGATGGAAGCTGCGCGCTGCAGATCCTCCAGACGGCCGTTGGTACAGGAACCGATGAAAACCTGGTCAATGGGAGCTCCGACAAGTTCGCTGACCGGATGGATGTTGTCTACCTGAGAAGGACAGGCCATTACCGGGACGAAATCCTCCGCACGGTAAGTGATTTCTCTTATGTAAGAAGCGTCCGGATCTCCCACAAGTGTCCGCTCTGCGTCAGTCAGCCGGATCCGGCAATAAGCAGCCGTTTTTTCATCCGGTGTGAAAAGTGCACATTTTGCACCGGCTTCGACAGCCATATTGGACATGGTCATACGGCTGGCAACGGACATGTTCCGGAAAGTATCTCCGGTGAATTCCAAAGCTTTGTAGGTGGCTCCGTCTGCACCCAGATCTCCGATCAGGCGGAGAATAATGTCTTTGGAAGTGACATTGGCAGGGAGTATGCCGTTGACGGTCACCTTGATCGTCTCCGGAATTTTGACCCACAGTTCGCCGGTTCCCAAAATGCTGGCCATCTCGGTATAACCGATTCCGGAAGAAAAAGCTCCCACGCAGCCGTAAGTGGTGGTATGGCTGTCTGTACCAAATACAATGTTGCCCGGCTTGACATAACCGGCCTCCGTCATCAGCTGATGGCAGATTCCATCGCTGCGATGGATGTTCTTCATACCATATTTTGTAACAAATTCATCTCCGATATGAAAATGTCGTGTATCATCTACCTGACTGGCCGGAACCAAGTGGTCGTAGATCAACACTGCTTTGTCCGGATCCCAGATCTTATGAAATCCCATTTCTTCAAATTTTTCAGCCACAAAAGGAATGAAAATATCATGGATCATCACACGGTCCACCTGAACGGTGACGATGTCATTGGCTTTTGCATCTGAAATACCTGTATTTCTCTGAATGATTTTTTCAATGATTGTTGCGCCCATCTAAACCTCCTGATCCAGGCCGTTGCGTTTGCGCATTGCCTGCACAAGCCCGCCTGCGTTTATGATTTCTACCAGATTTTCGGGAAGAGAAGCCACCGGGAAAGTCTGATCTTTATAGGAAATATGGGAATTTACGTGTACTTCGATGCTGTCCTCCTCGGAAACGGCGTCTGCAAGATCCGGATTTTCGATCAGAAGCAATCCGTTGTTGATAGCGTTTCTGAAGAAAATACGTGCAAAAGATTTTGCAATGACACATTTGATTCCCAGTGCTTTGATGATCTCCGGTGCCTGTTCACGGGAAGAACCGCAGCCAAAATTTTTGCCGGCCACAATGATGTCGCCGGGCCGGATTTGACTTGCCAGCTCCGGACGGAGCGGGGAAAAGGCATAAGGTGCCATATCCTGAACAGTTTTTAGAGCCAGGTAATCGGTGGGAATGATGATGTCGGTATCGATATCGTCTCCCAGCAGCCATACCTTGCCGCTGAATGTTTCACTCATGATTTTTCTCCTGTATTATGTAAACGATGGAAAGTGCTTTTCGGCACTTCCGGTGATTTGGTTTTGAGTTACCAAGTACAGGATCTAAAGATCCGGTACTTTCGGTGATTTCTGCGTCAATTCCTGCGTCAGGTGATCCCTACAGGCGATCAGCCGTTGTGATCTCGCCGGCGATGGCAGAAGCCGTTACGGTAGCGGCGCTGGCCAGGTAAACGAAGGAATTTCTGTGACCGGCCCGTCCCTTGAAGTTACGGGTTCCGGTGCTGATCAGGACTTCGTTTTCTCCGATGACACCTTGGCAGCTGCCCCAGCAGACACTGCAGTTGGGATTCATAACGATGGCACCTGCTTCCATAAAGATATCCAGCAGTCCCTCTTCCAGGGCGTCTAAATAAATCTGACGGCTGGCCGGAACGACCAGAAAACGTACCAATGGATGTACCTTCCGTCCTTTTAAGATCGCTGCGCCTGCCCGGAGGTCTTCCAGACGGCCGTTGTTGCAGGAGCCCAGAAATGCTTCGTTGATCTTGGTTCCCAGACATTCTGTTGCCGGGACTACGTTGTCTACAAAATGTGGTTTCGCTACGATAGGTACGATCTCGCTGAGGTCAATATCGTAAACTGCAGCAAATTCAGCATCTTCGTCGCTGGAAAACAGAGCCTTCGGCTGACGGCCGTGAGCGTTCAGATAATCCATGGCGATATCGTCTACCTCCATCAAAGCGGTTTTGGCACCGGCTTCCACACAGAGATTACAGATGGCGATCCGGTCGCTCATGGAAAGCGTATGAAGTCCCTCTCCGGCAAACTCCATGGCTTTGTAGTTGGCACCGTTGGCACCGATGCGGCCGATGATGGTCAGGATCAGATCCCGGGCAAACACACCCTCCGGAAGCTGGCCGTGCAGATTAAAACGAAGGGTTTCCGGAACCAGCAGCCAGGAAGTGCCGGTTACCATGGCATAGAGATAGTCGGTGCATCCGACACCGGTTCCGAAAGCGCCTAACGCTCCGTAAGCACAGGTGTGGCTGTCTGCCCCAAAGATCAATTCACCGGGGCGGACGTGGTTTTCCATCATGATCTGATGACAGACGCCTTCGCCCTCGTAAAAAGTAATGCCGTGTTCCTTGGCAAAGTCCCGCATTTTTTTGTGGGACGCAGCTGTTTTGACACTGTCACAGGGAACGTTGTGGTCGATGACCCAGACCAGCTTTTCCACATCCTTGATGGCAGGATGTTTCAGCTGTGTATTGTACATGTCGATGGTCAAATGTGTCGTACCGTCGTTGCTCAAAAGGCGATCCAGTTCTACGGTGTGGATCTCGCCGGCTTTCGCGCTGGCAGAGCCGGAAGCACAGGCGATGATTTTTTCAGCCATAGTCATACCCATTTGTCTATACCTCCTTATTTAATGAAGCAATCAATCCGCCTTGATCCAGGATCTTCTGCATCTGTTCCGGCAGCTTGGTGCAGGTAAACGTTTTTCCGCCGGTTTGGATGATCCCGTCCTGCAAAGAAAGCTCCATTTCGTCCTGGTCAGTTACCTGGTCGTATAAGTCTTTACAGACAAGAACCGGAAGCCCGATATTGATTGCGTTTCGGTAGAAGATCCGGGCGAAAGATTTGGCGATGACTGCCTGTACGCCCAGAGCTTTTAATACGCCGGGAGCCTGTTCTCTGGAAGAACCGCAGCCAAAATTTTCACAGGCAACTACAAAATCTCCGGGTTGGACCTTTGAAGAAAACTCCGGATCCAGAGACTCAAAAGTGTGCTTTTTCATCTCGTCGATGGTCGGAAATAAAAGATACTGGGAAGCAATGATCTGGTCAGTATCCACATCAGAATGGAATCTGAATATTTTTCCCATTTGGAAATCCTCCTTTATATGAAATGTTTTATGAAAGTTTTATTTCTGTGAAAAGAATAAATATACATTCTAGTATTATAATGCAGGGCAGGCAGAAAATCAATGATATGAAAATGTCAGATTGTACGGGGGAAGGAAATGTGATAGACTGCAAAGAGAGAAAGGAGCGATCGGATGGACGGATACGATACATTGAACGAACAGCAACGGGAAGCTGTTTTTCATACAGAAGGACCTTTGTTGATCCTGGCCGGTGCAGGTTCCGGAAAAACAAGAGTACTGACTTACAGAATGGCTTATTTGGTGGGCGAGCTGGGAGTAAATCCCTGGCATCTGCTGGCCATCACATTTACCAATAAAGCGGCAGGAGAAATGCGGGAAAGAGTAGACCGGATCGTAGGCTACGGCTCGGAGAGCATCTGGGTCAGTACCTTTCATTCTACCTGCGTCAGGATCCTGCGCAGATACATAGATCTGATCGGATACGACAACCATTTTACCATTTACGATACGGACGATCAGAAAACCTTGATGAAAGAAGTCTGCAAGCTGGTGGGGATCGATACCAAGATATACAAAGAGCGAATGCTGCTCAGCGAGATTTCTTCCGCCAAAAACCAGATGATCACAGCGGATCAGTACGAGGCAAACGCAGAAGGGGATTTCCACAAAAGGAAGATTGCCAAAGTGTATCAGGAATATGAACGGCAGATGGCGGTCAATAATGCATTGGATTTTGACGATCTGCTGCTGAAAACGGTACAGCTCCTTCAGACACAGCCGGATGTGCTGGCTTACTACCAGGATCGGTTTCGTTATATCATGGTGGACGAGTATCAGGATACCAATACGGTGCAGTTTCAGCTGATCAGCACCTTGGCATCAAAATACCGGAATCTTTGCGTGGTGGGAGACGACGATCAGTCGATCTACAAATTCCGCGGGGCAAACATTCGGAATATTCTGGATTTCGAGCAGGTGTTTCCGGACGCAAAGGTCATAAAACTGGAGCAGAATTACCGTTCTGTCGGTAATATTCTGGATGCGGCGAACGCTGTGATCCGCAACAACCGCGGGCGGAAGGACAAAACGCTTTGGACCCAAAATCCGACCGGAGAAAAAATCGAGTTCCGGCCGTTTGATACAGGGTTTGACGAGGCAGAATATATTGTGGGGGATATCGCACGAAAGGTACGGGAAGGAGCCCGCTATCAGGATCATGCGATTTTGTACAGGACCAACGCCCAGTCCCGTATGTTTGAGGAAAAATTTGTGACGGCAGGGATTCCCTATAAAATTGTAGGCGGTATCAATTTCTATGCAAGAAAAGAAATCAAGGATCTGCTGGCTTATCTGAAAACCATCGATAACGGAAGAGATGACCTGGCAGTTCGCAGGATCATAAATGTACCGAAACGAGGGATCGGTCTGACGACCATCAACCGGGTGCAGGAATCAGCCATGGAACGGGGCATCGGATTTTATGAAGCACTGCAGGGACTGGATCTGATCTCCAATATCGGCAGAGGGGCATCGAAGCTGGACAGTTTTGTGGCATTGATCGAGTATTTTAAAATGCGGGCGGAAGAAGTGACAATCCTGGAGTTGATGAAAGAAATCATCGACAAAACCGGATACGCGGAAATGCTGGAAGCAGAAGGAAAAGAAGAGGCGGAAGCACGGCAGGAAAACATTGACGAATTGCTTAGCAAGATCGCAGATTATGAGGAAAATTGTACCGACGGGCAGCCGACATTGAACGGCTTTTTGGAAGATGTGGCTTTGGTGGCGGACATCGACAGCCTGGACGAGGATGCGGATTATGTGGTTTTGATGACACTGCACAGTGCAAAAGGCTTGGAATTTCCACATGTATATCTGGCAGGTATGGAAGACGGACTGTTTCCGAGCTACATGACCATTACCGCAGACGATGAAGAAGAGATGGAAGAAGAAAGAAGGCTGTGTTACGTGGGGATCACGCGTGCCGAAAAGGAATTGACCCTTACCAGCGCCAAACGGAGGATGATCCGAGGTGAAACACAGTACAATAAAATTTCCAGATTTGTGAAAGAAATCCCGGCAGAGCTTTTGTCAACAGGGGCATATCCTTTAGAGCAGCCGACGGAAAAATTGCCGGAAAATCCATATTTTCAGGCAAAAAAAGCATTCCATGCAAAGCCTTTTGCCCAGTCTTATTCCTCTTTTGGGCAAAAGCCGAGACAGCAGTTCGGAACAGAAAACGGGAAGAAACTTTCTTATGAAGTGGGAGATCGTGTGCATCATATCAAATTCGGCGACGGGACAGTGACGGATATCACGGCCGGCGGAAGAGATTTTGAGGTGACGGTAGACTTCGACAGAGCCGGAACGAAAAAAATGTTTGCAGCATTTGCAAAACTGAAAAAATTGTAGTAATTTAAAATGCAAAGTGATATAATAAAACAAAATAAATTCTGAAGCGTTGCCGATGCTGTGACGGAGGCTGTCAGAGAAGAAAGGACGGAATCATTTTATGGATAATGTGACAAAGAAAATGGAAGAATTGATCTCAGAGACAAGATTAAGTGAATTGCTCCGTAAAAAAGACGAGGAAAAACCGAAAAACGTTCTCGTTTGGGTACTTGCTATCGTTGGTGCTGTTGCAGCAGTAGCGGGGATCGCTTATGCCGTTTATTGCTTTCTGACACCAGATTATCTGGAAGATTTTGATGAAGACTTCGATGACGATTATTTTAGCGAAGACGAAGAAGCAGAGAAAACAAAAGAAAAAGCAGAAGAGTAAGCGGAATATTTAAGAGAGACATCAAAATTAAAGGACAGGATGTAGTTCTTAAACTGCACCTGTCCTTTTAGTAT
Source organism: uncultured Mediterraneibacter sp. (assembly GCA_934418295.1). Classification (GTDB taxonomy): domain Bacteria; phylum Bacillota; class Clostridia; order Lachnospirales; family Lachnospiraceae; genus Mediterraneibacter_A. Next base: position 17,252 of record CAKRWZ010000027.1, read on the forward strand.
GCGCCTATAAAGGGAAGCATTTCTCGTATAGAGCGTTTTATAGAAACAGAAAATGAATAATTATACGGAGGAGGAAAAAGCTATGTCAATGAAAATCAATCATCAATTACCCTTTCCGGAGGTGTTGAAGGCGCAGTATCCGTTATCTGAGGAACTGAAACAGCTCAAAGCAAAGCGCGATCAGGAGATTAAAGATATTTTTACCGGAAAATCAGATCGTTTTCTGGTAGTAGTAGGTCCGTGCTCGGCGGATAATGAAGACTCTGTATGTGAATATGTGAATCATTTGAAAGAGATTTCAGATAAGGTTTCAGAAAAATTGATGGTCATCCCAAGAATTTATACTAATAAGCCACGTACAACGGGAGAAGGATACAAGGGAATGCTACATCAGCCTGATCCGGACAAAGCACCGGATCTGTTGGCAGGAATCATTGCGATCCGGAAAATGCATATCCGTGCAATGCAGGAGACCGGGTTGACAGCAGCAGATGAAATGCTTTACCCGGAAAACAGAAGCTATCTGGATGATATTCTATCTTACGAGGCAGTGGGAGCCCGTTCCGTGGAAAATCAACAGCATCGTTTGACAGCCAGCGGAATGGATATTCCGGTAGGTATGAAGAACCCGACCAGCGGTGATCTGGGAGTTATGTTAAACTCCATACAGGCCGCACAGAGTCCGCACAATTTTATCTACAGAAGCCTGGATGTAGAAACTTCCGGTAACCCGCTGGCTCATGCGATCCTGCGCGGCGGTGTAGACAAATACGGAAAGAACATTCCAAACTACCATTACGAAGATCTGGCCAGACTGGCAGTATTGTACAAAGAGAGGAAGCTGAAAAACCCGGCAGTATTGGTCGATGTGAATCACTCCAATTCCGGAAAACAGTTTAAAGAACAGATCCGGATCGTCAGCGAAGTGCTGCACAGCAGAAATTACAACCCGGATCTGAAAAGCATGATCAAAGGTGTGATGATCGAAAGTTACCTGGTAGAAGGCAGACAGAATATCTGCGATAATTTGGTTTACGGTCAGTCCATTACAGACCCTTGCCTGGGCTGGGAAGACACCGAACAGCTGCTGTACAAAATCGCAGATGAATGTTAATTTAGATCATTAGAAATTTGACAGGAAGGAATCATGTTTCAAGATGAAAAAAGGACAGATTGCAGAGGGAATCATTGAAAAAGTAGAATTTCCCAACAAAGGATATGTCAAAGTAGACGGAGAAGAAAATTCCGTGATCGTAAAAAACGGGATCCCGGGACAAAAAGTGCGTTTTGCAGTCAATAAATTCCGGCATGGACAGGCAGAAGGAAGACTGCTGGAAGTCCTGGAAACCTCCCCGCTGGAGACGAGAAACCCCGTCTGCAGTCTGTTTCCGGCCTGCGGCGGCTGCATGTACCAGACCATGGATTACGAAGAACAGCTAAAAATGAAATCCGGACAGATCAAAGAGATTTTAGACGGAGCCGTTTTGCCCGGGCGTTCCTACACGTTTGAAGGAATTAAAGCGAGTCCCAAAGAATTTGCCTACCGCAATAAAATGGAATTTTCCTTCGGTGATGCAGAAAAAGGCGGGGCTTTGACACTGGGGCTTCACAAAAAAGGCAGTACCTACGATGTGCTGACGGCAGATGACTGCAAATTGGTACATTCGGACATGAATCAAATCCTGTCCTGCGTTTTGCAGTATTTTCAGGAAAAAGAAATCGGCTATTATCACAAAATGCAGCACACCGGATATCTCCGCCATCTGTTGCTCAGAAGAGGAGATGCCACCGGAGAAATTCTGATAAATCTGGTAACCACCACTCAGGAAGAACATGACCTCACAGAACTGGTCAACCGCATTTTAAATCTGCCGTTGGAAGGCAAAATCGTCGGGATCCTGCATATTCTGAACGACTCTCTATCAGATGTAGTACAAAGTGATGAGACCAGAATCCTGTACGGAAAAGATTACTTCTATGAAACCCTTTTGGGCATACAGTTCAAGATCACACCCTTTTCCTTCTTCCAGCCAAACTCAAAAGGTGCAGAGGTCTTATACAAAACCGTGCGTGATTACATCGGAGATATACAAGATATGACAGTTTTCGACCTTTTCAGCGGCACCGGTACTATCGCACAAGTCCTGGCGCCGAAAGCCAAAAAAGTCATCGGTGTCGAAATCGTCGAAGAAGCCGTAGAAGCTGCAAAAGAAAATGCACTCCGCAACGGTCTTTCCAACTGCGAATTCATAGCAGGCGATGTATTTCAAGTCCTCGATAACATCACAGAAAAACCAGACGTGATCGTACTGGATCCGCCCAGAGACGGCATCCATCCCAAAGCACTTCCCAAAATCCTCGACTACGGTGTAGATCATATCGTTTACATCTCCTGCAAAGCCACCAGCCTGGCGCGGGATTTGGAGATGATTCAAGGAAGAGGTTATCGACTGGAAAAAGCAGTGGCAGTTGATCAATTTTGCCAGACTGTGCATTGTGAGACGGTTGTACTTTTGTCCAAACTCAATACCAAGCAGCATATTGAGGTGGAGTTGAATCTGGACGAGTTGGATTTGACATCGGCGGAGAGCAAGGCTACCTATGACGAGATTAAGACGTATGTGCTGGAGAAGTATGGCCTGAAGGTATCGTCTCTGTATATCTCCCAGGTTAAGCGGAAGTGTGGTCTGGATGTGGGACAGAATTATAATCTGTCAAAGAAGGAAGATGCGAAGGTGGCGCAGTGTCCACCGGAAAAAGAGGCGGCGATTATGGAAGCATTAAAGTATTTCAATATGATATAAATACGAAAAACTTATGATTAAAAGCACGTTAGCGACTTAGTCGTTAGCGTGCTTTTTTCTTACTAAAGATAACTCTCGATAACTTGACTAATAATCAGCAAATGTAGTATAATTGTTCTATGTTATAGAACGTAGAACAATTATAGAAAGGAGGTGTCAAATTGCCCGCAAGAGTAGTTGCTGATAAAGCTTCTGAAAGAGCAAAGAAGAACCTTGGTGCTTTAATTGTCCGATGCCGTGGGACGCTCAGCCAATCCCAATTAGCACAAAGGGTTGGTCTGCCCCGTTCAAACATGAAATATATAGAAGACGGTGTTAACGCTCCAACAGCGGAGGTCTATGACAAGCTGATTAAGGAGCTAAAGCCGGATTTACAGACACGCCGTCGTATGGATCGTCTGTATATGGCGATTCGGAAAGTTCCTCCGCCGGATATTTGTCGGACTATCACACAAAACAAGGATTTAGTAGATGCAATGCGAAAGTTGGAAGGCTGCAATTTGACACCTGATCAGATCAAAAGAGTTGCCGCCCTGTTTGCGTCTTTTCAAGAGAATAGAGAAGGAGAATCCACAAAATGAGAGATAAGTATTTTTACGAAGTAATGTTTGATGATACGTCTATTGACGTAAGCAAGGAAGTTGGTTTGGTCTGGTCCATTGCCAACTCACTCCGTGGTGCCTATACCTCGGATAAATATAAGGACGTTATTATCCCCATGGTCATCATTCGTCGATTTGAGTGTGCTTTGGATGCTTCCAAAGATGCAGTTGTGGCGAAGCACAAGCAGAATCCCAACCTCCCAGCTGCGCTTCTTTGCCAGGTTTCCAAATACCCTTTTTACAATACCAGTGAATTTACTCTTAAACGCCTTCTGGATGACAGCGACAGCATTGCGTCCAATCTTAAGTCTTACATTGAAGGCTTTTCCGCCAACATCCAGCTGATTCTGGAAAAGCTGCTGAAATTCAGCACCCAGATCGACAAAATGGATAAGAGCAACCGCCTTTACAGCGTGGTTAAAAAGTTCTCGGATTTGGATTTGTATCCCGCCCATGTGGACAGCATGAAGATGGGCTACATTTTCGAGGATATTATCCGTCGCTTTTCTGAAAACGCTGAGGCCGGTGATCACTATACGCCCCGTGAAGTAATTCGTCTGATGGTCAATGTACTGCTGGCAGAGGGCTGCAACGATCTGCTGACCGATGAGGGTAAGATCGCAACCGTACTGGACGCTGCCTGTGGTTCGGGCGGTATGCTGTCCACTGCCTATGATTTCCTGCGCCGCAAAAATCCCTATGTGGATGTGCGTTTATTTGGACAGGAAATCAACCCCGAATCCTACGCCATTTGTCTGGCGGATATGCTCATCAAAGGCCAGGATGTGAAAAACATCATGGGTGATGAGGAAGCCAACACCCTGAAAACGGACTGCTTCCCGGATCAGAAGATGCGGCTGGTGATTATGAATCCCCCATTTGGTACACCCTGGGGCGGCAAAGATGCACCGGAAGGACAGGAGAAGAAAGTCCGTGAGGAAAACAAGAAGGGCGGACGGTTTGAACATGGTCTGCCTGGAACGGGTGACGCTCAGCTGCTATTCATGCAGCACGCCATCAATAAGCTGGATGAGAAAAACGGGCGTGCAGCGATCATTACCAATG